>PKCN01000386.1 GCA_002862205.1 Planctomycetaceae bacterium | reverse complement strand
TTCATTTTTGCCCAAGGGTGTTTCGCTACCCGGACCAGACAGCAAACCTGAAAAGTAAAATCGTACGTTGGAAAGCCACGCAGCACTCACCCCGGCATCTGCATGCAAACGCCCTTCAAATCTTCTCAGAAACAGGTGTTTCTGATCGTTCTCGGCTGCTGGCTGGTGACACCACTTGGTCACACACCATGTCGTGCGACTGAACCAAATGAAGCTGGGAAATCGGGCACAACGCCTGTCGATACATGGCTCGCAAAGCGTGGTGCCCTGATTCTGGATGACGATGGCTCATTACAACGTGGCGGCAAAACCATTGCCAGATTTTCCGGCGCCACCAAAGTACAAGCCTCTGCCGGTCTCTGGACCAGATCCGGAGAACAGAATATCTGGCGTTCAACTTGGAAGCCTGGAATGGGTCACACGCCCGTTGCCTCCTATCGGGGCATCAACGCGAACAATTTGGTCATTGAGGTCACGTTTCGCTACGGAGAGATGACCGAACCGTGGCACCACCAGTGCTTTCGCATTGCGATAGACAACCGACCCAAAGTCACTGGTCACATTGTTTCTGCATGGGCGAACCCCAACAACGACTTCATCGAACAGGGTTTTCTACTGCAACACATCCGAAAGCAAAAAGACAAAACCATTATCGAAGACCTGTTGCTGGACCAACAATCACTGCAGGTCCAGGCACGTCAATGGTACACCGCTGTACTGGAGGTTGTGGACGATGAAGCTCTATTCCGAATGGGACATCACGTGGCGTACGCCAAAGCAGCGCAAATCGGCATGCCCAAGAACCTTGTCTCGCTGACTCTGGGCACCACATGGCATGAAATCAAACGGGTACGAATCTGGCAAGCAACGGCAAACTCATCGTGGCCTTCACGCAAGAAAAAGTGTCTTGAATCACGAACAGAATTCACACCACACATTCACGATTACAATCGTGACAATGAATCCCAACGATAACGACAACTTACAGGTATTGAATACATGCATGTTCAAATGAAAGAGCAAATCAAACCGCAGCCAGCCACCCTTATCTTCCTCAACCGATGCTTCCTGCACCGTTGGATGATTTTGAAGGTTCTGCTTGTACTGGTATCGGCAACGGCAAGTGCAGCTGAGAAGCCGAACATCCTGATCATTTTCACTGATGATCAGGGCTATGGAGATGTGGGCTGCTATGGAAGTGCGCTCAACAAAACACCACGACTGGATCAGCTTGCCGTTGAAGGCACCCGGTTCACCTCGTTTTATTCACAGACCGTGTGTGGTCCTTCCCGCTCAGCGTTGCTTACTGGCCGACATCCCATCCGCAGTAAAGGTTGGGGCATGCCAGCCAGCGAAATCACCTTCGCTGAAAAATTGCGGGATGCGGGTTACCAAACCGCCTGCATTGGAAAGTGGGATGTTTCCAATCGCAAGCCGATCATCGAACGCATGCCTAATGCGCAAGGTTTTGAATATTACTTTGGCACTCTTGGGGCGAACGATGGCGGTGGGGTGACATTTCACGAGAACAATGAGAAGGTGGGATCGACTCGGGACATGGGCAGCCTGACCACACTGTACACGAACAAGGCAATTGACTACCTCGAGAATCGCCGCGATTCCGGGAAACCATTTGTGCTGTATGTGGCACATACCATGATGCACACCATCATTGATGCTTCAGAGCGATTTCGTGGCAAATCAGAGGGAGACCTGTATGGCGATGTAGTGGAGGAATTTGATTACGAAACAGGCCGCCTGCTTGATACCGTTGATGAACTTGGTTTGCGCGAGAACACGCTTGTCATCTACACAAGCGATAACGGTCCATGGAATCAGGACAAGTACACAAAGAAAAAGAAGGGGCATCCCGAGGGATCGATTTTCTGGGGTGACGCAGGTCCACTGAGAAATGGAAAAGGTTCTCCCTATGAAGGTGGCTATCGATTGCCGTGCATTGTTCGCTGGCCGGACAAGGTTCCTGCGGGAAGAACTTCGGATGCCATCTTTGCCACAATTGACTTCATGCCGACCTTTGCGGCGTTGGCTGGTTTTACACCGCCTGCAGACCGTTACATCGATGGCATCAATCAAACACAACTCCTGTTGGGCAAGCAGGAATCCGGACGCGATCAGTTTTATTTCCAAGGTGCGGGAATCCGTCTGGGTAAGTGGAAGTACCTGAAACCCAAAGCGTTCTTCTATGGCTATGCCGTGGAGGATGATCGTCAGAAGGTCGATGAACTTTACGACCTGGAAAACGACATTGGAGAAACAACCAACCTTGCTCTGAAACACCCCCAAAAGGTCACAGAACTGAAAGAGTTGATGATCTCTGTGGAGGGATCCGATCGACTTCGCCCCGCAGATAGCCGCAGATAGCAAACGATCATTCATCAAGCAGTGGGCAGAATGGTATTCAATCCGGAAACATGATATCCATGACACAACACACCAAGCAAACAGCTCAGCGTGGCTACGGCATCGAGCGCCGAAATTTCATCCAGTACATGGCAGCGGTCTCGGCCATTCCCTCTTTCGCAGCCATGGCCGATGAAATTCCTGGCAAGAGTCACGAATTCCGTGATGACCCGTTCACCCTGGGCGTGGCTTCAGGAGACCCGGAACCGGACGGTGTTGTCATCTGGACACGTCTTGCGCCATCACCACTGACCGGAGACGATCTACCCAACGCACCCATTGCAACCAAATGGGAAGTTGCCACCGATGAATCCTTTACCAACATCGTGCGTCGTGGTCACACCAGCGCCATGCCGCAACTGGGGCACTCAGTGCATGTTGAGGTGGCGGGACTAAAACCATACCGTTGGTACTTCTATCGATTTCACGTGGGCAAGCAAACCAGCCCCACAGGGCGCACCCGAACCGCCCCCGAACCGCAAGCAATGCCAGATCGTGTCCGCTTTGCATTCACCAGCTGCCAGCACTACGAGAGCGGTTACTTCAACGGGTATCCCCACATGCAGCAGGAGGATCTGGACCTCGTCATTCATCTGGGAGATTACATTTACGAGTACGGTGGCCAAAACAATCGACCCCGGAAACACATCGGCAATGAGATTGAGACACTCCAGGATTACCGCACTCGGTATTCGCAATACCGACTCGACACGATGCTTCAGGAAACGCATCGATTGTTCCCTTGGATCGTGACCTGGGACGATCACGAATTTGACAACAACTACGCCAATCTTGTTTCAGAGGAGGAGGGGATCTCACCGGAATCCTTTTTGATGCGACGCAAGAATGCGTATCAAGCTTATTACGAATTCATGCCACTGCGGCGGCGATCATTTCCACAGGGCCCTGACATGACTCTGTATCGTAGTTGCCAATATGGAAAACTGGCGAATTTCCAGGTGCTCGATACCCGGCAATACCGCACTGACCAACCCAACGGTGATCACCAGAAACCCATGACAGGAAAGGTGTTTGATTCCAACACAACCATGCTGGGCAAGGCCCAGGAAAACTGGTTGATGTCCAACCTTACAGAATCACAGGCGACATGGAATGTACTGGCCCAGCAGGTGATGATGGCTCCACTGAATCGCGGCGAAGGGAATGACCGACGGTACAGCATGGACCAATGGCCCGGGTACGAGATCAGTCGTCGCCGATTATTGAACTTCTTTCATGACCAAAAAATCTCCAATCCAGTAGTACTGACAGGTGATATTCACGTGAACTGGGTCAATGACTTGCAACTGGATTTTGAGAAGCCTGATTCACCGATCGTGGGCACCGAACTGGTTGGCACCTCGATGACTTCTGGTGGAAACGGTGGCAAACCGATCCGCGAATACGAACGGGCCGCAGCCCAGAATGATTTTGTCAAATGGCACAACACAAATCGTGGTTATGTGTCTTGCGAAGTCACACCTGAAACATGGACGACCCATTTTCGGGCAACCCCTCAGGTTGAGAAACCTGACTCGCCGATCACGACCACCGCTTCGTTCGTGATCGAAGCGGGAGCCCCTGGTGCGAAATCTGCGTGAGCAGAGATTGGGGCATTGAACCATGTCAGAGCCTGGCACTCAGTCCATGCGAACACCAATTTGCAGCAGAATATTTGCATAACGCTGTTGGTCGGCCGTTTGAATCGTTAACACATGGTCCGGGGTACTGACAGCATCATAGAACTTCCACTTATCGATGGATTCCAATTCCAGGTCGATGCCTGCTTCTTTGATCGTTCTTCGGTAGTCGTCCCAGACCGGCGGATCGCCATCCAAAGCATAAGGACCGCTTGTTTCGGTCTCCATGGTCTGGATCGTTTCCACGGGAACGGCTGACAGAACCGCTTCCAGAACCTGATTGCAAGTCGGAACACCTGGCATCAAATTCAGACTGATCAACTCTGCACGGGGTCCTCGCTTACTCGCTGCCGGGTAGTTCCCGTCAGCGATCAGCACCGTACTGTGATGGCCAGATGCGGCCAAAATAGCATTGATTTGCGGGTGAATCAGCTTATGACGTAACATTTCGGACACACTCTTGGTGAAGGTAGGTAAGGAGGATCAAAGACCGCATCTCGTTTCATTTACTGTTTTCGCTACGATAGTAGCAACTAGCGTCCCTTCGCGGTCAAAATTCGGCCAGCCTCATTGTGACGGAGACGCGTTTTATCGGAAAGTGTGTTGAATCGACGACTAAAACTTGGCACGTTCTTTGGGACCGGACTCTACATCCACTGGTCCTTTGGCTTGATGATCGCCTTCATCGCACTGGAAGCATCTGGCGACGGCCCTGTCGGCGTTCTGTATGCCGTTGCTCAATTGATGGGTGTCTATTTCTGTGTGACCTTGCATGAATATGGGCACGTTCTGGCAGCCAAGCGATTCGGTATCGGAGCAGTGGACATCACCTTGCTGCCCATTGGCGGGGTTGCTCGACTGAAATCAATGCCCCGAATTCCATGGCAGGAACTGGTGGTCGCCGTTGCGGGGCCTGCCGTGAATGTCGTGATTGTGGCTCTACTGCTGGGTGGTTTTTTCGCCTTTTCAAACGAAGCGGTGTTGTATGCCTTCAAGGGAGCCATCACCGCAGCGATCTTTGGAAACGGCATGGATCAACAGATGGTCGATACGATGGAAGCGGTTTTGACACGCCCTTCCTGGACGGGTTATGCGATGATGTTGGTCGGCGTCAATTCGATGCTAATCCTGTTCAACATGCTTCCAGCATTTCCCATGGATGGCGGGCGTGTATTTCGAAGCCTGCTGGCCATGTTCCTCAGCTACCGTAAAGCCACTTGGATTGCATCACGAGTTGGCCTTGTCTGTGCCGCTGGCATGGCCTTCATTGCTCTGAATTCTGGCCTCTGGATTCTCGCCTTCATTGCTATCTTTATCGGTTATGCCGGGCTGGCTGAGGCGAAGCAAGTGGAGACATTGGAGTCCGTCCGAGGCCTGACTGTCAAACAGGCAATGATAGCCACTCATGCCTGTATCTCCATGGACACACCGTTAGCGCAAATTTTTCGCAGCTGGCAAACAAATCCAATGCCAGCGTTACCCGTAGTCAGCGACCATGGGGTGATTGTCGGCATGCTCCACCTTCGAGATGTGCAGCAGGCACTCAAAACCAACAAAGATCCGCTGACACCGGCCAACGAGCTGGTTGATCCCAAGACCTACCAAGGGCCGGCTCGCATCGACGAACCGTTGGAAACTGCAATCCAACGTGGCAGTCGGCAATTGCGTCAAATCCCTGTCGCGGATCATGATGGTTACCTGCTTGGGATCCTTGATCTGGACTCAATGCTGATGCGAGCCGAATTGGCAACCAGTGATTTACGAAGCCAGGAACCTGAAGCTTCAATTCAGCCAGACGGGCACATGGAACCCCAAACGTCAGAACCGCTCAATGTGCCAAGTAGCACACACAACCTCAATCACTTTGATCAAACCAACTGATCCCTCTGACTTGTGATTGATGCACTGGCATCGGGAAGTTGCGTTCCCTTTTCTCGCAACCTCATCCGCCCGTAAATAAAATCACGCCGCTAAAGTGTTCCTTCTTCAGCTTGGCCACAATCGGCCTCATTGACGGACCTTTCAATCTGGATCGTGGTGTGATCGATGTCAAATTTTGCGTGCAATAAATCGCTAGCCGCTCTGAGCATCGCATCGTCATTCTCCAGATTGGGGCGTACCACGTGCGCTGTCATCGCAATTTCAGTGGTACTGACTGCCCAGATGTGCAGATCATGTACCTCGGTGACATTTGGTAATTCCAGAAGTGCTGATTGGACATCACCGCAGTCAATGCCTGGCGGCACAGCCTGCAGCGCTAAATTGACAGAATCTTTTAACAGACCCCATGTACCACAGAAAAT
The DNA here is from genome assembly GCA_002862205.1 of Planctomycetaceae bacterium. GTDB lineage: Bacteria > Planctomycetota > Planctomycetia > Pirellulales > Pirellulaceae > Rubripirellula. The sequence goes on along the minus strand of PKCN01000386.1, from coordinate 5,901 downwards.
GACAGCTGCTATCACAAGACTAGAAACGGGGTCGACCCAGGACCACTGCGTCCACATGATCACGAATCCAGCCAACACAACCCCCAGAGACAGCAGGGCGTCAGCGGCCATGTGAAGATAAGCTCCACGAATATTAAGATCGTTATGACGGCCTCTGACAAACAACAAGGCCGTGCTGGTGTTGATGATTACGCCCACTGTGGCGACGACAATCACCGTACCAGCAGGAACCTCCGTGGGCTCTAAAAAACGCCCAATCGCCTCCCAGGTAATACCACCCACCGCGACCAGCAAGAGCAAACCATTGAAGACGGCCCCCAAGATGGTTGAACCGCGCCAGCCATAAGTCCGCTGTGGGCTGGGCGGTAATTTGGCCAAAGCATACCCACCCCATGCCACCAACAAACCCAGCACATCACTCAAGTTGTGGCCGGCATCGGCTAACAAGGCAAGCGATCCGGTGTACCACCCAAAGAACGCTTCCACGCCAACAAAACCAAGATTCAAAATGACGCCGATAGCAAATGCCCATCCGTAAGACTGGCCTGACGGGTGATGATGAGCACATTGATGCATGAGCGTCTGCCTGGGAAATAAGCTGAATCAAAACATAAGTGGTTGATCAATCAGCCGTGCACGAAAGATTATGGCATAACTCGTGGCAAGATTCGATTCCAAGAGTAAAAAGCCCAGCGGTTCGTTTTCTACAGTTGTCTTCCAACCGTGTCAGCAATCTAAATTGGCTCGAATGCTTCTTTGTAGAATCCGAGTACGACGGACATGATTCGGAAGATCGCGTAGAGCAAAAGCAATGCGACCGAAACGAGGATAGTTCCTGAGATTGTGCGCGAGATGATCTTCATTGCCCCTTGGGCTCGTTCATCATACTCCGCAGCCAAAAATGCTATGGACTCGGAATCGGTGCCTGAATGCTCGGCAATCTCAACTTTTCCGATGAACTCGTCAGGAAAAATGGAAGTCTTTTCCAAGGCTGTTGAGAGAGTCGCACCTTCCAGAATGGCCTTCTCGGTATCGTCCCGCACGGCACGGTAGTAATCGCTATCGGTTGCATCCAGAGCCAACGAGATTGACGCCGTAGGCTCAAGCCCGGCACCTAAGGAAATCGATAACGCCCGACAAAACCTGGCAATCGTAATCGTCTGAATCGCTCTTCCGAGCTTGGGAACCATGTAGACCAATGGCACGATGTTTTGGACGCCCGCAATGTTTTTAAAGAAACAAAAAACAGCACCACCAATGATCCCAAAGAACAGCAAAAGATACGTCCAGAAAATCAAGACTCCTGTTCCGCCTCGCAGGCCCCACCCAAGCAGGTCCGTCATTTGTCCACCACTGGGCGGTGTAAGGATTCCCATCAGATAAATCAACAACGAAATGATGCCAATCCCGGATGTCAGCATGAAGCCCGGATACGCAATGGACGCCAGAAAGCCACGACGTAACTGTTGCTGCCGATGATAATGCTCACTGAGGATTGAGAGCAGGTATTCCAATTTTCCTGTTGATTCTCCAACCCTCACCATGGTCGTCATCAATGTCGGAAAAAATTTATCCGCACTCATCAGAACGTGGAGTTGTTCTCCTTGCTTCACCCCATCGATGAGTCGCTTGATGGCGTCCTTTTGCCGAGCGGAGCCAATCCTGCTTTCGCTTTCCAACAACACGAGGATATCTGCACCTGCATGCAAGCCAGTACCAAATCGATGGCAGAATGAGGCGGCCGCAGAGAAGGACATTCGACTCAAAAACACGCTAGAGAGGCCTCACGAAACAGGAGATGAACTGAGCACTACACTCCATTGTGGCCATAATCCGCGACCCAGTGGTAGAGGCTAGCTGTTTCACGCCGCTTGTTTCCCAAGATCATCAGAAATAACGCTGCTGGATAACCGTTTGTCTGAATCGTGCCCCACCCCACCTTGATAGGCATGCAGGGTTTCTTCTACCTGCTGCAATTGCTCTGCTGCGGTTTGCGACAGATCGACAAATAGCGTCAGCACTCCCGAAATGACGCACCATGAGGCTTGCTCGTCATCAAGCACTTCCATTCGGACCTTGAAACCTGTTGCCCGGGCGTCGTGAAGTCGTTGTCTCAGCCTTGAAACGACATTATCTGCGGCCAAATCGCCATTTTTCGATCCAACGGAGGCAAATTTTCTCTTTGCAATCATCGGGTATCCTGTGATTTGATGACCAAGCAGCACACCTGCTGCAAGCGAAACAGATTACCTACCCGCCGAAGTCACACCGCAAGATGGCAATCTGTGCGGGGAGGATCGTTCGGTCTGTAGCAAATGAACCACCTTCGACGATAGGTCAGGTGAGGAAGACGGCCATTGCGTGCTGTTGTCAAATTTCATTTTTCCGGTCCGGCCGAGTCAACATGCAGTCGCAGCATTCCAGTAACACCAGTCACTCGGCAGCAAGCCCAGTCCCCTCACCAGCAACCACCACTGAGGTTGCTGATCCACATGACCAAATTCAGTACCTGAAGAATGAGCTCAAGAAAGCACAGGCACTGGCTGCTCTTGGTGAATTGACCAGTACGGCAACCCACGAATTCAATAACGTGCTGATGACCATCATCAATTACGCACGGCTGGGAATTCGAAATCGCGACGACGCCAGTCGCGACAAGGCGCTGAGCAAGATTTTGGAAGCGTCGGAGCGAGCAGCAAAAATTACAGCAACCATCCTTGCCCAAGCCAAGAATCGCAGTGAGAGCATGGAACCGACTGATCTGGCAGCAATTGTCAGTGATTCCATGGTTTTGCTGGAACGTGAAATGCGAAAGTATCGCATTGCAGTGGAGATCCAACTGGATCCTGATGCACCCAAAGTGCTGGCTAGCGGTAATCAGATTCAGCGTGTGCTACTGAATTTGCTGATCAACGGTCGCCAGTCCATGTCCGAAGGCGGGACAATTCTGATCCGCGTGCATCCCACCGCTGATGGCAAGTATGTGGAACTGGTGGTCCGTGATTCAGGATCCGGAATTCCACGCGAAACGTTGCCCCATATCTTTGATGCCTTCTACACGACCAAGGATGGTCCAGATGAGTCTGGCAAAGGTGGCACAGGCTTGGGATTGGCGGCCTGCAAGGAAATCATTGACAGCCATCATGGGCGGATTCGTGTTGAGAGCACGGTCGGGCGGGGAACCGCTTTCATCATTCGCCTGCCTATCAGCAAAGATGCCAAGAGCGATGGCTGAGTGCTGAAAGCAGTCACTGGCGACCTCGAAGCAGCTTGTAAAACTTTGACACACCTGGCTACCCACAGCCGTGACGCTTGCTGACCCGTTGTCCCGCCTTGTCTGAGTGATGATCTACTCATTATCTGTGTGATGATCTACTCATTGGGCAAACCGGTAGATGCGCCCCCCGCCTGACATCGTACTCATCAAGACTTCTCCATCATCGGTTTGCCCAAATGTAAACACCGGTAGCTTGTCCCACAGGATAGGTCGATTTTCGGTGACAGTGGACTGCTCGGCATCGTACTTCAATGCCCAAAGCCGCCCGCTGATATAATCACCGTAGAGGTAGTATCCATCGAGTTCGGGAGTCTTGTTTCCCCGATACACAGCACCGCCTGTGATCGACTTGCCCCAAGCTTCCGTGTGGGGGTACTCGACAAGAGGGTCACTTAACTCAGCATTTGGACCTGAGCCCGGGCCCCCGGCAAGCGTAAAGCGATGGGCTGCTTCACGCAGATTCCAGCCGTAGTTGCCACCCGCACGAATCAGATTGACTTCTTCCCAATCGTTCTGACCTACATCTGCCGCCCAAAGATCACCTGTCTTGCTGTCGAATGCCATTCGCCAGATGTTACGGATACCGAAAGCGTAAATTTCAGGGCGCGCTTCTGATCTTTCCACCAGCGGATTATCACCCGGAATGGCATAGGGTTTCGTGGCGGAAGCGTTGTCGACATCAATCCGCAACACCGATCCGAGTAAAGTGCTCACATCCTGACCGCTGCCGAGCGGATCATTTGCTTTTCCTCCATCGCCCAATGCAACGTACAGATACCCGTCTGGCCCAAACACAATGGTACCGCCATTGTGATTCCAGAAAGGTTGTTGAATCTGTAGTAATTGCAATTCACTATCCAAATCAACTTGCGTGCCTTTGATTGATGAGAAGCGACTAATCACCGACACATGGGGCCGCTCTCGGGTTGTGTAGTAGACAAAGAAATATCCATTTGTTCTGTACTCGGGGTGAAAGGCCAGGCCCAACAGTCCTTCCTCATTTTCACGATCTTTATAAGACACCCGTTTTGACAGGTCACCGAACAGAGTTGGCTGCTCAACCTCTGAATCAGACGCATCGATGAAGAAGATTTTGCCGCGCTGTCCTGCAATAAAAAGTCGCCCACTGCCATCACCGGCGCCCGTAAGCACAATCGGACGATCCAATCGCAAACGAGGGTAAGCATCGACGACCTTCACGGGCATTGGCTCGGTATTCAACGTCGAGGGCGGTTCGGCAAGATTGATTGTCGACTGTGCCAGTAACGCGGCATTTTGAATGAGACTGAACCCCACCAGCAAAAGACAAGACTGAAATTTAAGCATGAAACCTGTCAATCATAAGAGTGAAAACAGCCAGAGATTCCGTGGCACAACCAAGCAACCTACCCATTAACCAATGGACCGCAACCTGTCACTTCACAGCAACTTCCGGAATGATTGTGGGCAATTGACGAACGATGAACCTTGGCAACAACATCAACGCACGATCACTCGTCTCGTCGATTGTCAAGCGATACTGGACAGGTGATGCACCTGCCATCACTTTATTCATTCGTTCCACAAAACCTGCTCGTGCTTGGCCCAGCGGTGGTGTCCAAACAAAAATTGGCAGGCGGTCGTAAGTCGCCTCCGTCCCAACCCACCAATGCCCGGGATCCACCTGCCTCACTTGCAAACCCAGCGGAGACAAGGTGTTTCCAAGGGTGCTTCCTGCATTCTCTTCTTTGTGAGGCAAAAGTAAGTGCTCGGGTGGAGCACCACGACGAACGGCATCATGCCAGTTGAAAACAGATATTGCCTGATTCAGTTTGGCAGTCCTTCGCAACAAACCGGCGAAGCTGATGGGTGCATCCAAGCTTGGCCCGAACTCACCGCCGGTCAGCACGGTCCATTCTGCCCCCGTATCGTTAATCTCGCGTGCCCAACGTCCAAATCTCGCGTCTTCCATCTTAGGCGTAACCCCACGCATCCGTCTCAGGGCTTCCGTGGCAAAACAACCTAATTGACTGACCTCCCGTGGATTTGCTTCACCCTTGTCTCCTGCAAGAAATTCCTGCAAAAAATCCTGCGCCGAATCAACCCCCGCACCGAAATCATCAACCGATGTCAAGTTGTTGGCAGCCTCGTCAAAAACATCGTCCCGCAACGTCATCAACAACAGCGTTGGCTGCTCCTGTATTTCCGCATTCAGGATTCCCGCTGTGTCATCAAGTAGTTCCCGTGCACTACGCCATGTTTTGGTGGTAGGTACCGTTTGCTGAATGTCTGCCCCGGCCAAATCAAATGAAGGCCAATCCATCTGTATCGGGACACCAGTGACCTGACTGATCAACAACATTAAATCACTGGCAGGATATCCATCCGAGGCAAGAGCAAGCCGAATAGCCAAATCAGCTCTCAGATCAAGCTCTTTGGGCACGATAGGGATCCGCAAGTCCTCATCCTGTTCCTCTGCTGCGGCTTCCAGCTTGACCTCTTCCATCGTGGGTGGAGCTTGCAGGGTTGGTTTTGCCTGAGCTCCGTCGTCCAGCAGGAACTGAGTGTACTGGGCAAGTTCAGGTGGCAGATCCTGCATCCCCGGGGCAGTGTCAGCCCCGTCAGTCGCCGGATTATCAGTCGCC
>PKCN01000432.1 GCA_002862205.1 Planctomycetaceae bacterium | reverse complement strand
GTCGTTGACGGAGGTGGCGTCTTGCGGTTCGGGGGAAGTTTTCGCATGGCTGGGACGGTTGGTCCATTCGCCCCTGTAAGCCCGTTGCCACTGTAAGCCCGTTGCCACTGTAAGCCCGTTGCCACTGTAAGCCCGTTGCCACTGTAAGCCCATTCCCTCCGGTAGCGCCGGTTGCCCATGTGCGTGGGTAGGTGCGGTCAGGAACACATTCACGGGCTGGTCAACGCGGCGAGATCTGCGTCTCGAGTGCGGTCAACAGGACCTCCGATTGTGCATTTGGCTCGTTGGATTGATTGGCGATCCGCAGATGTGCCTTTGCAGATTCGAGGTTGCCCGATTCTATCTCAAGGAGTGAGAGGTTGTGATGGGCGGCTAACGATCCGTGTGCTTTTTCAAAACGTTGAAGAGCTTCTACGCGATCGCCTTTTCGATAGTGAATCATGGCGAGGGTTGCCTGAAGGCGTTCATTATCGCCATCGTTTTGTAAACCGCGTGTTGCTTCCGCAAGTGCTTCTTCGAATTGCCCTGCTTCCATAAGCGTCCATGCAAAATTGTTGCATAAGTCGATGTCTTCAGGCTCCTGGCTTACACATCGTTGGTAACGCTTGATAGCAGCAGTGTGATTGCCAACGCTTGCATAAAGAGGTGCCAAACGCGAATCCAACGAGGTGGTGGTTGGCTCCAGAGATTCCGCACGTTCGTAAAGCTTGATCGCTTCAACGGCATGACCTTGGGCTGCTACCGTGTTGCCAGTTTCGACACAAAGTGTGTAATCGCTGGGCATCGGTTGCGAGTACGCTTTTGTACTTGCAGGGCCTAGCGAGGCAAATGGTTTCAGGAAATCTGGCTGCTTCTTCTTACCGAGACTGCCACAGCCAAGTGATAGCAGGGCGAGCAACATCAGAAGCAGAATAGAACTTTGGTTTCCGAAGATCGGGCGCGCGTTCATCAATAGATTGCTCCGGGGGCTGTGCTGCCAAATGCTCCGCCCATGCCCATCCCCATGGGCTGGTACCCGCCTCCAGATGAGCCATTTCCGGAATTGCCGAATCCGTCCGCAACACGTTCGGCTCGAATACCTAACATGCCAATCGCTGCCGGAATTGCCACCTCAACAACTGGTTGTGTGATGCCATAGGATGCTAATTGGAGGCTGACTGCGGTCACTCTTGCGGCATCGAGAGTTTCGTCGCCCGAGGGTTCGATGATGGAGGGCTGGCTCGTCGACAACCCGCTTCGTGCAGATCGGGCAATTCGATTAAGCGAATTCGGGGCAATCTTTGCACTGTCTCCGATGAAATCGGATTTGTAGAACACGGTTTGGTCGGCTAATGCCCCAGCGACTTGAGCGGTTTGCCAGTCACAAATCTTCACACCAGCCGGTTCAGGAATGGCGCCGGCAGGAATATCTGCACAGCGGTCAACGCCCAGGATACCGCCCCGCGATGCACACCCAGAAGATGTGATCAGAGCAACTGCTAGTGAACTTGTGATAAGGCTTGCGATGGTTGTGTTAGTTGACATGAGGACCTCGCTTGATCATCCTGCGTAGCGATGTGTTCTGTTCTGTGGTGGCTTGCTCACTCGACTCAATCAAGTCGGTGAACTTCTTCGATACACCCGAGGTGGCTGGCGTTGCCGGTTGCGAATTGGTTGGGATCGCAGTGTGGGGAGTGCGAGTTGATTGAGGGCAGCAACGATCAGTTGGGCCAACCTCTCCGATCATGAATATTTCGGGACAGCAGTGCTCGACACGCTTTTGCCGTGCAAAGTCCGTTCGGACCGAAGCCCGGTAGTCCTGGGATCGCCGACTTTCCAGACGATTCGCAATGAAAAATTCAATATCGGTTGGTTCGTGAACATCATCGCCGGGAACCGGCAGTGGTTCACACGCATCGACCGGGGCAACCAGGTGAGGAGTGACGAGGATAACCAATTCCTGTTCACCACTACTGGTGCGGTTGGCACCGCCAGTGGCCCCAATGATGGGCAGGTCTCCCCAGAAAGGGACGCGATCGGTACTTGAGCCATAGTTCGTCTGCAATAGGCCGGCGACTGCGATCGTTTGCCCACTCCGAAGCTGCACCGTGGTTGAAAAATCGCGACTGTTCAACCCCGCAACGGATGTGCCTCCTCCTGCACCGCCGATATTGGTCCCAAGCGATTCGTCACGTGTGCTTACCGATGCATTCATTTGCAGGCGTATGACATCACGATCTTGCAGGAACGGTGTGAACTCCAGTGAAACACCGAAGGGCACGAATGAAACGCCCTGTAAATTGCTTCCGACACCACCCGAACTGATGATTGGGATGGGGAATTGGCCACCAGCCCGAAAATCAGCAGACTCACCGTTCATCGCGACCAGGTTTGGTTCCGCGAGAGTGCGTGACAAATTCATCTTACGCAGTGCGTCGATCGCCAAGCGAACTTGCCCCATATCAAGAGAGGCGAGGATATTTGCACCGCCTTGACTGGTTGCACCGCCGCCACCCGTAGCCTGCCCTAAATTGCCAGTCAAAGATTGGAATACAGTCAGACCGTTAGCGTTATCAACGCCAAAGTTCAGGCCGATACTTCGGGCCGCACTACGGTTGACTTCTGCAACAGTGACTTTCAGCATCACCTGCTGCTCACCGACAACCTTCATTTGATTGATGATGCCAGCTTGGGCTAAAGCGAGTGGGTCGATCACCCGTCGACGTTCAGCTGCCGACTCTTCGGACTCAAGCGTTGCGTCGGCAGCAGCGAAGTTCAACGCTGTGCCCACGGTAGGAGAATTCTCCGCACGCGTGAGACCCGGACGAACACCACGGGCCCCCACCAGCACTTGCAGAATTTGCGACATCTCGATCACGTCGGGTGCTTGTCCCCGCACAAGCAGGCGACCCGCAATCTCATCAAGTTCGACCAGACTATTCGGAAATTTTTTATTAAGTTCGACTTCCAGGTCGCCGACGGGGCGGATCAGAATGGGGTCCGCATAAACTCGCGCTAAATAGCTGACGACCGTTTGACCGCTGGGCGCATCTTCATCGTTGAACCATAGCATGAGTGTCGTGGTACCGGGGCGAACTCCGGTTACCGCCAACTCTCGTCCCGTTTGCTGATCGATTACCTCGGTTCGGATGACGTCATCATCCGGGATGTAGATCCTGGTCGGGGTGTCAGCCAATCTCAGTATCTTGGGGCGACCGAGGACCAGTGGCAGAGGAATTTCAGGATCGATTTGTGCTTCGACAAAACGATCGACCTTTCGCTGGGCCGCGTCACTGGGGGGCGGTAAAATCAGCTCGGTTGGAAAATTCGGCTGAATTCGTGAGGGACCGAGGTCGGGTGATTTAACCCTCGGTTGGATGGGCAGTGACCCCGCTTGCGGGCCTGCCGTGCCTTGTGGCGTTTGTAGCGACTCATTGGACTCAAAAGTTTCTTGCAGCGGCGTTTGCGCAGGAATAACTTCCTGTGCTAGCAAGGCGTTTTGCGTCAGGACAACTGACAGCCATAAGGCCAGAAAGATGCATTGAGGGTTAATCAGCGGCGGTGCCGGCTGAGACGACATGGCAATTTCCCTTGAGCGGATTGAGTCAATGCCGAGCTCCCCATGGGAAGCAGATAAGCATTGTGATTGAAGTTGGGTCCGACCACAGGACAATCCATACAATCGTCACAAGCAAGACAATGCTTGAAAGAAAGATTACTGTTGCGTCCGCTTTTATGTCGGATTCGCCTACCGCAAAGCCACGTGTTTTCCAGCCATTTCGGCTAAAGCATCAGCTTGAGTCTCAATCACGCTGATTGTGTGTTTCTCGCAAAACAACAATCGCCATGGTTTGATATTCCGACGATGTCCCACCACGATATTGTCAGCATCCAGCATGATGACATCGATCGGAAAACGCATGAAACAGGTGTGCAGTGATGAACAAGGGCTTAAAAAGAGTCCGCTGTCGGCTGGTAAGAAGCTGCGAAATTGCAGACCGCGCAGACGTGTCAAAAAAGTGTCAGCAGTTTCGACGGATTGCAGCAAGACTGCACCGTTCGTCACGTCGATGAGCTGTTTCATGTTCCACCGCCGGTCAGCGAATCAACAATTTTCAGCAATTGGATCAAGAATGGCCCCAGCGGCCAAATGAATAGACCCGGCAGAAAACAGATGACCAAGGGAATCACGCGTTTGGTTGCCAGTGATTGTGCGAAGGTCATTGACTTTTCCCTGCGCTCAGCGCGAACGTCTTCCGCTTGCAGTCTCAGTGTCTCGGCGACACTGCTACCCATTTGTTCGGATTGGATCATTGACGCGGTGAAGCGGGAAAGGGAGGGGACTTCAATTCGGCTCGCCAAGCGACGGTAGGCGAGGCTGCGTCGCATGCCACCAATCAAGTCACGCTGAAAAGTTCGGCAGGTATCTGCCAAAGCACGACCCGGCTGCTGGGTTTTTTGCCAGCGATCCAGTGCCGTATCAAAGCCCATCCCGCCTTCGGAAAGCGTGGCCCATAGATCCAATGCCAGCGGCAGATCTCGCGAGACCTGTTTGATCCGGTTGCGACGCGATGACCGCACGATCAGCAGTGGACAGGAAGCCAGAATGAGCGTGATCAGCCATGGTGATAATATGACCACAGGAGCCAACATTCCTGACAAACCACCGGGAACCAATTCGACGCCATCGAGCAATTGCTGCTGGAGTCCCAGCCAGCGGAAAGTGAGTGCACAGGCAATTCCGCCGATCAGCATGATTAGTGTTGTCGCAACCAGTAAAAGTCCGGCTTCAGGACGGGCATAGCCAGCCAGCATCATTTGTCGTTGCAACCAACCAAATCTGAAATTAGTTGAGGCGGAATCGTCTACTGGTGTCATATCACGTTGTAGGCGCAGCAAGGCATTACTGCGTTGACGAAACCCTTGTATGAACGCATAACAAATCGTTGTTATCACGATCCAAAGTGATAGTACAATCAGAATTCTTAGTGTGATACTCATGTTTTTGGCTTGCTGATTGCGTTCATCCAAACAATTCCGACAGCCTGCAGGATGATTGTCACGGCTATCGCCGCCGAGCCGATCGAACTACTTGCAAATTCTGCCATCGGTTCTGGGCGATCCAGCCAAAGCACCAACGCTACAAAGTAGATCAACAATAGCACAGCGATCGTGGAGAATTGACTTTGGGCGATATTGCTGCGAATCCGACGCGCGACTTCCTGTCGATCACGAGCGACCCGGGTCACGGAGGCGAGTACCGGGGCCAAGGACCCTCCGGTTTCCCAGTGGACACTCATCGTTGTGGCAAAGAGTTCCATCACATCGATTGGTATCCGTTCGGAAAGTCTTTGAAAAACAATGCTGCCAGAGTCACCCAATTGAATCCGTTGCACGCACCAATCGATCTGTTCGCGTAGGGGGGATCCAGAAGTTTCTGAAGCTGCCGCGAGAGCTGTTGATACACCGGCCCCGCTTCGTAGCATAGGAATCATCATGTCCAGTAAGTCAATGAGCTGTCGCTCGATTCGACTGATTCGCCATTCATGCCAGGCGGTTTCGAGCTGGGCACAAATCAAGGCGACGACGAGACCGATCGCGATCGAAATCGTGCCTGGAATCGACGTCAACAGACCCAGAGAAAGCGAAACGATCAACCCCAGCACCCATGGGAAATAACGCAAGGGGCGCGAGAGCGGGTTGATGGCTTGGCGGTTGGTCTCGGTTGTCGTCCGCTCGACAGGTTGTGAGTTGGTATTTGAAGGCGAAAGAAGAGCAATGCTATCTTCAAGTCGATTGCCAGCGGTCGAGCCTGCCAGCGAACGACGTAGCAAGAAAGTTGCGCATGAGCAGGCAAACACAGTGAGTGCCAAGATAATCAACGACGTAGAGATCATGACGTCTGTCCCGATCCTTTTTCGAACCAGGACGTCGGCATCTCGATCGAACGGGCGTGTAGCTTTTCGACCAATCGAGGCACTGTTCCAGTGGCGACATGCTTGCCTTGCAAGCGTTTGCCTTTGCGGCCCGTTACATCAAATCGGAAAATCTGTTGCAATTGCGGGGTATTTCCCTCCAGACCGACTAATTCGTCAACGGATTCGACTCTTCGAATGCCATCTTCGAAGCGACGTACATGGATGATCAAGTCGATTGCCGATACAATCTGTTCGCGAATCGCAGAGGACGGCAGTTCCATACCGCTCATCAGCACCATGGTGGATAGTCGTGAGATGGCATCTCGCGGACTGTTTGCGTGCGCCGTGGTGATTGATCCGTCGTGACCGGTATTCATCGCTTGCAACATGTCCAAACATTCACCTGCCCGGACTTCCCCGACAATGATCCGGTCGGGCCGCATCCTTAGTGCATTGATCACCAGGTCACGCGCAGCGATGTTCCCCGTTCCTTCTACATTCGGCGGGCGGGTTTCCATGCGTACCACATGCAATTGATCCAGCACTAATTCCGCGGCATCTTCAATGGTGACGATGCGTTCGTGGTCGGGAATGCTCTCGCATATTGCGCCCAGAAAAGTACTCTTGCCGCTACCTGTTCCCCCACTGACCAGAATGTTGAGTCGCGAGCGAACAACGGTCGAAAAAAAGTCCGACATGCTGTCGTTGAACATTCCCCGGCGGTGTAGCTCGTCACGTCGTAGTCTGCGTTTACCAAATCGTCGAATGGAAAGTGTGGGGCCGTCGAGGGTTACAGGCGGCAAGGTGGCGTTGACTCGGCTGCCATCGGGCAGTCGGGCGTCAACCATCGGTACGGACTCATCGATGCGTCTTCCCACACGTGTCGCGATCCGCTGAATGATCCGTGTCAAGTGATCAGCATCGCGAAATTCAATGTCGGTCAATTCTAGGTTGCCGTATCGTTCAACAAAAACGTGGTGCGGACCGTTGACAAGGATGTCCGTCACGGAGGGATCTGCCATTAATGAAGCGAGTGGCCCCAGGCCCAAGGTTTCTTCTAACAGGTCTGCTGATAAACGCGAACGCTCGGCTTCATTCAAAGGCAATTGATCACTGGCGGCGACTTCCGCAACGAATGCATCAACCTCCTCTTGAAGCTGTTCGCTGTCCGCGTTCAGGAGTCCACGACGATCCAAGTCATCGAGTAATTGACCGTGCAAGCGACCTTTGACGGTCACCGCCCGTCCACGGCGAGATTTTGTTTCCGTTGCTGTGGGCGAAGGTTGTACGAGCCGATTGGGTTGGCTCTTTTCACGCTGCAGCCGGGTGGGGCGGCCAATTTTACCCAGCCGCTTGCGTAATTCAGATTCGGGCGTCGGTTCACTCATCGATCATTCTGCCGCCGTGGTTGTAACGGGCTGCTCCTCTGAAAGAGATTGGGCATCACTTGCTGGCTGCAAGAACGCCAGCGCGTCGGGTTTCGTTGCACGTGTCGAGTCCGCTGATACCTTGGTAAGAAGGTCCTGGGCCGTGGTTCGCATTTTGCTGGCAACACCCCATCTGCTTGTTGACAAAACGATCGGACGGCCAAGATTGGCAGCCTCTAAAACACGACGGTCATGCTTGATCACGGCAGCTACCGGTTCGGCAAGCTGCTCTGAAACTTCAGCAGCTGACAAACTTCCAGCACAGCGTTGATAACGATTTAGAACCAAGGTGCGAGTGCCTGGGCCGACATCCAGTTGGTCCAGTGTCTTGAGCATCGCCGCTGTCCCTGTGAGTGTAGGTACAACATTTTCGGTTACCACGCAAACATGTTCGGCACGATCAAGGATAGCCAAAGTGGTTGCATCAAGTAGGGGGAACGAATCAACGATCACCAGATCGTATGCTGATTTCGCTACTCCGAGAATGATTGACATGCAAGTTTCGTCTATCTCTGAAGCTTCGGCAGGAGTCGGTGGCGCGGGCAAGACGTGCAAGCCTGATTCGTGCTGGGTGGTAATTTCACGCAACATGGTTGCATCGAGTCGATCCTGCATGCTGGCGATGTCAGCAATCGTGATGGTTGGCGTTAAGTTCAAAAGCGAAGCAGAAACGCCAAGTTGCAGTGAAGCGTCGACTAATAACACCCGTTGGTTGCCAGTGGTGGCCGCATGAACCGCCGTGTTGATAGCGATGGTTGATTTTCCCACACCACCTTTCGTGCTGACCACAGCCAGCAGACGCCCGCGGGTTCCTGCTTCTGGTTTGGCCTTATCAATGCGGCGCAGGACTCCCGCTAATTCACCAGCACTGGCAGGTCGACGAAGGAAATCACGGAACCCAACACGCACCGCTTCTACCAATAATTCATCGGTGCCCTCTGAGTCGTCATCCAGAATGCCGATGATGGGGCAAGCGATGTCATGCAATTCGATGGCATGCTGCCATTCCCGAACCTGGTCGGGGCCCTCACAAAGCTCAACGATCAACAGGTCGGGTGAATCGTGTCGCAAGCGGGAGACCGAAGATGCCAAGTCGGGGCATGCCTTCAGTGTGGTCTGTTCACCCAATGCTGAAACGGCAGCCTTGAGTTCGACCTCAAGTGCATCGGATTGGATGACAGCAAGGATTTGTGTCATGGGGAAACTCCATTGATCTGTTGGCTTCGAGCGAGCGTGGGGGCGCGGGCAATGTAAGGTCCGCTGAGTGATTGGTTTGCTTCGACCAGTTCATCTGACAAGCCGGGGATGTTGCCCAGGTTTGATGTGACATTGGCATGGGTAAAACCGCTTTCCGCAGGTGTCGATGGGACGATGTTATCAACGCTGACGTTGGCAAACATGAAACCGATCACCTGCCATTGACCTGATGACATTTGCTTGGCAATGGGCAGGTAACCAATTCCCGTCAGGGTCGCATTTGGCGTGTCGATGACCGTTGCACCGACCTGGGGGGAATCGGCAAAAGTCATCAGTGAGGCACGACTGAATGTCTCGGAAACAACCTCCGTCTGTGGGATTGCCGCTGAGAGCACCGGAGGAAGCAACGCGTTGGTGGCACTGCCCACCGCTGTCGCTGGGGACAGTTTCGCAATCGTTTCACTGCGAACAGCGATCCCTTGACCTTTGAGACCAAAACCCAGCAGTGAGCCTCGCGACCAAAGGTAGGGCAGGTTGCCGTCGGATGTACCGCCCGGGATGGACTGCTCATCGGTCCGACGAAGACGAACCAGAACCGAATTCGGGTCAGTCGCATCTGGAATGAAACTCGGGCTACGGTCATATCCAGTGGGCAAGCCCGGCAGTCCATCAGGAATCAAGGCCTGGTCGTAGTTGCCAAGGACAATGTCGCCTGCAGGCTCGTTGTTGATATTGCGGTTGACTGAAGGACGAATCAATTCGCCGATCGTATTGGTATTGATGGTTTGGGAACTCTCTAAAATCCCATCACCATCCAGGTCGTAGCCACCGTCAAATTCTAGGCGTTTGGGACTCCATGTTTCAAATAGTTCATCGGTGCGGCTTGCAACGGCATCACGAATCGTGGTTTCATCACTTCCCAGTGCCATCTGCCAGCCACCATCTAATGCTGCAGCATCAGTGACTGATTGCATCCGCGCCTGTGTTAGCCGTGCCATTCCAACATCGATTAACAATGCTGCGAGCGCAAACATGACAAATAACAGCATTACTACCAAAATTAAGATCCCCCCCCTGCGTGGTTCTTTGACCGGGGAATCTATCATCGATTTACTCCGAATAATTGGGACTCGTGTGAGCCACCGATGAAAATATCGGTGCGTGTGGCTTCTGACAACGGATCGTATCTTCTCATTTCTACACTGTCTGTCGGAGTTTCGGAGAGTTCTTTCTCTTCCATAGCAGTGATGCGCGAACGGACCGTCGCGCGAAGACCGGATCCGATCGCGACCGCATGCTCCAGTTTGGTAACTTGGTCAGGATGAACGGCGACAATCAACTGGGCTGACGCTGGCTCTTTGCTGAGGTTGCTCTTGTTCAATGTTGGATTGGCAGGTGAATGAACCGGCATCACGACGACCACGTCATCTGCGATGGGCTCAACGCGAGTTCGTTGCGCTCTGCTCAGTGTAACATTGGAGAATCCACCACGGTTGCGACCTGAAGACTCGTCCGTGATTCGACTGGCAACCAAATCCAGATGTTGACCGAACTCAAATGCGTGGGCACCGACCAGGCCTTCAGGCTCCAGAAAGAAAAGCACTCGCCCCGGTGGGGTTGCTCCTGACAAACCAGGCGTGGTCCCGAATGGCATCAAATCCTCCTCGCGAATCGGTACGGTCGCGGGCAGGTCATGTCGTGGCACACGCCCTACAAGGTTTGATAAGTCAGTGATCCAGTTCGAGGTTTCGGCGGTCTGTGACGGGACATTGATCGTTCGTACATAAGCAGTCGCTGGATCTTCAAAGCTGCCTGTCCGGATGGTCTGGTACGCAAGTAACATCTGGCCTGGGATGGGAACCGCTACCATGCCCTCGGGGACTGTGGGCGAGACCTCGTCTGATTCCAAACGACCGCTTCGAACCAGAACATTGACCGTTGCTCCAAGCTCGAGTGCAGCGGTGACCGCCGCAACATCTTCTGCTGCCACAGCCAGAACGACTTCCTCCACTGGCACGCTCAGCAATTTTTTACCTTGTGATAATGAAGAGGATGTTTCAGTACTCACCCGTTTCACCACAGGGGTCAGTACGATCGCTTGCCTTGCAACCAGCCTTGCTGTGGTCTCTTTTTCTTGATTCCGGCCAGAGGACGCAAGATCCACGACCAGCTCCGCGCCCGGCAATCGGCTGCCGGTAGAAAGTTCAAAGCGATTGAGCTTTTGGAGCGGGATATTGGCGACCAGATCGATTTGCTCGCCCATGCTGATTCGATGAACACCGGCAAGCTGGTCGGCCTCCAGAGTCATGGCTCGCATGCCGCTTGGCGTGGCCCCTGCCAAGCCAGAGGGTGTTCCCTGCACAAAAAAGTTGCTCTCGGAAAAGGCGAAGCCAGGTGATTTATCCATCTTGACCACACGTCCGATGATATCGCTGGATTGAGTGAAGGCGCCTCCCAGCTTGACGAGTTGCTGCTGCGTGATGACCGTCCCATCCTGGAGTTGCAGAATGATGCCAGATTCCGTTTTCTCAGCCATCTTTACAGGCTGGGTTGCAAGTTCTCCGTCGGGGCCTACGATCGAAGCGCTCATTTCCTTCACCGCCACAAGCGGGACTTCGATGCGGTTGATTTCGCCGGTACGCGGGTCTTGCAGGTCGTCACGCTTGACTTTGGTATAAGCTTGAATCGGCTTCCAGTTCATCGGCAGCGTGATGGCAGCAACTCGTTCGGGCTCAGTATTCCAGAAAGCAATTTTTTCAATCGGCACGCCGGCAGCCCACAGCGTGGCAACGATGCCGCCGCCGATAATGACGATGGCGAGCATGAGTGTCAGCAGAACCTTAACGAAAACGAAAGGTGATTTTTGCTTTTGCATAATGAGTCAGAGCTGTGTTTCAGAAATTACGGCGAGTTGGATGTAAAAACTTCTCTACGAAAAATTGCATGCGAAACCAGCACACGTCGGTAAGGACGAATGCCGCTTGCGCTGCCAGTCAACTGAGGGCTGGTCATTGCTCCATGAATTCCCAGTCCATACTTACCCCCGTAAGTGCCTGTGTAAATGCTTTCACCGATGTGATTGGTCCCGACCAGCGGTCGCTCAATCAAACTTCCCGCTTGGCTACTGCTGTTGATGGTTGTGACTGCCGAATCGTCTGCCACGTTGGGATCGTCTGCGTTGGGGACGAAGGGGCCACGATCCTGATAGCTGCTTAGCCAAGCCGATTGGGCAGGGTAGTGAATTCTCAGAGCGACCACACCACGCATCTCCGTGTTGGTGTTTTCAAGCGAGAAGGGATCGGGATTCTCGCCAAGGTCGTCGTCCGGTAACTCTTCTGTATCAATCTCTTCGACAACGTTGACCCATCGAATACTCTCGCCACCGCCGCCACCGTTGTGACCCGCTGCACGCTCGACCACGATGGGAATCTGCACGGTGTACTGCTGGGCAACCCAGGGTTTACTGGTAAGTGCAGGGCTGGAAATCGCCTCGTCCCGTGTCAGCAGGGCACCTGGATAACGCATCAATCGAACATCATCCGTTCCAGGATTATTGTCGTGATCAAAACTGTCGACGATGTATAACGATGCTAGCTGTTGATTCAACAGCGGCATCTCAGGGACCACATCTCTAAAAAAGTTGTAGTTCGGGTTGGCAGCTTCCAACTGGCCAAGGTCAATCACTAGCCAGCGGTCATCGTAAATCCGCTGACGGACGACTGAAGTGTCCAAGGCGCTCTCGAAAGTTGAATCAAAAGGAAGCGGTGTCTGTGACAATTCCCTCGCTCCAACGTTG
>PKCN01000429.1 GCA_002862205.1 Planctomycetaceae bacterium | reverse complement strand
GCAAAGTGCAAAGTGCAAAGTCGTACTGCTACCACTGAAACGCTGCTGCCACTGTCTCACTCTTTGGATTTCATCACCATGAAACACCAACCCCGCCGTCAATTTTTGAAAACAGCAATCGCCACGACCGCTGGTATTGGTTGCCTGCCACAATTCGCAAACGCATTTGATTCAGCTGACAAGTCTGCTAAAGGCATGAAGTTTGGCTTGGTCACCTATCTGTGGGGCAAAGACATGGATCTGCCCACCCTGTTGGATGTGTGCGAAAAATCGGGTGTCATGGGCGTGGAATTACGCACCCAACACGCCCATGGGGTTGAACCGGTATTATCAAAAGCGCAGAGAGCCGAGGTCAAGAAACGTTTCGCTGACAGTCCTGTGGAATTGGTGGGTTATGGATCCAATGCCCAGTACCACGAAAATGACCCTGCCAAGGTCAAAGCCAATATCGATTTAACAAAAGAATACCTGCGTTTGATGCACGATTGTGGTGGCAGTGGTGTCAAAGTCAAACCGAATGGATTTGTGAAAGAGATTCCTCGAGAAAAGACCATCGAGCAAATCGGGCTGGCTTTGAATGAAGTCGCGAAATTCGGAGACGCGTTGGGCCAGCAGATTCGCGTGGAGGTCCATGGGCGTGGCACAAGCGAACTGCCTGTCGTGCGGGACATCTTCAAAATCGCCACTGAACCCAATGCAACGGTCTGCTGGAACTCCAACGATGTTGATTTGGACGGTGCAGGACTTGCTGCCAACTTTGACATGGTCAAGAACCGATTCGGCGACACGGTTCACATCCGCGAACTCAACGTAGGCAAGTATCCCTATGCAGAGCTGATGAAAAAGTTCACCGAAATGGATTACCAGGGATGGATTTTGCTGGAAGCACGAACCAAGCCGGCCGACAAAGTCGCCGCCTTGATCGAACAACGCAAAATCTTTGAACAGATGACGACTTGATCAGCGTTCCCACACCGCGGGCAGACTTTCTGACATCGATCCATAAGTCTGCGACACGACAAATCCGCTGGCCTGGGACATGTAAAAGATGCGTCCATTCGAAACGACCGCTCCCAAGCATTCACGCGAATCGATCGCGGGCCCCGTCGAAACCAATTTGCCATCGCGTGACAGATCAATCATGTCCATATTGGCTCCCAGTACGTACGGTTCTGAGAGCGTGAACCGGCAACATGCGTAATTGTGACCGATGCTGCCAGTCACTTTACCGGTCGTTCGATCAAAGACGTTACCCTTACCCCTCAATGCGTTTGAAAAAACGAATTTGGGTCCCACAGTAACAACATTCAATGCCGAGGTGATGGGGTCTGAACGCCACACCAACGACCCATCTTCTGCATTGAGGCACCAGACAAAGCGTTCGTCAGTTCCTTCCCGGGCTCGATTGAAACCACCAATATAGATCTGGTCATCACGCGCACTCAGGGTGCACTTGGATGTCACGTAGTAGTCTGTCGTCATCCAGATTTGTTCGCCGGTCTTGGGTTCAAGGCAAACCGTCAATCCGTTATTTTTCGCCGGTAGACCGCGTCGCACGCGCTGACTCTCAGAATAGCCAAAAAACACTGAATAAAACAGTTTTCCATTGAGTTCGCAAATCCCGCAATCGTTTCCACCTCTTCCAAACTCCGCGTAATCCTTCTCCCACACAACCTCGCCGGTTTCAAGATTCCACGCCCACAAGCGAGGCCGATGATTTCGTGGATAATACGGATTGTCATTTGAGTAAATCCAACTCATCACCTCTTTCCCATCACGTTCGACGGGCGTTCCCCGGAAGGTGAAAGGCTTCTCTGTACCCTGGGCTGCATACTCGCCTGACCCCGAGGCGTAAATCGCCAGACCATCAATCACAACGGGTGGAAATTGGCGACTCCAACTGGGAGATCCGGTAAAAGGAGCTTCCCAGAGCAATTCTCCTGTCTGCGCATCCAGGCACCTCATGATTGATCGCTTGATCCCTGCCTGCGGAATGAGCAACTTGCCTTCGACGTACAGGGGTGAAGTGAATGACAAGTAGACATCAGGCCAATAACGTCTCCACAGCAACCGACCGGTATTCTGTTCGACCGCGATCACCTGACCTTCAGCTGTATGCATGTAGAGCCGGCCACCGCCACACACCGGAAGATGCTTCACGGTCCCCTCAAGCCGGCGTGCCCAACGCATTCGCAATGGCGGTTGCAATCCCTGGTCGTTCGCATTGGTGCCGCTGAAGTCACCATAGTTCGTGTACCAGTCGTATTCCGGAGCTGAAAACTTGCCACGCAATGGACTACGGATACCATCGATATTCAAATCAAGTGTCGGCAATTCCTGATCACCATCAGGACCAAAAACATAAAGATAGCCATCCTCGGACGGTACAAAAATCCGCTGATGGGCAACCGCAACCGCAGCACTGATCGCGGCACCAAAAGCGGTGCCGAATTCCCTGATGTGCCCGTCGTGCAGCGGAACCACGTAAAGTTTGCCGTCGAGCCCACCGTAAATCGCATGCCTGCCCGTCAGCACAACAGGACTGATCGCCCCTGCGTCGCACAACACCTCGGTTTTACCCGTCGCCAACGAATGGCGACACAAACCAGCATCCTGCTCAGGCCTGACCCGGTACACATCGTCACCGCGAACACTGACAGAGGCAAAACTCAACAATCCTTGTTGATCAATGGAAGTCTCAGTACCGGGAACCACCTGTGTGGTGAATTCACCATCCTCGAGCTTCATCATTTCAACGCGACCAGCATTGTCTCGACGATGCCATTGAACAAAAACACGCCCGGTTTCATCGGCACTTTGACCAAACGTCGCCGGATATTCCTTGCCCACATAATCAGGCACTTCCCCCACATGCTCCAGTGCAGCAGCGTTTCCCCCATCATTGACAAAAACAGTTCTTCCGCCCGCCGGCATGACAACCGTCTTGCCCAGCAGGCAAATTTCGCGAGAACAGACAAAGTGATCACGCCATGTGACTCGGTCTCCACGAAAAGCCAGCCAATCGTCTCCTTTCCAGCGATCACCTTCAAAACCAATCACTTCCCGCACAAAGTCCCACTGCCAACAGGGATCGCCATCAGGACGTAAACAATGCAAACGCGCACCCAACGTTGCAAAATAGACACGCCCATTGCCAGTGACCGGCGCTGCAAATACAGGCTCTCCACAATCTACGCGTCGCACCAGTTTTCCGTCGCTGCAATCCAGGACGTAATAAAAGCCCGCCATCGTCCCAACATGAACGAAACCATCAACGACACAAGGCGCCGCAACATTATTGCAATTACCACTCCCACCCTCAGTCTTGAACTGCCAACACTTCTCTCCGGTCAACATGTCAATGCAGGCCAGCACACCGGAACCATCAATGACATAAACGTGATCACCGGCAACTACCGGCGAAGCCAAAATCGCGTCCGTCATCGGCACAGAAGCCAACAGCCCTAACGACTCATCGACAACAAAATCAGAAGCGTCACCCGATCGCAAACCGCTTCCCAGCAACTGGGGCCAATCTTGAGCAAAGATAGAGGGCCCCGCGACCACAATCACGCAAACAACAACACACTGCTGCCAGAGACGACAAGCTAAATCAATTTTCCGAGGCATGATGGAAGTTCTCCCACGGCGGTGCCTGATACACGAATTGGCACCGATTGTACCCTGCTGGTGCAGCGCACACATGCCTAACCCGCCCCATCGACACGTCACCGAGCTTTACCTTTGGAGCACTGCACTCAGCGCCGACTCAGCATACGGTAACCAGCTAGCAGCACCACCGCTCCGCCGATGGCAATCAGAAAACTGCGAATGTCGAAGCCATCCACCTCGCCAAACCCCAGCTGTGTACCAAGGAAACCGCCAACCACGGCTCCAACCACACCAAGCATGATGGTGACCACAAGCCCACCGGCTCCACTGCCTGGCACAAGGAGTCTGGCAACGGCGCCAGCGATCAATCCAAAAACAGCCCAAGAGAGAATCCCCATCACCTGCCTCTTTTTACGGTAGAAAGTTTAGCAACACCAAGTTGATCAATCAGTTGACACGACTGACGAATCGCCACGCTTGACGATTCTCACTGAACTTCAATCGCCTGTCGATGGTTGCTCAATCGATTCAGGCTGGGCAGGACTCAATTCTTCGGCCAACTTGCTCAGCTGAAAGTCTGAAAAGAAAACTCGGGGTGCATCGTTCCCCCCGCGACCGGTCCCCGAATCCCCACCTTCGGCATTCCCATGCACCACCACCCGCAGCGCGCGGCCTCCCGGAAGCGTCGCAATGGGGATGGTTCCCACCAATTCCCGCTCCAGAAAAACATACCAGTCCTTTGTTTGGCGTTCGATGTAGACGACATGATACCGCTCAGAAAAACCTGCTGGCAGGGCTAAACTTCCGACCACCGAGACTTCTTCAAAGTCACCACTTTTTGTCCCCAAAAGGATCTCGCTGCCATCAAATCGCAGCGTACCTCGCAAGCCAGCAGCCTGAGTAAAATCGCTGGCGAAGTCGATATCCACGACTCCACCCGCCTCCTGAACCCAGACAAACAAGCTGATTCGAAAGAAGTCAGCATCCGGCAATCGCCTTGTCAGCGCACCACGATTTGTTGTGCATGCGATCGCCTCAGAACTATCAGGCGCTTCGACCGTATTCCACGCTCCCACCATGCTACCGTCCGTTCCCCAACCAGCGAGCGTCCTGCCATCGTAGAGTGGCTCGTTTGAAACGACCCTTTTCAGTTCACGCGGCCCTCTCGGTGCCGGTCCCACCCAATTGATGACCACAAGAGTGAGCAGAAGGACGACCAGAACGCCCAACCCCACAAGCACGCGCAAATTTCGGGATCTCCGATCACCAGATCTCGCAGGGTTTGGTGTCTCGGAAGACTGCGTTGCGCCAACTCGATCCTCACTGGCTCGGCCACCATCGGCTTTTGATCCACCAGTTTGCTCAACCTCCAGGGGGATCGGGTATTCAGTGGTCCGAGTGTTGGCAGCAAAGCTTTTTTCCTTGGTTTGGAGATCCTGATCAAGGGTCGGTTCTTCGCTGATTGTGGTTCCCGCCGCAACCAATGGCCCTACCGAAAACTCTGCCGTATCACTTGCAATTTCACTAAAATCCAACTGGTCGATCGCGTCGATCAGCATTTCATAGGAAGAAGGACGACGCTCCCGGTCGGGGTCCAACAACCCCATCAACAACCCCCACTGACTGTCGTTCAAAGTGGTAGAAAGGTTCTGAGTAATTTCGCCAGGGTTCAATTTCTGTTTGTACAACGCCCCGATACTGGAACCTTTGAACGGGATCTCCCCAAAGAGCAGATTCCACGCGGTGGCCCCGAGTGAGTACATATCAGCGCGAAAGTCGAGTTGCCCACCACTGAACTGTTCGGGCGACATGAAGGCAGGACTGCCAATGATTTTGTCCGCCGTTGTCAGCCTGTTGTCCTGTTGCGCATGGTCCGTGAACATGGCCAGGCCAAAGTCCGTAATTTTGATAATTCCATTACTTGCGGCCGCTGGCATTGATCCTTCGGGCGCGGGCATCAAGATCAAGTTCGCAGGCTTGATATCCCGATGGATCAAACCTTGGCGTGAAGCGTGCATCAAGCCAGACGCAACCTGTCGAACAATCTGCCACACCTGATGCTTGGGCAGTCCGAAACCTGAAGCCACCAACTGTTCACAGCTCGGTCCCGGAACGAATTCCATCGCAAAATAGAATCGACCTTCATGTTTTCCAAAGTTAAGAGCCTGGACAATGTTCGGATGCTGCAACCGCGCCAGAGCCTTGGCCTCGAGTTCAAATCTAGCCGCAGTAGTGGCGTCACCCACACTACTGACGAGGACTGTTTTCAATGCGACAATACGGTCGAGGTCCAACTGTCGCGAACGGTACACCACTCCCATGCCGCCACGCCCGATAAAGTCCACGATTTCGTAACCGGGGACCACTTCGAGTGGCCGCAACAAAGACTGGACAATTTCGATATCAGAAGGAGTCAACAACCCCCGCTGCAACGCATCCTGCGCGACAACATGCCCTTCTTCACCAACTGGAACGCGTAATTTTTCAGCATCCTGAGCCGACACAAAATTCAATTCGACGCATTTGTCGATAAATTGTGTTGACTGCTGGATCATTCGCTCGGTGGGCATGGCCTGAACATCCGTCGAAGTTAACCGCCGAGTTGGGAAAGCTGCTTCAAAATGGAATCAACTGTTGGGCGATCTGCGATCGACTCTCCCACATAGGCGAACCGCACACGCCCCTCACGGTCAATGATGTAAGTCGAAGGCTTGGCCAAATCCGACCGAATGCCCAATTGATCCACCGACGAAAGGTTGATATCCAACAAAATGGGATAGGGAATTTGCTCGTTGGGAATCTGACCCTTCTTGATACGTTTTTCCAATTCGTCAATCTTCACAGCCTCTTCGACCGATTCGGTCGGAAAGATCACTGCCAACTGAGCATTGTAGGGCTCCAGCTCATCAAATCTTCGAGCCCACCGTGAAGTTTGAGACGCGCAGTAGAAACAGACCCCCCCATACCACCCACGAGTGATCACCAACACAAGATAATCTTTCGTCATGAGGTCAGCTAATTTGACTTCTTTGCCTTCTGGATCAGAGAAAACCAAAGTCGAAAAATCTTCAATCGTGATCGGCTGGGAGGCAGAAATTTCCATGAACTCAATGCCATCGTCGGGCATGTCGCTACAGCCGACGACACCAAGCAGCAAAAAGAAGACTACACCGAAACGTACCGTTGCCATGCGACACCTAAATTTATAGTTCCCACGCCGGCGGAGGATGAGCCAATCAGCGACCACAACTCCCCCCACCACATGCTTATGATACCCAGTTCCTACCAATCACAATCGCTATCGAACAAAACAAGGCAGAAACCTGACCGACTTCGACTCAGAAAAGAATACTGCCGTAGGCAAGCAGAAGGAACATGGGCATATTTACCGTAGAAAGCCGCATGATCTGGGGACAATCGCAATAACCCAACCTTCGCAGCCGATCCGCTCCCCATCTCAGTCGTTCCCCGTCATCGCTGGCAAGATCCGGCGGAGGCCCCATTCAGGTCGCATCTGCACCATGAATGCCGCGAGTTTCATTTCCCATCCATCGTGCTATTCGGATTCTCCCCATGATTCATGTCATCGCCCAAATTGACCTTGTCCCCAACAGCCGCAGCAACTTCCTCGGGGAATTCAACCAGATCGTTCCTGAGGTGATGTCCGAGGCGGGATGCATCGAGTACGCAGCAGCTGTGGACGCTTCCACCGACCTGGACCGTCAGTATCGCAATGAAACCCGAGTCACGATCATTGAAAAGTGGGAAACAGTGGAGCATCTCAAGGCCCACCTGACCGCTCCCCACATGCTGTCCTATCGTGAAAGAGTCGGTGCAATGATCGTGAATGCCCAATTGAATATTCTTGAACCCGCGTGACGACGGTCGTAGCGTGAGGACGACTCCGTGACTCGATCCCTCAATGCTGGCGGTGCCAACTTCTCCAGCTCTTCTCTAGCTCTTCTCTAGCTCTTCTCCAGCTCTTCTCCAGCTCTGCATTTCACTCTGATTCTGTACCACGCTCAGCCTGTCCTCGCCCACGCTCTCCCTGTTCAGCCGAAGCAGTACTATTTTTATCGCTTGTCGCCTCTCGACATCGATCAAGGGTCAACAGCGCAAAAGCCGTCCCATAAGGTTTGTGATAACTGTACAGGGGATAGTCAAACCATGAACCATCCTGTTCCTGCCGCTTGATAATCCGATCGGCCAAGTGTTGCTGATAAAGCGGGCGTTGATTCTCGGGGAGCTGCGAAATACACAAGCCGCCGTAATACAACCCAAAGTAGTAAAAGTATCCGGCAACTGCCGCGTGAGACTCATGGGGTATCGGTTTTTTTCGGCCCATGTCCAACCATCCGTGACGCGTCACGAGGCGATCCAACCACTGGATCAGGACAGCATCCGTAATGTTCGGGTCACTCCACAAACGCAACGCGACGTTCCCTGCCTGCGACCGGCCCAGACTGCCAGAGGGTCGATTGATCAGAGCCATCGCTCGTGACTTGTCTGACGGAATACGCATCGTATAGATAAAGCTTGAATCAGGCTTCCGCATCAGTTGGGTCGCCTCAATCGCCCGTTTCACCATCCGGGCGTCCGCATTCAAACCAATTTTTTTTGCCCGAGCCAAAGCGACCAGAACTGCAGCATTCACAAAACTACATGACGGATTGATCGGTTGACTCATCCCACTGCCATAATAAAACCACCCACCGTGAATCGACTGCCAACGTTTCAATCCGTTCATGTGCTGCTCGATCGCGTTCGCAAGTTCTTTCTTTTGCTGATCACTTGTTGAGATTCGATAGAGAGTTGAAAAAGTCTGAATGCAGTAGCAATGCGCCCAGACATTGGGCAAGTCTCCCGGCCCCGCACGCTTGATTTTTCCAGTCCGATCAAGAAGGAATCGCAAAGCCCGCTGCTGACATCGTTTCACTGGCACATCAGCATTGGGAGCCGACAAAAGCGCCTCGAGGCACATCGCGGTCACAGCAATCTCAAACGACCTGAACGCTCCAGGCACGGGATCAATGTCCACTCCCCCTGTCCACTGAGGGCCTCCCCAAGCCCCATCGTTTCTTTGACTTGAAACCAGAAATTGAATTCCATCATCAAAAGAACGATCCAACGCATGTTTGTCAAAATCCTGAATCGGCTGAGGATGCCGTTGCTCCAGTTCCTCGCTACGGGCCTCCAGCAGCGCACCAAATAGATACGGCGACAACAGCAGCAGCCAACACCTTGACCGAAACCATTGGGGTAAATCACAGGCAAACATGCGAATAGTCCTCTAACCTCTGAGTGAAACGATTCGGGATGCAATGGTAATGCCAAGGTTTGTCTGATTCTCGGAAACCCGGCGGAGCGTTTCGCGTACCCAGCATGAATGTAGGATAATGACCAGCGAACGAATTTGCGTCTGGATGATTTGCGTCTGGATGACTTGTGTCTGGATGACTTGTGTCTGGATGATTTGCGTCTGGATGACTTGTGTCTGGATGACTTGTGTCTGGATGATTTGCGTCTGGACACAGTCTGGCTGCGCATTGAACAATGCAAATGGCAGTCACGGCTCTTTCCGCTCAGAGGAAAAGACGTTGCCAGTTGGCTTGGCAGGCAGCGTTGATTTCCACTCTGCCAGAAGCGTTTTCATCTCCTGCACCACGACTGCCTGATTGGCACTGACATCCTGCTTCTCGAACGGATCGGTTTTCAAGTCGAATAATTCGCAGTAGGAACCATCTTGATTGCACACAAATTTCCAGTGGTCCTTGACCACTGCAAACGAAACCCAGTGATAGGGCTGTCGTTGACGCGCAGGCCACGCAGACTGCATTTTCCAAAACAAGGGTTTATTTCGCAGCGCGGCCGATTCACCCATCAGCGTCCCCACCTGGCTGACCCCGTCAGGTTGATAATCGGCTGGCAGTTTGGCATTTGCCACTTCACAAAAGGTCGGTAACAGGTCAACAGCCGAGATAAGGGAAACATCGTCCACAGCGCCCGCAGCAATCTTGCCAGGCCAACGCGCGATGAACGGTACGCCGATCCCACCCTCAAATAACGAACTTTTGTATCCGTTACGGCCACCTGTAATGCCCTTGGCTGCAGCAATTCCATACCCGGCCCCCGTGGCTGTGTCGTGCATCAAACCAAGTTCAGTGGGGCGTGATGCTCGCGCGGGGCCGTTGTCGGAACTGAAAATGACCAGTGTATCCTCGGCGATCTCCAAACGATCCAGAGCATCAAGCACGTCACCGATCCGGTCATCAGCGTGCGACAACACCGAGGCGTAAATATTGTCTTCTTCGCTTTCCATCTCGCGAAACCGCCACCGGTATTTCGGCACCGTGTGAAACGGCGTGTGCGGTTCATGCAACCACAAATTGATAAAGAACGGTTTGGCAGCTTTGTGACTTTTCTCGATGAACTTGATTGCACTGCGAGCATCTTCATGCACTGGCATCTGTTCACCCGCACAATTGAAGGCACCGTACTCGTCGTAGCCATATTCCCTCGGCAGTGGTGAATCCGGGATCATGTTGTTGGCCAGATGCCACTTGCCAAAGTGAGCTGTTGCATACCCGGCCTGCTGCAAAAACCTCGGCAACAAGGGAGCGTCCAGACTCAACCAGTCAGGCATATTCCGCTTGGCATTACTGGGCACCCAGGCGAAATGTCCGTCAATGTTGTAGCGTGCAGGAAATTGCCCTGTCATCACCGCAGTACGACTTGGCGAACAGACACCACTGGCAACCGTAAAACGATAAAAATCTGTTCCTTCACGTGCCAAACGATCAATGTTCGGTGTCTTGACATAGGGATGCCCATGACACCCAAGGTCTCCCCAACCCCAATCATCAGCAAAGATGAATACGATATTCGGCTGTTCGCCGCGAGTGGCCGGAGCACACAACACAACAACGGTGAAAAGAAAGATGATGAATCGCATCAACGGGTTCAGTCTGGGTTCTGAGGGCGAGTGAGTTTCCGGGTAGCCCCTAGCATAGTCGCAAACCAGAAAATCTGCTCGCACCGTCGCGACGCGCCCCAGCAAGTGTCCAATCTTTGATTCATTCTTGAACGAACACTGCTGCGAACATCCCCCGCGCAGGACAAAACAGGAGGGCTTGTGGTATTCTTTACGATCATCACAGCGGACAGGACGAGAGTAAATGTCGGAATATCAAATTCTTGCGGTCATTGCCGCATTTGTCTTTGCCTACTGCCTGGTGGCAGCACGACTGGAACGCACCCAATTCAATGGCCCACTCATCTATGTGGCTTGCGGCCTGATCCTCGGTCCCTACTGTCTGAATCTGGTGGCGATGGACGTGGACGGCGAAACACTCAAAACACTCGCTGAGATCACGCTGGCTGTCGTACTTTTCACCGATTCAGCTGGCGCCAACCTGCCAGTGCTGCGCCGCGTCAGGCGTTTGCCAGCACGACTGCTTTTGATTGGCTTGCCTCTCACAATTGGTTTCGGATTCTTTGGCGGTAGCCTGCTCTATTCCAATCTCACTTGGATTGAACTCGCCTTGCTGGCGACGATGCTGGCCCCCACCGATGCTGCACTTGGCCAGGCAGTCATCAACAATGAAGCGGTTCCCAGTTCCGTTCGGGAAGGTCTGAATGTCGAGAGTGGTTTGAACGACGGCATCTGCGTTCCTGTGCTGCTTCTGTTCCTCGCAATTTCTGCAGACTCGCTTGACCAAGGCGCGGTATTCATCCAAATGCTGGAACTCCCCCTTCAAGCCATTGGTATTGGTAGCGTGGTCGGCATTGCTTCGGCGTTGATTGGCTGCAGTTCCATCAATGCATCCGTCAAACGTGACTGGATCGATGGAGCGTGGACGCAGATTCCGGTCATTGCGCTGGCAGTCGTCTGCTTTGCCATCGCCCAATGGCTCGGTGGCAGTGGATTCATTGCCTGCTTCGTAGGCGGCCTGGTCTTTGGAGGATTGATTCGAGAACAAAAGCAACCACTACTCAAAGCCGCAGACGGAACCGGCGATGTTCTTTCCATGATCACATGGTTCATCTTCGGAGCCCTGTTCATCGGTGATTGCCTGCTGGCTCCCGAGTGGCGGGCCATCGCTTATGCATTGCTGAGCCTGACCGTCGTACGAATCATTCCTGTCTTCCTGTCGGTCATGGGGATGGGACTACAGACTGACAGCAAGTTGTTCATGGGTTGGTTTGGACCTCGAGGGCTCGCCAGCATTGTGTTCATCGTCATGGTGAACGAAGCGAATCTGCCGGGATCAAAAACACTCGTGCAAGCTGTCACGTGGACTGTCTTGCTAAGTGTGATTCTGCATGGAATCACAGCCAACCCACTGGCCAACCTCTATGCAAAGCGAGTAGAGGCTCGTGGCAAGACGGTCTGAGCCGACATCCTGCCCCTGCCATTGGCAATGGACACGCATATTCCCCACCCAGCACAGCACCCAGCACAGCCAAATGTTTGAAAACGTAGAATGGTACGGCACAGCCTGTTAACCTTTAACCGTTGACATGACGGCAACTGCAAAGCCAAAACTCTCATGTCACCCGCTCATCCCGTATCAATCGGATCCTCCGAGATTCCAAACACTCATGCATCCACTCGCTAACCGGAACGCGTCACAAGACCCCCTGACCGCTGTGAAATCCAAACTGCCAACTCCCAATCCAAGACTGCAGCCTGCGCTGATCGTGCTGTTGCTGTCACTGACTTCAATCGCATTGTCGAACGACACCAATGCAGCGGAAACCAATGCAGCGGAACCCTCGTCACCCCGCAACATTCTGTTCATTGCGGTTGATGACCTGAATGATTGGGTAGGGTCCCTTGGTGGCCATCCTCAAGCGATCACGCCGCACATGGATCGGCTGGCTGAAAGGGGCTTGTTGTTCACCAATGCCCACTGCACCGCGCCTGGCTGCAACGCGTCCCGCACCAGTTTATTGAT
>PKCN01000027.1 GCA_002862205.1 Planctomycetaceae bacterium | reverse complement strand
TTAGTGAAACCAGTCTGCAGGTTTATTGATCACCCCCCCGTCAGTGACCGTCGACGAACACTCATAACCATGTACTCATAACCATGCACTCATAACCATGCACTCATAACCATGCACTCATAACCATGCACTCATAACCATGCACTCATAACCATGCACTCATAACCATGCACTCATAACCATGCACTCATAACCATGCGCTCATAACCATGCACTCATAACCATGCGCTCATAACCATGCGCTCAAAACTCTGCGTCTGGAAACCAAACAAGTCACAGGGTTTTCAGCGATTCCATCAGGCAACTCGATTCGCCCGGACTACAAAATCGCCACGACAACAAAATTTTTGGCGTTCGAATCTGCGCGTTTGCTTACCGCATGTTGTACATGGGTCCACTAAGAACGAGACCACAACCGACAGGTAGTTGCAGCGAGTTGCCTGCGTACTCATTGACCACTGATTCGCTCTTTGAGCAGCGACAGTGCCTTGGAAAACATGGTCTTTGGACAACGGTCATGAATCAGAGTGTAAGCAGACGACATGCCAGGCCCTGATTCGTATCCTACAACGGGTCCCCCCGGATATTGCTCGGCATCCGCATGTTCCAGCAATTCATACAACAGCTGATGGACCGCGGTATCATCCAGCCAAATGCTGTCGCCTTCGGACCCATGATCTGCCACCAGACTCCACAACTCCTCAAGGAACTCGCATGAATAGCTTATGTTTTTCCCGCCTGAGTCTTTCAAACGCGCCACAAAGTGCTCTTTGATCACGGTCGTGAATTCACTCATTTGATCTTTGGCATAGCCACCTATCCAGGTCAAAAAGGTGTCATCCACCAGAAGCAGCAAATGCTCGCAGTGGTTTGGGCTATCGCAAAAGGGGCAGAGAATCAATTCACCGGAATCCTCATCCATCACGCCAAGTGGTATTTGATTCACTGGATTGCTCCTTTCAATGAGAGGCGATCGATTCAGGAGGCGATCGATTCAGACGGGTCACCTTGGCCATCGTCCTGAACAGGACAATGGTGTTGCCGACGCACGGGGCGTGACTTGGCCCTGCACCCCATCGTACCGGGAATGATGCCTGGAAAAACTTCTGCGTTGAAAATCCGGATCAGAATTCGTTTCGCCTGTGACATTGCTGGTTCCCTGCCCCACCCCGGCCATGGATTTCCAACTAAAATTCAACCGCCAGCATCATCAACGCTACCCTGTCCAAAGCGCCGCATCGTAGCCAACTTTGTTACGCACCACCGATAGGTTAGTTTGCGGCAAGTTGCTGCGATCACCAGAGTGAAAGACGTTTTGCCTGGGATACAACACGACCGATCGCGCACGTGCAAGCCGACACTCAAGCTTCAACAGGTACCACCATGTATCGTGATTCATCTGGGCAACTCATTTACTCTCCTTCGGACCTCATCCGGTTCATGGAGTCACCTTTTGCCAGTTTCATGGAACGTCGGTATCTGGAGACTCCGGAACTGGATACACCCGACGAAGCGGATGAAGAGCTTGCCCTGATTGCTGACAGCGGCACTGAGCATGAAGAAAAGTTCCTCCAACGCCTCAAGGCTTCGGGCCGTGATGTCTGTGAGATTACCCGAGGGCGCGATGCCGCGTCACAAACTCAGCAGG
Organism: Planctomycetaceae bacterium; assembly: GCA_002862205.1. Lineage (GTDB taxonomy): Bacteria > Planctomycetota > Planctomycetia > Pirellulales > Pirellulaceae > Rubripirellula. Next base: position 10,967 of record PKCN01000027.1, on the reverse strand, counting down.
CGATCAAAGCGGGGCGGGAGGTCATCTTTCAAGGCTATCTGACCCATGGCAGTTTCCGGGGCTACACCGACTTTCTGGTACGAACCGATGAAGGGACCTACGAAGTCTGGGACACAAAATTATCGCGCAAGGTAAAACCTTACTTCTTGATCCAGTTGTGCTGCTATGCGGAGATGCTCGCATCACAACAAGGAACCATTCCCGAGCATGTCACGGTTGTGCTAGGAGACAACAAGTCACAGAAATTTCGGACCAGCGACTACTTCTATTACTACAGGCAACTCAAAGCAGCTTTTCAAGAGCACATGGATGCATTCTCGCTGGATGCCGAACCGCCGGTGCCCGACCCCCGGGCTCACCATGGTCGCTGGGAATCGCATGCCCAAGATTGGCTGATGAAGCGCGACCACCTTGTTCAGGTCGCAGGCATCACTGCCGGACAGATCGGAAAGCTCACCGCCGCCGGAATTGAAACACTGGCGGAGCTGGCCGAAACAACCATGAGTCGCATTCCAAAAATGACTCCTGATACGTTTGAGAAACTCACCAATCAGGCTCGCGTCCAGCTGGCCACCCGACGCCTCGAGGAGGCTTCTGACACTCCCGAGCAAACCCGCCCGGTTTGGGAATTGTTGCCACCCAACCCACACAACGAACGCGCGGGACTTGCAACCCTGCCTCCTGTTTCGCCGGGAGATGTGTATTTTGATATCGAGGGATACCCGCTTTTTGAACATGGCCTGGAGTATCTGCTCGGTGCGACCGTCATCGACAACGGAACACTGGAATTTCATGACTGGTGGGCTCATGACCACCCACAGGAAAAGGCTTCGTTCGAAGCGTTTATCGATTGGGCCTATCAACGCTGGCGCGATGATCCAGCGATGCACATTTACCACTACGCGCCTTATGAAGTCACCGCCATGGGCCGGCTGATGGGGCGTTACGCGACGCGTGAAGATGAAGTCGATACGCTGCTTCGCAATAACGTGTTTGTTGATTTGTATCGTGTGGTCAAACAGAGTCTGCTGATTGGTGGCCCCAATTACAGCCTGAAAACCGTGGAGCAGTTGTATCAAGATCGACGTGAGGGAGATGTTCAGACTGCGGCCGCCTCGATGGTGTATTACGCCAACTGGATTGAAAGTGAGGAACCACAGGACTGGCAGTCTTCGGGACTGCTACGGGAAATACGTGACTACAACAAGGTGGACTGCGACTCCACGCTCGAACTGGCTCAGTGGCTTCGGGGCCTGCAATCAGAACACGGCATCAAGTGGATCCCTGATTATCGCGACGAAGAAGGGACACGCACTGTCACGCCATCTCCGCAAATCGCATCACCCCTCAAAGACGAGGATATTGCCCGGCAATCTCTGGCGGCGGAATTGCTGAAACAGATCCCCGCAGACAGGGATACCAGAGACCAACAGCACGAACGATGGCTGATTCAGGAGTTTCTTGCTTATCTGGTCGAGTTTCACCGGCGTGAGGCCAAGCCAGTGTGGTGGGCATGGTTCGATCGCCACGAAAAAACGACCGACGAACTATTTGACGATATCGATTGCCTGGCTGGTTTGAAGCGAACGAATCGCTCGCCAGAACAGGTCAAGCAATCGCTGGCCTTCGAGTATTCATTCGATCCCAGTCAGGAAACAAAGATTTCTGACAGGAGCACTGTGGGGCTCCATACGACGCCGGAAATCAAGACTCGAACCACGGTGTTTGAGTTTGATCGCAGTGGCACCGTCAAGTTGAAATTTGGCAACCAGGCGTTGGGGAGAATGGAAGATGGAGAGCCTCCCCAGACGTTGTCGCTGATTCCCTATGAATACGTCGACGCGGGGAAAATTGCCGATGCAATTCATCGCGTCGCGGAGAACTGGATTCAGGAAAACAAGATTCCCGAGGCCATTCGCCGTTTTCTATTACGACTGCCTCCCAGGATTGCCGGGACGGACGAGGGGCAACCGTTACTGCGTGATGGTGAGGAGATCGTTGAGGGTTGCATTCGAATTGTCAAAAACATGCAGGACTCGACACTCTGCATCCAGGGACCGCCAGGAGCCGGCAAGACCTACACGGCTTCGCACATGATTCATGCGCTGCTTGCCGATGGAAAACGGGTTGGCATCACCTCCAACAGCCATTCCGCCATCATGAATGTGATGCGAGCCTGCTTTGACGAAGGCGGTGATCGCTTTCCAGCAATCAAAGCTGGCGGTGACGAAAACGAACCGTTGTATGAACAATGGGAGGAACTGCAGTACGTCAAAAATGGATCAAAGGCCGCAGCTGACTATGAACAAGGTCTGATCGGTGGAACCGCATGGCTGTTTGCCAACCCGTTGATGGAAGAGAAACTCGACTACCTGTTCGTGGATGAAGCCGGACAGGTCTCGATCGCGAATCTGGTAGGCATGAGCCGAGCCACAAACAACATTGTGCTGATTGGAGATCAGATGCAGCTGGGACAACCCACTGGGGGAAGTCATCCCGGTGAAACCGGGGCATCGCTGCTGGAATACCTGCTTGGTCAGCATGCGGTGGTGCCGGATGATCTTGGTGTTTTTCTGAAGGAGAGTTGGCGAATGCATCCCGAGGTGTGTGATTTCATATCACGCACCATTTATCAGGGTCGACTTTCGAACCATTCGTCGACGGTCAATCGAACCATCAAGTATGACCCTGCCACTGCCTCCAGAATTCAGAGTGAAGCGGGCATTGTATTTGTGCCAGTGCAACACTCGGGGAATACCCAGTTCAGCGACGAAGAAGTTGAGGTAATCGCCGGGATCACGCAAGAACTGCTGGGGCGAACGCACCATGATCGTGATGGCAGGATGATCGGCCCTGTCGGGATACAGGACATTCTGTATGTGGCTCCGTACAACATGCAGGTCAAGCGACTGCGAGAACAACTGCCCGATGGCGCGCGGGTTGGATCGGTCGATAAATTTCAGGGTCAGGAAGCACCGATTGTGGTGGTTTCACTCTGTTCAAGCGCCGGGGATTTTGGCCAGCGGGGCGTTGACTTTGTTTTGAATCGAAATCGACTGAATGTAGCAATTTCCAGAGCAAAGAGTCTGGCGATCGTGGTGGGCGACCCCGAGATTGCCCACGCCAATGTGAACAGCGTCAAAGAAATCGAAGCCATCAACCTGTTCTGCAGAATCGTGGACAACTCATCCCAGTAGCGCGCAGTGTTGCTGCATGAGCGCTGCTGGCATGAGTGTTGCTGCATGAGCGCTGCTGCATGAGTGTTGCTGCATGAGCGATGCTGTCATGAGTGCTGCTGCATGAGCGAAACTGGCATGAGTGCTGCTGCATGAGTGTTGCTGGCATGAGTGCTGCTGCATGAGCGCTGCTGTCATGAGTGCTGCTGGCATTAGCGATGCTGTGGCAGTCTGTTCATGCGGTCGGTGAGAAGACGGACGTCAATTTGAAAGGACCAGAAAAACATGGGTTATGAGACAACACAATATCTTGTCGATATCAAAATCAAACCTGCATCCATCCGGAAGGTTTTAACAACGATCGAAACCGGAAAGGGAAAAGGGGTGAAGAAAATCCAACACTTCATCGATGAGATCACCATTGATGGGGGCGGTTTTTTACAATTCAAACCGTCTGACCACTATGGCAATCCTTACGATCCGTGCGAAGATGATGGGACTGTTCCTGCTCTGCAAGGCAAATGGCGAGAAGCAGAAGCGATCGCCAAGTGGGTCTGCCAACACTCGGAAGAGGGAGGCATGATTGTTCACCACAGTGATGAGGGAGACGGAGCAGCGTTTGGTTGGGAATTCGATGGTCTCGGCAAAATGCGAGACTTGGCGCTTTGTGCGATTGGCGACTGGCAGTGAATGCCCGCCCACCCGGCACATCAAATCGGACACACCCCCCTGCTCTTTCCCACGACTTCAAGGCAATCAAAAATCATGGCAACGAATTCGATTCCGCTCGCCGCGTTCGCTGTTCTTCTGGTATCGCCGGTGTTTGGTCAGCAAACTGACCCTCCGACCTTCGCACCAGCATTTTATGCGTTTGAAAACGGTGTCAATTTCGGCTCGGCCGAGAACGATGCCAAGACACTGCATGAATTAGGGTACGCGGGAATCAGTCAGACGTTTTCGGGAGGCGAAAAACTCGCGGAACGGGTTGCGGCATTCGACAAACTGGGGCTGAAAGTGCTCAGCGTCTACCTGAACGTGGGAGACACGCCCATCGCCCAGGAGCTCGTCAAACCGCTGGCCAATCGCGATGCGATGATTGAAATCACCGTCCGCACAATCACACCCAAAACGGTGGAAGCCGTCCGGCAAACCGCCGAGATGGCCAGCAAGTTGAAGATCCGTGTGGCATTGTATCCGCATCATGGAAATGCCATCGCCACGATGCCACAGGCAATGGAGATGATCGCCCAGGTCAATCATCCCAATCTGGGTGTGATGTTCAACCTGTGCCATTTTCTCAAGAACGAAAAAGCCGAAGATCTGGAACTCGTGCTGGAAAAAGCTGGCCCACGACTGTTCGCTGTGAGTACCTGTGGCGCGACTCTGGGAGGTCAAAGTTGGGGTGACCTGATCAAGCCCCTGGACGAGGGCGACTTTCCTCAGCGACGACTGTTGCTTGCACTCAAAAAAATGAATTTCAAGGGTCCCGTAGGACTGCAATGCTATGGTGTCCGAGGCGACAAACGAACGAACCTTGGCAAGTCGCTTGCCGCGTGGAACACGATTCTTGCTGAACTTTGATGCAACCTGAACACCAGCACCAATCTACACAAACCTTTTTCCAGCCCGAGACTCCTGAAAATAATCGATCGGTTTCGCTCCAAGTTCGCGTCTCAACAATCCAATGGCACCGATGTGCACGTGCTCGTGATAACCGAGCCATTCCAGCGCACCGCCTTTTTGATCAAAAATGGGATGGTGATCGAATTCTCCCTCGAGAAACATGCAACGCTCACTCAATTCCTCTGCCGGTATCGCTCGTGTTTCCTCGAGCAGTCTGGTGTGAACGGATCCAAGCACGTCCAGTATTTCCGAGGGGCTGGGATATGAATTCGGATCAGAGTTGGGAACCGAACCATATCCAAAGAGTTCAACATAACTCTCGGGGATGAAATCACGATCGCTCTCGCGTGCACCACGAACAAAGACAAGCCCGAGAAAATACTCGGCAATTGCCAAGTGGCCGACGTTCCAGGCAACGTGTGTTACTCCCGTCGGCATTTCAAACCATTGACCGTGGGGAACCCGTTCAATCATCTGTAGAGTCAACACACGAGTACGTTCGAGTTGATAGATGATTCTGTCTTTGTCATACATGGGGTTCATCAACCTTTCAATGATGTGAGACTCAAAGTCGAATTGTTCGGTCAGATGGCCATGAGCGGATCTGCAATCACTGTTTGTGCGTGATGGATTTGATATAGGCAGTCACTTCTGTCCCGCTCAAGTCACCGGATTTATCTTTGTCGGTACGTCGAAAAACATTGTCGATGTGGTTTCCACCGGTACAGATCGTCTTGAATTCTTCAAGCGTCAAGTTGCCATTGTCATCTTTGTCTGCAGTCGCAATCCAGTCAGCGGGTGGCTTGCGTGACAATTTCCACCAGGCAACGGCACTCAAGCTGCGATTGAATTCTTTTTGATTCAGCCCGCCGTCGCCGTCTTTGTCATTTTTTCTAAAACCGTCTGGTCCATGTTTTGGCGAGTCGTAGATGGAGCGGGCGAATTCGACGTAGCTGACCTTTCCGTTCCGATCCCTATCGATTTCTTCCAGCAGTTCACGCTCAGACATCATCAGCCGTCTTTCACCCAGCGGCACTGTTTTGCCGGTGGGCTGCGTGAACAGAATCGATTTGATGCTGCCATCTTTTTCCACCTTGGCTTTGACACCGTAGCCCGGGATGGGACGGTGATCGGCCTTGTCATGCATGCCAACATAGTGGACCTGACTCTTGGGACCAAGCACGAGTTTGCGAAGCAATTCGCCACCCTGCAGCACTTGAAACTGAGTCCCCTCTGCCGACTTCAACACGCCCACCACCACGGGGCTACTCGCCCCCTTGCTGTTACTTTGGGCGTGAAGCGTGGCGGGCAGAAGAAAAAGAATGAGCAGGTGAGTGCATGATCGCATCTTGGACAGCCTGAGAACGGGTTGCGGGATTGATGAAGATTTGAACTGGTGAAGATTTGAGTGGATGAAGATTTGAATCACTGGTTGGCAGTCGGCGAGCGTTGCTCAACTGCGATCCTTGCTCAACTGCGATCCTTGCTCAACTGCGATCCTTGCTCAACTGCGATCCTTGCTCAACTGCGATCCTTGCTCAACTGCGATCCTTGCTCAACTGCGATCCTTGCTCAGCTGCGAGGTTGCTCAGCTGCGATGTTGCTCAGCTGCGGCGTATCGGGCTCACGGACGAGAAAACGCTATGTCCTGGGTCATGCAAATACATTCATGACAGGATTTTCCTTATCGCCAACGGTGAAGGGTCTTCCACTGGGTGAGACGGCTTCGGTCGACAGGGGCAGTCCCATGGCCCATCCGATGGTGGCGTGAAAGTTGCCGATCGTCACTTCGTCTCGATCAACGTAACCGCCATCACGATTACTTGCTCCGTGCACGTATCCCTGCTTGATTCCCGCGCCGGCGAGGACCGTGGAAAAACAGACGGGATGATGGCCGCGCCCATTGCCATCGAACTTTGGTTTCCGACCAAATTCGGTGGATACAACAACCAGGGTCTGATCCAAAATTCCCTGATTTTCAAGGTCCTGCAGCAAGGCTGCGAACGCCTGATCAAAGACCGGTGTCAGTTCAGTGATATCGTCTTCCAGATTTTTGTGCATGTCCCACCCTTCGTGGGCCACTTCGACAAATCGGACACCCGATTGCACAAGCCTGCGGGCGAGCAGACAGCCTTGCCCAAACCGGGAACTGCCGTACGCTTCACGGACCTTTGCCGATTCCTTTTTCAGGTCAAATGCATCGAGCTCACTACTCTTCATCAGCGTGACCGCATCATCGTAAAAACCGTTGTAGGCCTGGACCTGCTTATCGTGATAACGCTTGCGAAAATCGGAATCGAGTGCGTTGAGCAGTTGTGTTCTCCGCAGCATCAAATGGTCCCCAGTCAAAGCTTCGATGTTACCGATTCCTGAATTCGGCTCTCCGATGGCCAATGGCGCATGGCTGCTGGAAAAGAAACCGTTCCCCCGGTCACTGCGTCGATTGATGCACACGGTACTTGGCATTTGAGCGTGACTGCGTCCGAGATAATGCTGGGCCCACGCACCGATATTGGGATGCACGACCGTGCCTCGGCCGGTGTATCCGGTTCTCATGACATACTTGGCAGGGGCGTGCACACCGACTTCGGCGGCCATTGATCTCAGCACGCAAATCCGGTCAGCCACTTTGGCAGTTTGCGGCAGATACTCAGTGACCTGAAAATCGGCCGCGGTGTTGATCGCCTTGCCGGGCCCATTCCCTTTTTTGGGATCCAACGTATCAATGTGGCTCACTCCACCATTGAGCTGCAAAACGATCACGCTTTTGGCCGAACCAAAACCGGGCCCGCTGGCGGGAATCTCATCAGACTCGGCAGCCAGCGAATTTGCGGCGGGCAAAATATTCAGGCCAAACGCAGTCGCCGCCATCCGCTGCACAAACTGTCGCCGGGTCGCGGAATCGAATTTCAGAAGTGGATCATCCATCATGGTCAGTCCTCGGTATTGTTATTGAATGAACATGAATTCGCGACTGTTCAGTAACGCCCACGCGATGTCACTGATGTCCATTCGCAGGTCAAACACTTTGGCACATGTCTGCTTTTCAGCGCTGCTTGGATTTCTCGTCAGAAAACTCCGATACAGGAGATCCACTTTGTCTGCATGTTGACTGCGAAGTGCGGCCTGCTGCATGACCAGTGATTGATTTCCGATCACGGCATCGGCCGCTTCTCCATTCATCATGGCCAGTGATTCCGTGATGCCCCCTTCGGTGGCAGAGTCGTCGGGTACATTCCGATCGGACTGTCCAGCGATGCGCAACAGGTGGTCAGGTCTCGCGGGCTGCGTCAACTCACTTGCCCGTATCCAATTGATGCCCCTACGTTTTCCTTTAGAAGCAAAGACACCACGACCTCCCGCACTCATCTGTTCTTCGGTGACACCACGTTGAGTCAGCACATTGCGAGCGTGGACGAAGACCTGTTCACGCTTTTCAGCGTCCCAACCTTCTTTGGTCTCGGGAATCACAAACGCTGGTATGACCAGTTCAGCGATTTCAGGACCCAAATCACGGACATATTCTTCGGGTTCGGTTCCACGATTCAAAATCACAATCGAATCCCACGCCTGCTCGGCTGTCATCCGTCGGAGCATGGGTCCGGCAAATCGGAATGGAACCCCTTCGTCAGGTGTCGGGCAGGCTTGCCGTCGATAGACATTGGTCCGCAAAAGCACCCGTTGAAATTCACGCAGGTCAAAATCGACTGCACACATCACGGTGCTCAAAAAAGTCAACAGCTCAGGGTTGGTCGCAAGCTCTTTCTGATCCAGGTCGTTGATTGGTTCCTGAACGGCAGCTCCAAAAAATCGCTTCCACATCCGGTTGGCAATCGCCGAAGCGAATCGCGGGTTCCCCTTGGCAGTCATCCAATTTGCGAATTGGGTTCGCAGTGTTTTTGGCGAACTCGTTTTGGCAGCGACTGGCACAGTCGGTGTGTCTTCCCATGTGATGAACTTGGCAGTGACTTTTTTACCGGGCAGTTCATCATCGTACTGATAATCTTCGGGATACTTCAAAGAGCGCCCCTTTTCGAAGACGACACGTGACAGATTTGGCTGCAGCAGGGTTACCAGAGTGGATTTTTTGAATTCGTTTGTGGCAATCGATCTGGCGGGTTTTCGGCTATCATCTCTCTCGAATCGCGTTGTCCCAAAAAAGGCAGCCATTTTATAAAAGTCGTCCTGGGACCAGTCAGCAAATGGATGATCATGACATTGCGCACAGGCAACGTTGGCTCCCATGAAGGTGGTCAAAGTATTGGAGAGACTGTCCAGCGGCATGCCCGCATCACGAAGCAGGTAGCCAGCCGCCCCGTGATTTCCGAAGGCTCCCTCGGCAGTCATCATCTCGGTAACCATGGCGTCCCAAGGTCGATTTTCGCGAATCTGTTGCTTGAGCCAGCTTTGATAGCTGTGCGTCGTCCCGACTCGATAAAACTCATCGGAGATTCGCAACATGTCGGCAAAGTAGTTGAACAGATGCGATCGGTGTCCCTGAGAATCGAGCAATTCGTCGATCAGGTTGTTCAATCGGTTGGGATTCCTGGTCGCGAGAAAGCGTTCCATTTCGATGGCGGTTGGAATACGACCAACGACATCCAGATAGACACGTCTGAGTAAAACCAATTCATCGGCAAGCGGCGCAGGAGTTTGATTGTGTTTTTTGAGGTTGGCGACCACCAACGCATCAATTTTCCTTGCAGCGATCGAGACCTGTTCACTGGTAATTTTTCGTTCCACCGGTTCAATGCCCGGTTTGGGATCAGGTTGCGTCGCCGCGTCGGTTGGTTTGTTTGCATCCGCTTTTTTCATGCTTCGCTTTTCAAGCCGTTGCTGACGGCTCTGCGCTTTTTTCTCCAAACGCTTGGTTTTCTTACCATCCTCACCCAAAGCTGAAGGGCACAGGAAACCGGGAGCGCAAAATAAACAAATAATGGTGATCAGAACGGGTGCGGCTGGTCGCCATTTTCGCGGTTCGGTGTTCATGCCATGCCTTTTTTGATTGGCAAACTTCGAATCATTATCAAGGTCATTAGTGAAGGTCAATTTTTACAGTTGGCTGGGATCGCCATGCACCATGAGGCTGTCAATTTCCTGGTGACTCAGCGCCTTATCAAAGATCGCAACCTCATCAATACGACCTTCCCAGCGATGCTTTCCTCGCCAGTTCGTTCCGAAATGGAGAGGCGATCCACGAGACTCAGCAAGCGATTCACACGGTTGTGATTCAATCATTTCGCCATTACGAAACAGTGTCAGCATGTCACCGTTGTAGGTGCAGGCAACGTGGTGCCACTTGTTCAATTCGATGATTTCTTGCGTCACACACTCCACCAGTTCACCCTCTTGACCCCGCACCCTGATTTTAAGTCGGCCACTGTCGTCATCAAGCATCCAGGTGAAGCAGCCGTTGTTTTTTGTGATGTTGGTCGCCAACACCGCATTCCTGGCACGTCCTTCGGCGTACACCCAGGCCATGATTGTAAATTCACTTGCGATCTCTGGTGCATTCTGAACGATCGCCCCGCGTCCGATTGATCGACCACCTACTCGCAGCGACCCGCCTGAAAAACCTGGCGCACAGGCAGGCCGACGCCCTTCACCGGTCAGAACCTGGCCGGAATACTCCTCCGGAAAACAATGCAATCCCTGCTGACGAATCGGCATGCGATAATAGGCTGTGGGATTCAAATCGCGCACCGCATCGACGTACGCCGCTTTGGGCTCTTTGATGCTACGAATGAAGCGGTGCTTGGCCAGATCGATGCCAGAAGCTTGTCGCGTCGTATCAGCGATACGAACGGCCTCGTCAGTCCACAGATCCACTGCTTCGGATGGCTGATCGACGGAATCTTTTGGTTGTACACGCACATGCCCGTCAAACACATGCACTTCGCTCTGACCGCCCAGCGCCTCGACGGAAAACTCTGTTCCAAAATCAACGACTTCCGCTTCTGTTGTCTCGACCGTAAAGCCGACACCTTCCGGGGGCACATTGGCAGACAGTCGGCCCTCATGCAGCACCATGCGTTTTTCATCGACGGCTTCGAATGTTGCCGGGGCTTCCAGATAGAGCGTCACACCGGTTGCGTACCTGATTTGCACCAGACCCTGGTTCAACACATACACTCCCGCACGGATTTCGTCTTGTGTCCACTCACGTTC
>PKCN01000430.1 GCA_002862205.1 Planctomycetaceae bacterium | reverse complement strand
CCCTTCGTAATGGGAAAACAGGAACCAGAAAACTCCGACGTGCAACCTGCCATGTTCACCGGGTGATCAGCTCTCGCAAAGCGTTTGTTAGCTGGCGTCTATCAAAACCATCCTCACCCTCCGCGTCAACTTGGTCGTACCATTCCCCAATGTAGAACTTCATTTTTTCCTTTGTTACAACACTGCTTTTGGGTGAAGTGAGTGCCGCGAAGAGGCCTTCCGCAACGTAAGCTTCTGGGATGTTTGTGCGTGGGGGACGTGTATGTGGGAAATCAGCGGGAAACAACGCATCAGGCAGCCCTTGAATGAACTCCTCTTTGGTGAGTGTGTCTTTGCCTTCTTTCTTCATCGCTTCAAACCACTGGTCAAACAGCATCACAATCTCTTGCTTTGAAAGCCGCGCATCATGATTAGCATCTCCTTGAACCAGAACATGCAAAGCTAGCTGACTTCGCCCGAATGGCGGTTGGGGCTTGGCGTAAATATACCCACTGTCTTCTCCTGCCAGTTGGCGGCGAATCGAATCGTGGCGTTGCTTCACGAACGTTGCCAGACTCGGCGGCTTGTAACCGCGTGGTGCCGGGTAACCTCGTTCATTTCTTTTCTGCAATGCAGCAGTGTCGCGCTCAATCGCCTCATTAGCAGCCACCTCGAGCTTGCTTATCTCATCGAGCAACTGCGTTTCCGAGAACAAACCGCTTACCAACTCATTCATGATTTTCTCGTATCTGAGTTTGTACTTTGGGATTGCAAACAGTCGATCAATGAGCTTGTGCCCGTCTGCGTTGTGCGGATGCCCAAGACTCAACTGCATTTGATTTTCGGCGGGTCCGCCTAATGGCCAACCAGCAAATGAGATGTCGAGATCCCATGGGAAGAAGACGAACTTGTCGGTCCCCGGATCGAGATACAGATAGTAGTTCTGAGGCATCGCCAGCAATGTATCAAGGTTTACGATTAAAGCATTGACAGCGATGAAACGGAAGAACCCCTCAATGTCCAGGTACGAATCGACCGAAGATTTGAACTCTTCGTCGTTACTCAGGTTCACGAGGCGTGCAAACTGGATCACTCGACTGATCTGGTCCGGAGTCGGTGTGTCATCAGGTCGATAAACTGGCTCGTACGCGGGCCAATCCTCCCCGCGAAATTCCATGGACAACACTCCCTCAGGCTTCATCAAAAGACCCTTGCTACTGTCAAAACGGCTTTTGAGGAAAGATTTGTTCACCTGCTCGACCAAGGTGAATAGGCCCAGGTGCACTTGGTCGTAGATCCCCGGGACCGTGAGTGTTACCTCAGCGAAGGTGGTTCGTGGGGCAGGCAGCCCCGCTTGCCGAAACACCGCATAACCAAGTGCATCACGCAGTTTGGATGGATCCAAACCACCTGCATTGAAATTTAATGTCTTGGCACCAGAAAAACGCTGTTTCTCGTCTGTCCAATCCAGTTTGACCTTCAGGTTACGTTTCAGACTTCCTCTCATAAGATTGAAACTGGCGTTGCCTTTGTAGCGCACCCCCACACCCTTGAGCGATTTTCCATCAATTCGCATGGTTCCGACTGACCACGGAAAACGATTGCGGTGTACAACGCGAGGCTTGCCGGTTGCCGATGGCACTGCTGTCGACGTGTTCCCATTTCTCGCGTCAACCGGCTTCATTGCGTTCCATTCATCTTCGCTTAACTCAAGATGAATCGAATGAACGAGGTTTGAAGTATAAAAATCTGATTGCTCACCATGAGACGGATTCACTGGCCGTCTTGCCGCGACATCCACTGGGTCTTCAGCATGAGTAAACAATTGAGGCAAAGCGGTAAAGCAACAGCAGAGAGCCATCGCTGACACGCATGCCCGATGGTTAGTTTTCATAATGATTGGCGGCCCGGATTTGTAGTTGGAGTTGATTCCTGCTGATGACGCATGGCGTTTTGATGACGCACGGCGATTTTCAGCCTCTGAAATTATTATTTGTGTCTCAGCATACCTTGACCGAGGCTCATGGTGCAGCACCAGAATATCAATCGAGGCCCCCCCCGGCTTGGATAGCGGTTCATTTGCTGAACAATCAGGATTCCCTGACTCCTCTGTTTACATCATGACATTCTGAATCCTGAACCCGAGCATCCCCCAAACCGCTCCTCAACCTTCGCTTGAGTTGCGTGAACAGATCCAATGCATTTTCGAAAGCCTCGATTCTTTGAGTCAGTGATGAAGGGGCACTCCCGTTTCAAAGCGATAAAATTACGCAGGACGCCTCTCAACTCATCCGGTCAACTGGTAGCTGGTGGAACCATTCCCACTAACCTTGTGGGCATCAAACCGACCGAGATCCCAAGTGTGTTCTCCAGAAAGGTATCAATCAGGCTGCAGTTGGGTGGATCTGGTTTCGCATTTCCGCTATCCGCAATGCGTTAAATGGAGATGCCCGCAGTTCCCCTTTGACGATCAGTAAACACGAGTAGATCGGTCGATGCATCTTCTCAACTTAGACTTCGATACCTGAACCCAATTTATAGTGCAGGGTACTGGACTTCCGATGGTGTGTGCCCCAGAATTTAGTGACTCAAACAATACGCTCTCTATCGCATAATCGAACAGCAACTACGAGCGAAAAGATGAACCAAAATCAAGATCAGGGTGCAGAAACGAACCCCTATGCACACCCACAGGGAGTGACAAGGGAGAACACGGTTGTGGGTTACCCGGCCCAAACGCAAGAAACGGAGGGTGATGCAACCGGCGGCGTTATCCCGTACAAAAATGCGCCAGCGTTAATCGCGTATTATTTGTCCATTCTTTCGCTTCTGCCTTGCATTGGCCTACCCTTCGGAGTCGCTTCCCTCATTCTGGGAATCATTGGCCTGAAGAAGCGCGCTGCGAACCCCGTCATCAAAGGAAGTGTCCACGCATGGATCGGGATCATTGTCGGTGGCGGCACCACGCTGCTTTGGACAACGCTGATCATCCTCTTTATTGTTACAATAAGTCTATCGCGCTGATATCACGCATGATGCAGAGTTTTACTTTTCAAAAATGACAAGAAGCCAAAAGCGGTCGCGAACCGCCTTTTCCAACGACGCCTCTTGCCTCTGCGGTCTGAACCTTCGGTCTGAAAGACTTGGATGTAGAAGACAAGGTTTTCAAAAAGACAAGCTGTCTGGGACCGTTTTCAGAAAGTAGAACCGACGGGCGACAGGATGAGACGCAGAAATCATGCACAATCGTCTACAAAATGGGATGCTTCCAACAACTTGATTCATACCAAGCGAGAAAACCGGACTCAACTTGGTCAGCATTCACCGCAGATAATGCCGAGTAAGAAGTCTGAATTCCCAGATCAATCGTCTGCCTTTGCCCTGAAGTAAACAGAGTCTTGAACGACGTTCGAATATACCTGCCACAAGTTTGGCATCAGTCTGCTCACCTTTTATCGTGGGAAGATCAAGTCCGCAGGGCATGGAACCCAAGAGCTTCGACGGTTGAAGCAGGTTGAACAGAAGAGCAAGCATTGAAAGCTGTTGGTTGCAGATCCGCATTTCGATGACCAGGTTTTGCAGCACGTTCTACCAGAAAACGCTCCGACACCTGCGCGACTTCGCCCTAGAATCGAGCCAGCCACCTCTTGCTACAAGATCAGCGAGTGACGAGCCTGTAACTTGTTTTTCTTGTCTCTTATCCCACATCAATACAAATCATGCAGGAATTTCAGACCGCATTACTAACTCGACCCAACGAACTTGCTGCCACACGTTTGAATGATGAATGGTTGTCGACGGATTCACATTTTGCTCAAGCCAGATAACTGGAAGATAAACACAAAACAGATCTATCGAATAATTGCTGCTCTGCCCCGCTACGTCCTGCGCTAGGGTAGCCGAGTAGGCGCGGCGGATTGCTCCCCCGAGCCTCTCACAGAACCGGACTTGTGAGCCCACATCCAGCCCTTCAAGCTGACGATCTCAAAACAACTCCAGTTGTTTCAGGGCCCCTAACGGGTGAAAGTCGTGCAATCGAGCACGCAGGAACACTCCTGGTACGGAGGTAGTCTCCCATTCGGTCGCTCTATTTTACGTTTCTGGTTTCCGTTTTCCTGGGCGACCGACAGGACAGATCGTTGACCATAGCCCGCGCTGCTCAGCGACCTCGCACCCGCCTCGTCCGCTTTCCTTTGCTTGTCTTTGCCTTGCTTGTCTTCCCCTTGGAATGGCGATTCCTCAAACGTCGTCTAATACATTCGAATATTAATCAAACCTAAAACTACCTCCGTCCCATTTTCTTCTTCATTTCAAGGTATGGTGAACCGAGCGTTCATCTTGCTGAAGGTTTCAACGAGGGAGTCGACTTTTTCAAGGAAGCCATTTGGTTTGTTCTTACGCACAAACCTAGCGATTCAGATGATGGATTTCAGTTCGGGGAGATCAAAAAGCGATACAGTCGAGCCACGGGACACTCGTACATGTCACAAGGATTTCCTTTTTGCGATGTGCTATTTTGAGATTTCCGTTTGAAATCTTCTAGTGAACCAATCGAATCCGTGGTCGTTGAGTGCCCGCACACAGTTACGGTTCCAAAGCTGGTTTTTGTTGAGCGGGCACATTCGTGCCACTCCGGCGCGTTGCAGTTTTGCGACTAGCATTCAAAACTGGATCTAAAACCGTTTTCGACGACGAGTGCGTCGAGCGGAAGTTGCCCCAGCTTCGGCCAAACTTCTTTGGTGCCGTTTCCAATCGCGACCATGCTGACCCGCAGCGACGAGACCTCCTTGATGTTTCGCATCTCGTCGTCGAAGAAGACCATGCTCGAAGATTCGAGGCCACTCAATTCCCTCAACGCCGCGTAATGCGTTAATTGTGACGAAAGGTAAATCTCGGCGCATGAAAAACGGTGATGAATCGCTAGCAATTTAACCAACTCTCGCGCCCACGACGGCTGTTCGGTTCGCGACACCCACGTCATCGGAATCGAATGATTGTCGCAATGGTTAAGGATACTGGTGACGTCATCGTACAATCGCACCTGACGATTTGCTCGGTCGATCACTTATTCGTTCCGCCGGCGGAACGGCGGCGACAGGAAATCGCACCAAGTGCCGCCGCAATCCCAAAGCGTGAAGTCAAGGTCAAAGACGATCGGTTTGGGTATCATCATATTCCGTGGTTCCAACTTCCGACGGGAGCAGACGGTCGAAAAGCCTTAGCCTATAATCAAGCTTTCAGCTCTGCACTCAGCCACGAATTTTGAGATACAAACAGCATGAAAGTGATCGTCGATTTATGCGTCGTCCCGATTGGCGTTGGTGTTTCGGTGAGCAAGTACGTCGCTGAGTGCCAAAAGGTATTACTGGAAGCGGGACTCGAGCACCAGCTTCACGCGTATGGAACGAACATCGAGGGTGATTGGGACGATGTGTTTGCTGCGGTCAAGCGATGCCACGAACGTGTTCACGCGATGGGGGCACCGCGAATCACCACCAGCATCAAAGTCGGAACACGAACGGACCGTGAGCAATCCATGCAGCAAAAGATCGAAAGCGTATCCAACCGGGAAACCTGAAAGCCCGTCTACTTTAAATCGGATGCGTTACCGAACAGAACGAAAGCGACACACCGACGTCGGCGACCGAAGCACGTTCTGGAGTCACGAAAACGCGCGTCGGTTTCTGACACCGCCTGCAGTTTGGCGCATGCGTTTCATGCTGAAGTTTGTCCAACCGAGGAGAGTTACCGGTAATCTTGCGGGTTCCACTGAGGGCGGTGCCCGATTCATTGGGCCGATGCTGGTTCTGTGCGACCCAAGTTGCTCAGCGGCGTGTTTTCTCGGCGAGTTAGCAAGGAGCCAAATCTGCTCGTCCAACTGAACCCATTGGAGAGCAGCAGAGCGAAGCCAGCTTACGGCATCGATTGAGTTTCGAGGCCGGCAACTGCTCCGCGTTTCTCGCAATTCTCTCACACATCAGTAAAAGATGCCCACAGCGAAATCAACGTGGTGGCTCCGACTCCAGGTCTATGGCTGAGGGCGTGCGTTTGCGCTCAGATGTGGGAAGAACGATGATTGGACGGCCGCTTCAAGATTGCACAGGACAACTCGACTGCCCTTGTTTTGGAGTTTAACGCTGAATTGACCTAGCTTGGTAATTGCGCCTGCATCGAAAACCAATACGCCCTCGAAGTCCAACAAGACACGGCTACCGTTGGTCAATGAATCAGCCAAGTCGGCAAGGTCCCTGCCAAGATCACTTGTCGATTCCGGCTTGGAGTCCGTGTGTTTCTTGAACGTAACGTGAACCACGCCAGATGGCAGGATGGTCGTGTCAAATTGACGAAACCTCCACAAGTCAGGATCAAGGGGGTAGGTGTTTACGCGAGCTGACTTGGACGCGAGCGCGTCGCTGGCTTCCTGTACGAAGTCAAATATTTCAAAGGTTCGATGGCGTGTTTTTGCCATTTCGTTTTCCTGCATAATTGTTTCATAAAGCAATCCCGGTTGCGTGCACAGTGAACCAGGCTTCCAAAGAATGTGCGACCGCAGATTTCAACCCATCCGGGTTAACATCTTTGCGAGGTCACACTCACAAAACTAACAGCCGACTAGACGGCAAATTATCCAATAGATGGAGCAACTATCGAGAGATCTGACGGACTCAGATAGAACGAAGATCTAATGATCGGGTCATCGGAGTACACACATCGCTTTCCAAATTACGCTTGTCTTGTGCTGAGCATAACGCATATCGGCTTGGCATCTTTGGAAATCCGCCCAAGTTGATAGAGTGATGCGACTTAGGCACGCAACATATGGTGTGGAAACGGTTCTCAATGAATGTCACCGGTAAAATCGTCCACCCGATCACGGTCAGCGACTGAAGCCACACAGGGGAATTGGCCTTACAGATCCAGCGAATCTTGCTACAGTAACGGTTGGAGATTGCGTAAAAACGACATTTACGCGTTCGGTCAGATTCCCACATGGATATTCCAAGGCGATTCCCGCTGTGGGTTTGATCAAGAGCTTGAGTTGCTATTAGACCCAAGCTATCTGGCGGTGCTCTTACACCGCCAGCCACCATCAATCGGTGGCGCGCTGCTGGTTCATCGTCGGCAGCGTTTCGATGATTGGCGTCGGTTTACGTTTTGATAACGAACCGCGGGCGCCAACCGCTCACGCTGCGACCTAGCGTTTGGTCGTGTGCAGCAGATCGATGCGAAACGTGCAGTGATGACACGCAATCCCAGTCGGTGTGTCAACGAGTCAGACGCGCCGCGTCGGGACTTCGAAAGCTGGCAAAGCACCCGGCACTGGCAATCTCCTCAAACTGTTGAACACGAGTTCAATCGAGAACGTCTTGACCATGATTCAGTCAACTAACCCTCCATTAAGCAAGGCTAACGCATCAGTAAGCACGGCAGTTCTGCTCGCTGCCGGCACCGGAAGTCGGCTCAAGCCTCTGACTAATGACGCCCCCAAATGCTTGTCGGAAGTAAGTGGCGTCACGATTCTGCAACGTCTGATTCAGTCGCTGTGCGAGCATGGTTTTACGCGACTCGTGATTGTCGTTGGATACCTGGATCACCGCGTTCGAGAATCCCTGGAGGAAAGAACCGACGAACTGGATATCGAGTTCGTAATCAATCCACGCTACGCGACCACAAATAATCTCTATTCGCTCTGGCTGGCTCGGTTGACGATCGATGAGCCATGTCTGTTGCTCGAGAGTGATGTGGTATTTGATGCATCTCTGCTGCAGGAAATGTTGCAACCAAACCGAATGGCTGTCTCTCGCATGCGGCCTTGGATGAATGGAACGACCGTTACCGTTGACACTGCCCAGCATGTTACGGCATTTCAGTTTGCAGGCGCGAAGGCTAACGGCGAAATCATGCACAAGACCGTCAATATGTACAGCTTTTCCAGAGACACGTGGCGAAAATTTGCGCAGCATCTGTCTTCACACGTTACGGCGGGACGTGTCAACGAATACTACGAAACCGTGCTTGCAGAAATGCTTAAAGACGGCAGTATCGCCATGGATGCGGTTTCGTTTGATAAAGGTCGCTGGTACGAGATCGATACGTTAGAGGACCTGCAAGAAGCAGAATTGATGTTCCCGATTGACGTCTCATCCGAAATCGTCAGTCCGCCATTAAGGGTTTTAGGAACGACGATCACCCCTACCCTGGAATGAACTCAATCTCATTGAAAAACATCAATCACCTGACCTACCGAAATTTGGCGAATGTCGCGTCGATACTGGGAGTCCTGCCACTGTGCCTGTTGTTCGGCAGTTCCGGTGACGTGTGCCTAATACCACTGATCATATACTGCAATGTGATGGATGATCTCGATGGCATATTGGCTGCGAAGTTAAAAATCGGCAGTCAATTTGGGGCTCGCCTCGATAACGTTTGCGATGCCGTATCACACAGCATGATCTTGATGTTCGTGGGCATGGCATTTGGTGGTATTTGCACGACCGCCGCTCTCGTTGCTATCGCGGTGGTGGTATTACGCAGCGTTTCCCGGCTCGATCCGAATGCCACGCCAGGCACTGGATCACCTACGAATGAGTTGGTGCGACACGTGTTTTTCATTCTTCTGCTCAGTGAGCAGTTTTCCTTCGATGGATCACCGTATTTGATCGTCGCTTTCGTGCTCAATGCAATCACGATGGCTCTGCCTTGGAAGCTACCATTCATGATTCGTGGGATGACGAAGTCGGCTGTTGCGATTGGCCTTGTCAATGTGGCGTTGGTTGTAGCTTGGCTCGTACCAAACGCGTTGCCCATTATCGCGGCCGCCTTCATTGGCACTTACTTGTATTCACTCGGATGGGCACTGCTGACGCATTTCAGATCGACATCAACCCCCGAGCCTCAGTAGGTATTGGACCCAAGGATGCAGATTCCACATGCGGAACTTTCGACCGAAACACTCGCGGCGATCGTTCTTGAGTTTGTCACGCGTGATGGTACGGATCATTCCTCGGTAGACCAACGAGTTGCCAGCGTGTTGCGACAGATCAAAAGCGGCGAGGCCAAACTCCATTTCGATCCTGAATCCAAGAGTTGTAGTATCGTTCGCGCTTAGATGTGCGACAATCTACTTGCCAACCCAAATCCCTGTGGTCGCTCCCACCTGATGCTAACCGAGATCAAAACGCCTTCGTCGCTACCGCCACCCGTGCTGTCAGTCACGACATTATGGACTTTAGTGACGCCGATCCCAATACGGGCCTGACTGGCTTGCGTGCCGTGTTGCCGGGCGGTTCGGTCACCGCCGCAGATGCAGGGATTTACGGACTTGGAGAACTTGGAGACCGAATTTGGCATGATGTGAATCCGAATGGATTGCAAACGGCCGACGAGCCACCAATCAATGGAATCCAGCTTGAACTCATCTGGCCGGGCCCCGACGGGGTTGAGGGAACCGGTGACGATATTTCCCTATTCACGGGAACGGAACCCGGCGTGACGCCTGATGGTCAACAGGACGGGACTTATTCATTCCCGAACCTGTTTGAAGGCGATTACCGAAACGTTGCAACCCAGTCGCTCGGGAGTGTGCCGACATTTGATGAAGATGGCGGCAACGATAACACTTCATTGGTGAGTGTCAGTGCCGGCGATAGCCTCACAACTATGGATTCTGGCTTCACTGGTACCGGTTGCCTTTCGGGATTCGTCATTGTTGACATGGACCGTAGCGAATCGGTTAGCGAACGAGATCACGGTATTGGTGGTAAGACGATTCTGTTGACCGGTGTTGACATTTACGGCGGGAACGTGGTGCGTGAAACCACCACTCATTCAATCGTATTCTACGAGTTTGCTGATTTGCTGCCCGGGAATTATGACCTAGTCGAATTGCAACCTGGTAAATTCGTTGATAACGATTATTTTACCGGCGACCTTGGCGGAGCCGTTGGTGGTAATGATCGATTTGAATCTGTGGTAGTCGATGTCGATCAGTTCGGAGCGCTGTACAACTTCACCGAGTCCATCGCGTTATCCATGGTGTCGAAACGATTGTTCTTGGGGAACGCGGATGGAAGTCTGTTTACCATCCCCGGTACACAACGCCTCACTAATTACGATCTGCAGGATCCAGTTTCCGAAACTGATATTTATGGTGACACGAACGCTGATGGCTTTGTCTCTGCTTTCGATGCACTGCGAGTCCTGAACTCACTGCAGCATCTTAGTGGCTCAAGAACAAGCGGGGCAGAAGGGCAAGTTCGTGCGATACTCGCACCACGTGCTCATCTTGATGTCAATCGAGATGGCGCGGTTACAGCAATGGACGCACTGTCCGTTCTCAATGTGATTTCAAACCAAACGGAAACGGAAGGCAAACTCAGTCCTATTCGCGAAGAGGTGTGGGAAGAATCCACTGACCATTTCATGGCAAATCCTGAACAGGATGAACAGGAGTATGATGCAGTGCTAGAATTGCTGGCGTTAGAATCCAGTAAAAACCAAAGTCAACTTTCAATGCCACGTTTAGAGCCTCGGTGCGTTTTATGCTCGATGCGCTTTGGTCAAAATCTAGGCGGAAGCAGCAAACGCAGACATGGCTCGGCAAACGATTTGCCGAGCCAAGGGCGATGAGGGGTGCTGCTCAAGCAACCCGGTGTAGAAGCGCGGGGTTACCAGCACCATTCAAGGCCAAGGTCCAGACCTTGCAGCCAAACCCCATGGCTGTCGAAGGCGAACTCTGGCCGGGCCGGAATTGTTGGTCCACTAGCTCCCGGAAGAAAGTTTGGATTCACGACAGGATCAATCGCGTTGCCTGCTCGAGTAACGTCACTCCAGTACATGAAGTTGTAACCAATGTTGGCCTTCAGATTGCAGTTGACTCGGTAGCCTAGCTGAAATTCACACGCAGGAATGATCGCAAAACGATCCCGTTGGTAGGAACCAATGTTCGAGCGTTGAGTTAGCAGACCACCTGCGGTGGTTGTACTGGTATCGGATACCACGTCAGTCGTCACAGTTTGGCCATTGATGTCGATTTGCTGTCGGGTGTTTCCCAAGGCCATTTTGAGAATTCCGGTGAATGA
This sequence comes from Planctomycetaceae bacterium, assembly GCA_002862205.1. GTDB lineage: Bacteria > Planctomycetota > Planctomycetia > Pirellulales > Pirellulaceae > Rubripirellula. The sequence goes on along the minus strand of PKCN01000430.1, from coordinate 1,705 downwards.
CCAACGTCGCATTTCTCTCTCGAGTCGTAAGCCGATGTCGGCACCATGAAAAGTGTTGCTGCTTTGGAAGTCATCGGCAATGTCGAAATGAGTCGCGGGCAGAGACGGATCAGTACTCGTCAGATCTTCAAGAATCGTTAAGCGGTCGTCGAGGCTCGCGTAGCGGTACCCTATCAAGGCATCCAGTCTTCGAGACCCACAGCAACTCTTCCTTAAATTTCTCACAAACCGGGCTCCAGCCATGCTGAAATTACTTTCAGCATGAATTAACAGACCACCCGAAGTTGCCCCAGAACCGGCTAATGGAGTCGGAGCGGTCGGCAAGAAGGCTACAAATTCGACGTTGTTCGTGTTCGTGATGGCGTCAATGTAAGGCCGTGAAAAAGTATCCAGCCCACCGGATACAAAACCACGCTTATCATTTTCCTCGCTCAGCCCGATGTAGTCAGCTTCAATTCCATACGTTCTGTAGCAGTCGAACCAGAATCCACCACGCACACGAAGTCCAAGGCGGATGTCATCAAGAATGCCCTTGCCTCCATACACAATCGTGGTGTCTGCGTTGCCCAGCGCTCCGGTTGATCCACGCGGAGCCCTTGTCACAAGAACCGGTGTGTCCATTGGCTGGACCCACCATCCCAGTAGGTCCAATTCCAGCCAAGGTAACGCAACGTTGCAGTCATGACGGTTAAGGAACGAAAAGTTTCGAGAATTTTTTTTCGGGCACTTGTCATTGCAGTCGTCGCATGTAGGGCAGTCAATGCTTGGCATTACAGGCGGTGCCATCAGCGGCATTTCAGTGCTGGCAGATTCAAGGTCGCTTGGTGACTCACCTGCAACGATGTCCTGAAGATTGCTAGCGAGTACGTTCTTGCTCGCGGTTCCGGTCTCTTCGTTGCCGATTGATGCCAGTGTTGGAATTGGCGGATTTTTTCCGGTGAGCGTCGAAGTGTTTAAAAACGCAGGGGCTGATCGTTTCTCTTTTGAACCAGCCGCTGTGGTCCTATCCCTCGACATTGTGTCTTTAAAGGGCGTAACTTCTGCGGCACCTGCCGTTACGCCACTAGCGATAACAGCAGTCAAGAGTGCGGATGATAGTAATTGGCGTACTTTGTGTGAGTGCATGATGATAAACCTTGATTGTCTCCCAGTATTGTTCGGTGGGGCGGCATACCCCAAAGGGGGTGGATCAGGCTGCATAGATAGATCCATCCCCCTTTCCGGTTTCGTCTCTCTGGTCCCATTGATCGGTAACTATTTCCTGACCCGTTCACCGTGTACCTAGTCGTCAAACTTGCCGCAAACTTCCTCACGCAGCCTTCTTTGGCAACCTAACACTAGCCCTTGCACTCGAATGGGGGATTGCCTGTTTTTTTCGACATTGAAGGGCGAGACTGCTTGAGCATGGATATGACAGAAGGGAAAATGCAACATCGGCGATGGTGTCCGGGGGGGCCCACTCCTGTTTCACGCTGGCATGCTTTAGTTGAGCGAAAGCCTCGCCTAGCGTTCAGGTTACGGGAACCGAGTGGACATCGCTTATGGCACCAAATTCTCCTTTCGTCTGCAGGGCGAGATACACTGGTAATCCGCCGTCACACGTCTCCTCGATGCAAGCCAAGGGGAACCGTTTCCACGGTTCGCCAACACAATGTTTGCAATCACAAGAACTCTGGGCACACAAATGAATCGAAGACTCTCTTGG
>PKCN01000104.1 GCA_002862205.1 Planctomycetaceae bacterium | reverse complement strand
GCAACCCATCACCACTTGGATAGGGAAACATATCCAGGATGTAGCGTTTCTTTTCACCCGCTTGTGAAGGTGTCTTGAAGGTCGAATTCTCTTCCCAATAAGCCTGCCAACGAGGTTCAATTTCGGAAGGGTTGTATCGAGGCATGGCTATCAGACGCTGGTAAGGGGAACAATCAGAAGACGAGATTCTAGATGGTCAGCAGATGACGGAAACCCGGCACAGGTCAACAGGCAGTGGAAAATCAGCAGACATCTCGTCCAGAACCTGCCAATACGATCTGCCAGCAGGGTTGCCAATTGGGTTGCCAGCAGGGTTACCAATTGGGGGCCATCCAACGATGTCCCCTGAAATTCCGCCCAGATTGCCAGACCCCCGGCGGGAATCGGACATCCGGCGAGCCAATCTGGCGTTTGCCCTGACTTGAAAAGCTTGATCAAGATCAAAGTTGCTTGATCCGCAGCCTCCGATATTCGATTTGCCCACGATCGCCTTCAAGTCCAATCGGTCCGGATGCGGGAACTTTCAACGCCTCTTCAATCACTTCCCCATTGCAAGTGCAGCGTGCGACCGCATCTTTGACAGTAACCACCAGTTCATTCCAGCCACCCGGACGAAACTCTTTGAGGTCTTTGTAAGGCCCGGCGAGTGGGAAGTCACGACATTGCAGTTGCGGTCCCCGTATGAAGACACCGCTATCTGCATTGGGTGTCGCGCGGAATTCCAGCTTCAGGACAAAGTCCCCTTGAATCTCTTGATTGGTCCAAAGCTGCTGAATGGACCTGCCTTCGGCCGGCGTGGTCACCACCAGTCTTCCATTGATGGCAACGTAGCGGCCATCGGGTGACGCTTTCATTTGATCGAACGTGACGTCCTCATCGACCAGCGGCCACGCGGGCGCATTGCCTGGCTTGCGGCCCAACCACCTCTGCCTGGCCTTTCTCATTGGTTCGCTGGTCCGCCGATAGCCCCAACCACTGAGATCCGTGCCATTGAATAGCGAGGTGAACCCGGCCTCGACTTCCATTTCATGTTTTTCCTTATCCACGAACCCATGGGTTGCCAGCACAGGCCAGATCGCCGCCAACCACTTTTCGTAACCGATTCTGTTGGGGTGCAACAAATCTGGAAACTCGCTTTTCCTTGCGTCTCCATTTTCATCAGCGAACAGCGTCCAGGTGTCCACCATGGTGACCTGCCGATTCCCCTTGAACTGGGCGGTCATTAGCTGATTGAGTTTCTGAATTTTGGCGTTAGGGCGACTTTTTGAAGCACTGCTTGGAAAGACGAGACACAACACAATTGGCATGTTGGGATCGTATTGCTTTAACTCATTCACAATCAAACTAACATTGCCAGCGATTGTCTTGGGCTCGGCATTTTCCTCAAGGTCATTGGTGCCCATCAGCATCACAACCGCTGAGGGTTCCAGATCAATGACATCCTGCCGCAGTCGGATCAACATTCCTCGAGTCGTATCACCTGAGATTCCGCGGTTGGCCACAGTGAGATTTTTAAAATCACCACGAAAATCATCACCCCATCCCTGCGTGATCGAGTCACCCAGAAAAACAACCGCATGTTTTTCGTCCGCAGCGCGTTTCGCAAATTGTGCGCGTCGATTTTTCCATAGATTTGTGAACCAGCCATATCGCCGAATCGGGCCCGCTCCCGGCAACCCGTCATCCGTCGCAGGCAGGGAAAAATCAACGGTTTGCTCCTGCGCCACGATCGAGCCACGACTGAGCGTGGCAACGCTCACGACCAAGAATACCAAACTCCAAAGAAACTTCATTTCAACCGACCTCTGTGAGGGGATAATTTCCAGCGCAGCCCATCAGCTGGGTGGGGCGGCTTGTGCACAAGCGGTCACGCCCGGATTACCGGGCCTGGTTTGCCTGAGATGGTTTGCCTGAGATAGCTTACCTGACATGGTTTGCCGGACATGGTTTGCCGGACATGGTTTGCCGGGACGCCCAGCACCAGTCGAGTATAAAAAAAAGGGGCCTCGCCGTGATAGCGTGCCCCTGCATGAACCAAATCCATGAACCAAATCCATGAATCAAAATCCATTCATCAACGATGTATCGAACGAGGGACGACCTCAGCTTTCGATCACTTCGGCTTCACGTGTCTTCGCCATCTCGGAAACTTGCGTCTCATACTTTTTGGTCAGTTCCTGCACCTCACCCTTAATACTGTCACGATCATCTTCGCTGATATCCTTTGCTTTTTCCTCCGCATCAGCTGATTTGTTCGAATCGCGACGGATATTCCGCAATGAAACTTTGGCTTCCTCAGCCAGTTCCTTAACACGAGAGACCATCTTCTTCCTCACCTCAGTGGAGAGGGCGGGGACATTCAAGCGGATGATTCGGCCATCGTTCTGGGGATTCAGTCCCAGATCACCGGCCACAATCGCCTTTTCGATTTCCTTGATGGTGCTTGCATCGTAGGGGCGAATCACAATTTGCTGTGGCTCAGGTGTACCGACGGACGCCAATTGTTTGAGCGGTTGCATCGATCCATAAACTTCCACCCTGATCGAATCGACCAGACCCGGCGTTGCTCTTCCAGTCCGAATTCCGGAAAGGCTGTCACCGAGGTGGGCAATGGCTTTCTCCATGCGTTCTTCGGCATCCATCAAGATTTCATCGGCAGGCATATTGGCGTCCTTGGGGTAAAGACCTAGTGATAAGATTTAGATTTGTAAGGGAGTGACGTTGTTCCTGGCACTAACTGCCTAAGTTATCAGTTGGGCCGATCCACGTGCCCACGTTATCGCCCGAAACGGCTTTGACAATGTTCCCGTCTTTTTTGAAATTGAAAACGAGGATAGGTTTCTGATGCTCCTGGCAGAGTGCGATTGCCGTCGCGTCCATGACTTTCAAATTTTTGCTGACGACTTCTTTATAGCTGAGCGAGTCGTAGAGCACGGCGTGTGGATTTTTTTCGGGGTCGTGACTGTAGACACCATCGACACGAGTCGCCTTGAGTACCACATCAGCTTCAAGTTCCAAAGCTCGCTGTGCTGCGGCAGTATCAGTGGTAACGAACGGGTTTCCGATTCCGCCAGAGAGGATGACAATTCGTCCTTTTTCAAGATGCCGGATGGCACGCCGCCTGATGAACGACTCAGCGATCTTGTCCATGGGAATGGCGGACATCACGCGTGTCTGCAACCCCTGCGACTCGATTGCATCCTGCATTGCGAGTGAATTCACTGTGGTCGCAAGCATTCCCATGTAGTGTGCCGTCGCTTCCTGCACCAAAGCGTTCGTGCCTGAGAATTGCGCACCGCGGAGGATATTACCGCCGCCGATCACGATTGCGATCTGACAACCTGAGGCGTGTGCCTGCCGAATCTGACGAGCGATCGCTCCTGCTTCCTCACCATTGATCCCACGTCCACTCGAATCGGCAAGGCTCTCGCCACTGAGTTTCAGAATGACACGCCGATATCTCAACGGTTTGTCATCGGACTCGGATTCCTCGGGCATGCTTGGCTCGCTACTGAAACAGAAAGATTGTTGTCAAAGATGGATAAAACTTCTTCCATCATACGAAAAACCTCGCCGATCCGAGTGGGATTTGGCGAGGCTCGCATGATCTTTTGGAGCAAGTTTATTTTTCGCTCCTGATTCACCGCGATCAACCCACGGCAACTCGACGGAAAGCGGCGATCTCGGCATCATCGCTCAAAGCTTTGATCGCTGCTTCGACGGTTTTGCTGTCATCCAGGGCGTATTGCTGACTGAGCAGGCATCTTTCCTGATCCAACAGGGTGTTGTCCTGAACGAATCGTTCGAGCTTCCCGGGAATGATCTTGTTCCAGATTTTCTCGGGTTTGCCCTCGGTCTGCAATTGAGCCTTGATGGCCTCCTCGGCCTCCGCCATGACTTCGGCAGTCAACTGTCGCTGGCTGGCATACTTGGGCACATTCTTTTGTGGCTTGCCAAGGTTTTCGCGAGCATTGGTCTCATTCTCAGTCGTGATCTGCGCCTGAAGAGCCTCGGTTTCTTTTTTGACAAACTCTTCATCAAATTCCGACGGGTGCAGAATTGACGGGCTCATGGCAGCAATGTGCATTGCGACGCTGCGGAAAAAGCCCGGAGCCTCCGCATTACCACCATCCTTATAGGACACGAGGACACCAATTTTCGAGCCTGCGTGAATGTAGGAAGCAATGGTGTCGCCGGTCACAGTCTGGAAGTCGGAAATTTCAATCTTCTCGCCGATGATTCCGGTTTTTTCCACCAGTTTTTCAGCGACAGTCATCCCGTCAACTTCCAATGCCAGCACATCGTCCTTGGTTGCTGCATTCGCACTCGCGGCGAGTTCAGCCAGTGAGTTGGCGAAAGCAATGAATTCGTCGTTCTTCGCCACAAAATCAGTCTCACTGCTCAACGCCAGTAGCGTTCCATGAGTGCCCTCATCGTTCAGCAGCGCTACAACAACACCCTCGTTGGCGTCACGATCGGCGCGTTTAGCTGCGACCTTCTGGCCCTTCTTTCGCAGGTAATCAAGAGCTCCCTCAAAATCACCATCCGATTCTTTCAAAGCCTGCTTGCAGTCCATCATGCCTGCACCCGTGGCTTTTCTCAGTTCACTTACATCTTTGACAGAAATAGACATTATATTCCTTCAATGGATCCTATTGTGATAACACACTTAAATGTTTGGTTCAGTTTCGCCTGAGGAAGGTCCTCAGCTCGTGCATTCGTTGTTTTCATCCGAGTTCCGTATCGTTTGGGAACAACGGAGTTTTCTGCCAATGGTGCATGGACGAGGCAGTTGGCTTGGGCCTTGAATCGTGCTGACGCGGCGGTGAACCCACCACCATCAACACGACCACATTCCGCAACCCTCGGCCTTGTGCACCGCTCGGCCTGATCACTTGCGGTTTCCGTCGTCTGCCATCAGCAGACACGATGTCAGGGAATCTTCTTCCCAGACGACCGTGCTTGGCTGACTTTGCTCACCGCACTGGAATGAACTCGTGCGGCAAAGGCATCGACTACCGGTCGCATCAACCTTCGGAGGCGGGCTCTTGCTTGGCGGCAGCAGCGGTTTCAGCAGCAGCGGCCGCAGCACTGGCTTCAGCGGCGGCAGCAGCAGCTGCGTTTGCTTTATCTGCTTTTGCACTGGCTTTGTTTATCGCAAGTTGACCCTTTCCAGCATTGACGGCGTCCGCGAGATTCCGCATCACCAATTCAACGCTACGAATCCCGTCATCGTTACCCGGAATGGGCAGATCGATATCGGAGGGATCGCTGTCAGTATCAATCAGAGCGACCGTTGCTATTCCCAGACGCTTTGCTTCGCGAACGGCGTTCCGCTCCTTGCCTGGATCAACAATGAACAAACATTCGGGAAGACGGTTCATCGTCCGCAAACCATTCAGGTTCCGGTACATCTTGCGGTATTCGCGATTCAACGAAGACTGCATCTTCTTGCTGTACTCGTTGATTTTATCGCCGCCCCGCAAATCCTCAAGTTCCTCGAGTCTACCGAGACGACTGCGGATCGTACGAAAGTTGGTCAGCGTGCCACCAAGCCACCGTTCGCTCACGAATGGCATTCCGCAGCGAAGGGCTTGAGCCTCAACAGCCTCACCCGCTTGCCGCTTGGTTCCAACAAACAAGATCAAGCTGCCACCTGCAGCAACTTGGCTCAAGTATTTCTTTGCACGAAGCAGACCACGCAGCGTTTCCCGAATATCGAGAATGTGAATCTGTTTTTTCTTTCCAAAAATGTAGGGAGACATTTTTGGATTCCACAAGCTGGTACGGTGTCCGAAGTGAACACCTGCTTCAATCATTTCCTTGACAATTGCATCAGCCACTAAAAACTCCTCTTTTGTCCGCGACGGGCTACGAGAAACCACGCAAAAATGCGATTTCCAGAGCATCGATTTAGTAACTAAATCTTCGCCCTTCGTCCCAATCTGCCGCTGGGTAATACGAATAAAGGTGTGGGAAACACGTTTGTGCCACAACCTGAGAGCCGGAATCCTAGCGAAACGGAGTGAAATGGACAAGTCGTACCACCCCCCCGGCGACTGCTAAATCCAGATTGGTTGAAATCGCGGCTAAATTTCTGTTTCCTACGACTGCACCCGAGAAAAGTTGAAACCTGGGGATGTAGCCCGACAAACCCACGTTTCGCACAGTGGGATCATTTCCAGCGAGCAACCCGGTGGCCTCCCACCACGCCACTCCGACGTGCGATGGGTCTCGCGCAAACACGATTTGGTTGGTTGAGCTTGGTCCCTCGAATGCATCTCAACTCCAATCCGAAATCCCCGCCGATCCACCAGCAAGGGCCAATCGACCCCATATTTTTCAAAGAATAAACAGCCTGTTCCCAGCAGAAATCTAGCCCAGTCACAAGACCGCGAGCGAAACCAGGCTAAGGCGAACGCATGAGTCACAGAATCTTGCTGAACGAACCACGAACCGCTTTCCCATTGATCCATCCCATGCCCATTGCCACCAAACGCACCCCAAACTACCCATTCCCGTTCTCACTGAAGCCAGAAGTTTGGGATACCCGCGTCTGTTTCCGTGTCCCGTCCCAATCCGCCCCCAGACCGAGCTAGTCGCTTGATTGGCACAGCAAAGAAAATTGAATCCACAGACGGGTGTGAATCCGCTAACCTAATAGGGGGATCAACACTCCACCCAATCGTAGCCTATCGAGAGCGGCCGTATGGCCGGTGCGGCAAGAGAACTTCTTCCCACAAACACGAGCTCATGCCACTGAAACCTGCACCACAGATTTTGCTTCCTTAGCGATTAACCATTCGCGAGCGACAACAAACCACGTGCACCGAGCAACCCTACGATGCCCCAACTGAATGATTTGCAACTAGCTGATCTGCTTGACGAGGTGGGAACAGCGATTGAGTGTGAAGTCCCTGTTGCCGGGTCACTCAGACGCATCGCTGAACATCAACACGGTCGCCTCGGTCAAGCTGCAACAAGTTTGCTAACTCGGATGGGAAATGGTGAAAGTCTGGAAGCGTGTTTTGAGACGCTGAATCTCAACGATGCAGGACAAGTGACCGCGGCAATCCGCGGAGCCGCTCAAACTGGAAATCCGGAAGTGCTTCACCACTTTGCCGAAACACTTCGCACGCGTCATGAATTGAAGAACACGATTCGTCTGAACTGGTTTTACCCCTGCGTCCTGACGTTTGTGGCTTACACCATGTTTGTGATCCACTTGGCTCCCACCGTTCGCGACAACGAACAATTGGTCACCCAATGGCCTTCTCTCGCTGTCCAAGCTTCGTTTTGGGTTGAAAATTCTTGGTGGATACCCCCATGTATCGCCAGCGTGATGCTGGGAGCGATGGCGATCTACCTGGCCAGATCCCAACAGCTACCAGCTGCAATCCGCCAAAGCCTGTTCTACTCCACCTTGGCTTCCCAGCTCGACGCTCATGTGCCAGAAACTCAGGCCCTGCGTACCGCAGCCCTGATGGCAGGCGAAACCGAGCTTGCCCAGACCAAGTCTGCCAGTTTTTCAACACCGCGAGTTCGGGAACTGATGAACGGCATAGGCGAACACTCCATTTCCGAACAAGTCAACAGCCGTAGCACCCGCCAAACCTCATTGGGCGACCCTGCGCAACCCTTATTTGCTAACGACATCCAACGCGCAGAGCTCAGGCGACTGGCTCTGGAAACGGAGAACAGTGCCAGGCGTCGTGAGGTGATCCTGCATCGGATATTACCTCAGGCAGTCAGTTTTGGCTTGGGAATTGCCATGATCCTTGGCATGGTGCTGATTTTTATTGCACCGATTTATGCGGACGTGTCATGATGGCCACGCACACGCAAACCGATCAAGTCGCCGACCAACTCGCGTTGGCATGCAGTTCAGAGAGAACGGCATTCCTGAGCTGGCTGACTTTCTGCTCCGAACGGGAAGCACTGCTTAGGCGAGCATCGCTGTGCGCCTTGGCTGGCTGGCTTGTGATCACTGTCATTGCAGTGCTCAGCACCCTGATGGTCGTGTATTTCCATCACGCTACCCAAACAACGCTTGATTTATTCCAACAACCGCTGCGCATCTCGCCGACTTTGTGGGGTATGACGGACAATCGGCATCAGCCTGGAGACACAGCAAGTTTCGAACAAGCATGGCTGTCCATCGCATTTCTTGCGACCTGTTGCGTGATTTGCGTGATCTTACCCTTGGCATGGCGTTGGAACTGGGTCCCGGGATTCCGGAACTTTCGGAACACGATCGACTTGACCACCATTGGCAATGCCATGAACCGCTTGCTTTCGCTGGGCGTGCCCTACCCGACCGCCTTTCGCGTGACCGCCAGCACCCTTCATTGCGTCCCACAACGCCAATACCTCGAAGAAGCAGCCAATCGCGTCGAGGCCGGCCACCCCGCTATCTCGGAAGCCCCCCATTGCCATGCCGAATCAGCCTTGCTGATCAACTTGATGTCACGTTCGGATACTGAAACCCACCACGATTGGCTCGTGATCGCCAAACACTACGAAGTATCAGCCCAAAGAAAACTGAGCCTGCTGCTGGGTGCCACACCTGTGGCATCCACGATCACTGCAGGCCTTATCCTCTGGTTCTCACTTGCAACGACACTTGGAAGTTTCTGGAGCACTCTGTACCAATTCACATCCGAACTAGGGTTGTAATAGACAGATGACAGGCCAATCCCCCATCGCGTCAACAAGAGCGATGCTCCGAGAAATCGCCTTAACAGTGTTAATGATCGGCACAGCGGCCACTGCTTTTTTTCTGCTGCTGTTCTTCTTCCATCTTTTCGGGTTGCTGTTAGCCGCGCTGTTGACGCTGTTCTTTTTCCAGAACTGGGCATGTGCACGCCGAAACTACATCAGGAATTTCAATTCAGCATTGCAAGCGACCGTGCGTATCAATGGATCGGTCGAAAAGACAGCCAGAGCATTCTCCACTTCCGGCCCCCTTCGTTCCCGCTGCGCTTTTTACGCGCGTCAGCTTGCAGGCGGCGCAGCCCCTTTGCACGCAGGAATTGCAAGTGGCTTGCCCCTGGATATGGAAACGGCCTTAGCATTCTCGTTACCCATTCGCGAAACAGAAGCGACGCCTCCAAAGCAGCTTCAAACTGTCCCAGAAACTGAGAAGCAGAACAATCTTTCCACAGCATACCAGCTCTTTTACCTCATTTTCGTCTGCATTGTCATCTGTTTTTGCAGCTTGTTTTACGACCTGTTCATCTTCCCAATGATGGAGAGCATGTTGTCCGAATCTAGCATTTCGGGTGAAGCCGCTCCGCTTGCCAGCAATAGCGGCTGGATCCGTATAACAACATGCTTGGTCGGCCTTGGGGTCATCATGTTTTACGTGACAGCGATCATTGGCGTCCCGTCCGGACTCCTCTCCGCATTAGGGGTCCCTCTCCTTCCCGTCGCTGCAGCACAGAAATCAACGACATTGAACGCACTTGCCAACTCAATCGAGGCAGGTTACCCGTTAATGCATTTCTGTGAAGTTGGCTTGATGTTGCATCGAGGCTCGCGGCGCAAAAGCTTTCTGCAGGCGCTCAATGCAATTTCAAACGGTCATACAGAAACCGAGGCGCTTGCTGAGGCTGGCTGGATCCACAAATCGGACCGCGCTTTACTCGAAGGCTCAACTCCCCGGCGGATGTCGGAAATTCTTCGAACCATTGCCCGCCAAGACATTCGCCATGCCAATTCCAACCTGAACTGGATCATGGCGATCATGTTTCCTGCGCTGATCCTCTGTCTGGCCACCGGCATTTCCCTCTTTACGAGCAATTTTTTTTCAGAGCTTTATGGCCTCACACTTTCCTTGACTCGTCCGCGCTAAGCCATCGCATTCCCATGCAATTACACACCCCTTCTGGTCCCCTCGACACTCAGAACCAGCTCATGCAACAACAGCTCATGCAATCACACAGAACGGCAGCAAGACAGCGGCAAGGCAGTCTTGTGATCGAGTGCACGATGGCAACGCTGCTGCTGACAACCTGTGCGGTGGGGCTATTGAAGTGGACACAGAACTCAGCCCAAATCAACCGCAAAGCCAACATGCACCTTGCAGCGTCGCTGCTGGCCGATAACGCCGCGCTCAGGCTAAGCCAGTCAAGCATCAATCGCGCGGAGATGGACGCAACCCGTGTGGCGAACCAGCTATCGACACCCGATGGTTTCCTCGTCACGATTGACAATAACGAATTCACGACTGGCAACCCACGCGACGGCGAATTGCGCGGCATCCATTTCACAATCAATGTAACAGCCAACGATGCTCCCGTAAAAATCACACATGCATGGATTCTCGAATCCCCTGACACCCCACTATCCAGTGCGAATGACCCGCCGGGTGCAGAGACAGAATCAGATGCCCCAGCAGTGGCGTCTCCAAAGACGGCGGAGGCAAGCAATCTTGACTAATCACCCCCCCATGAGGTCACGCTTCATGACACCCAGCTTGAAAAGAATCGCTGGCGGGATATTGCGAGACACGCACGAACAACCACAGATTCGCCCGTTTGCAGGCAGTCCGCGAAGCCAACGCGGCTACTCAATGATTGAGACGCTCGCGACATTTTCCCTCATGAGCGTCATTGCGATAGCCAGCGTTGGAATTCTCAACTCCATCACCCATAACGGGATTGAATTTACTCACGCCCGACAGAGTCGACGAGATGCACAGCGGATTGCAGATACCCTTCGCAATGACGCCTCCAAAACAATCAACGCAAGCATTCCCATGAAACAGTGGCCCGTCACATTGGAACACGACAAGTCGACGACGGTCTACGACTGGAACTCAGCAGAATACATCCTGACACGGACAGAAACCGCGGGACAAAACAACCTGCGAACAGAACGCTTTCTGCTACCCAAGAATTCTGAGCCTCGCATGACCATCGCTAAATCTCGCCTCACACTTCTGATTGACTTGCCAGACAAACACAATCCGTGGGTGATCGAGGGCAGGCTCAAACGCAGAGGCACGTCACCATGAATCTTCGACTGAAATGGGAGTCCAGCATGCCGCCCGCCACCACTGCTTCGTCAAAACACCCCTCTTTGAAAAGATCCGGGGCAGTCTTGCTGATCCTGATTCTTGCGACCGCCATGGTAGTCATGGGCTTCACTCAGACCGCACTTCGTGGCGTCCTGACGGAACGAAAAAGCGTGGCTCAAAGCCATCTTCAACGGCAGTTGCAAGCGGCCATTGATTGCACCCGCAATTCTGCTGCCGCTGTTGAGATGGTGCCAATCATTCTGCCAGTCAATGACCTGTCCGATGAGCGAATTGAAGTCATCCGCGACGGAGCGACCATCACCGCCCGCTGGATTGCCGACGGCACTGAACGGGCCTCATTGACTCGTGTGAATCCAGCAGAAACAGAGCCATGAGAAACAGGTCCCTACCAGGCAAATCGATGAACAGCGAACCTACCAATCACCTGACTAGCACCCTCGGAAACCGCACGATGACATTGTTCATATCCGAAAAACGATCCGCTCGGGCCGCATTCACACTTGTTGAACTGCTGGTGGTCATTGCCATCATCGGCATCATGATCGGAATGTCTCTTCCCGCGGTTCAGGCCATGCGTGAATTAGCCCGCCGCAGCAACTGCGCACAAAATCTTGTGCAAATCTCTCTTGGATTATCCTCGTACAACATGACGCACGGTCATTACCCGATTGGGACGCAGGACAAGACTGGCCCCATCGCCAGCGAACCCAAGGGTTTCCACCACAATTGGGCGGCGGCAATTCTACCCATGCTGGATGCGGAAGTCGTGTACGCTGCGATTGACCAGAATGCGAGCGTTTATGCAAAACAAAACGCCAGCGTGAGGGAACTGCGGATCCCTACCTTTATCTGTCCCTCAGCGAGCGGCATCCGTTACAACGCAACCTGCTACTCAGGCGTCACCGGATCGATTGAGACTCCGATCGACACCACCAACAACGGCACCTTCATTCTGAATCGTGCAATGACTGACAGTGACATCACGGACGGGTTGGGCTACACGCTGTTCATCGGTGAAATGCTCTCACCCTACAACGAAGATTTGGGTTGGATGAGTGGCACCCGTGCAAGTCTGCGGGACGCGGGCCATCGAATCAATGCAGAACTAGCTCGTATTCGTGGCGATCAAACCAACGTTCCTCCGGTCACGCCCGCTTATGTGGGTGGATTCGCCAGCGACCATCCCAACGGCGCGCACTTGTTGCTGGGAAGTGGCGAGTACATGTTCCGCAGTAATTCAATGGACGTTGCCGTGCTGGAACAAATGGCAAATCGCTCCGACGGTGAATTGCCCAAAGCATGGCAGTCACGCAACCCCAGGATCCTGAACCAACCCGCCGCGCCCAGCGAGGGAACAATCGGAAAGAATCCGTCCGGCACGGGGGCTGAAGAAAGCGAGGGAGCAACCGATGGGACCCAAAACAAGACGAAGGTGAAACCAACCAAGCTTACCGACCCCACCTCTGCTGGCGCCCCTGCTGGCAACCCTGCTGGCAACCCTGCTGGCGAACCTGCTGGCAACCCTACTGGCGACCCTACTGGGAATAGCTCCCCGGCCAGTGCTTCCGAGTGAGTGGTTGTAATTCAGGGAAAGGCAGTGAAATTCCTCCGGCAATCCACTGCCTTGATCGCCAAAACCTGTTCTTCAAATTGATTCAGGGCGGCCCGACATCGACGCCAAGCCTGCCTTGCCCCAGCGGTCTTCCGGGTTCATGCGGTCTTCCGGGTTCATGCGGTCTTCCGGGTTCATGCGG
>PKCN01000101.1 GCA_002862205.1 Planctomycetaceae bacterium | reverse complement strand
ACAAGCAAACCAAGCACTGCACCGATCAACTACGACTGGAACGATGTTGTATCCAACGCTCTGATGCGAAGGACCGAACTACGTGCTCAGCAGTTGCGTGTGGAAAAGAGGCGGCTAGAACTGGTCGCCAGCCGAGCTTTCACGAAACCACGTCTCGATGCGATCGGTGCTTACAGATATCGTGGGTTGGGAGACCGGATTTATGGAACCAGAGTGGTCTCAGCAGAGACAGGCGATGTGTTTTACACTCCAACACACGAATGGTGGGCCGGTTTAAGCCTTGCCTATCCAGTGGGACAACGGTTGGCCAACTCCGCCGTTCGCAATGCACAACTTGAGTTGTCACGTGAACAGGCACTTCTTGATGAGGTTGAACGTCGTGTCATGTATGGCATCAGCAATGCAAGAGGTGAATGCGCACGCGCCCAGGAAATCCTGGGGCTGGCTACCCTGCGACGCGAGGCAGCGGTGGATCAGTACGAGACTTTGACAGGCCCTGAATATCGGGAAAAGTCCAAGTTTGACTACAACATCCTGCTTGATTCGGAGCGTCGACGCGCGGAGGCCGATGACAATTACTTACGAGCCAAAATCCAGCATGCTTTGGCGATTAAAAATCTGAACTTCGAGATGGGGACCCTTCTCGAAGCCCTGAATATTCACTTGGCAGCGGGAGACTGGCCACGCCACAGCGTCAAGGTTTCGGGCCGCAAAATGGCGAAGCTAAAACGTTGGATCAAGTCAGTGCCGGGTGATCTTCATTCCCGCATGCATGATTTTTCCTCGTTAAAGAACTCTCGAACTGCTAAGTCTGCCTCGAAAACCGAGTTGGACATCGTGTTAGAGCCTGAACCGGTAATTGCAAAACCCGAGGCGAGTGAAATGCTTCACGAGCAAAACGAGCAGTTGCCGGATCCCATGCCTGGCCTGAACGGACGCTCACTACCAATCGGAGAGAAACCGGGCTTGATTGGGAGCACCATTTTAGAATCGCCTGGTCTCGAAGTTATATCTCCCCAACCCTGAGACGTTGCGGAAGTCAGCAGGGAACTGTGGCAAGATTGCAGAGTTGTTCAGTCCCACTTGAAGGCTGCTCTGACAAGAGGGATGGCTGCACTGACCAGTGGGATGACTGCGAGAATCACAACGATGATCCAGCCGAGATTGGCAAATAGGCTTACCAAACGCTGCTTCCTCAAAGTCGCTGCTGTCCACTCGACCTGTGATTGCTCGTCGATCAGCTTATCTTGCAGCACACCTTTGACGAAGGCGGGGCGACCTGTGGTAGCAGCAGTGGCGGCGAAATAGCATCCGCTGAAGAAAAAGGACTTGTCGTCCTCGATCGTGAGTGTTTCGTCAGGGGATTCACACCCAAATGCCTGACCCAGGAAAATCCGTAGCCGTGGCTTCAATTCGTAGCGAATTCGACTGATTAATTCGTAAAGTTTGCGATTGCCACGATGTTCCGCCAATGCCTCATCTCTTGCAAACAAGCGGTAGACCCAACTCTCGAAAGCATCACATATTTGGTCACTGTGACTATTGAGTTCTTTTGGTGTTGGACGATTGCGTAGATCAAAGCGGCCACCAAGACGACGTTCCAGTAGCTCAGGCTGCAACCGTCGTGCAAGTTCAATGAAGCCACGATCTTGCTCGAGGCCAACCAGCAATGCAGTCACCGGGATACGAATCCCCAAAGCATGCTGAATGGTTTCCAGGTCCCCCCGTGCGGACTGCGAAAGAGCCGATAGCTGCATAGGACCCACGGCCGCAATATCGAAGGGCACAAGCGTGATGATACCATTCACTCCACAACGTGGGCGACGTGTACGTTGCAACAACTGGCATAGGTACCGTAAGCGTGGAAGTTCGTCGCTGGCATCCAAGTCGGTCGGCAGTGCAATCTGACGTTGCTTGAATGGTGCTCTTGAACTTTTCTGAGGTGGATGCGACTGGCCTTGGTCTACAGCAACTCGGTTCGATGTGGGGGATCCGGCATGATTGAAAGGTGGAGATGGATTGCCCGAATCTGCCGAGGTCTCAATGGCAGGACTTGAGCCGATTGGTGGGGAGGTGCTCTGGGCCCCCGAAGCCTGAGCAAAATTCACGGTGCCCACGAAATCAGTTGGCTGCCCTGCCTCACCAGAGGTTACTGTTGGCGAAATCGGGAATGCTACCTGAGGATCAGCTGCCGCTGGTCCCATGCCGGGCGAGGAGGAAAGGCTGGGCATTGCCGGAGTGCTGCGCGTGGCCGGGTTAGGACTTGGAAGACTGCCTGCCGAGGACAGCTTGCCTGAAGCATTGGATGGCGTTTCGACGCCAGGCATTTGGATAGTTCCCAAATAAGATGGGGCAGATTGGCTCGTGCTCGCTGGTTGCGGTTTGAGCGATGAAGCGGCGGGGGATGGCGTTTGCCCGGTCGTCGACGATTCCTTGGGCATTAGCAGGGAACTGGCTTTAGGCTTTCCCGATTCTGGAGGCTTGTTTGATGGTTTTGGCGAGACAGTTTGCGGTGTGCTTTCTGCAGCCGATTTTCTAGACTCGGGAGTGTAATAACGACTTTGCGGACGTGGAAGATTGTTGGTTCGAGGAGATGCTGGTCGCCATGCTTGAAGCACCTTGCTGAGAGAGCTTGCGCCGGGACAGAACAGGTAGATCGCGTCATCGCTGACGTACCACTGCAATGCGTGAGCAATTCCGCTCTCATCCGGGATTCCGGCGATTTTGAGCCGCGTATTCAGTGCATGTGTAAGCTCACTTTCCAAATTGCGTGAGGAGGAACCAAGAATCAGAAAGATGGGAAGCTTGTTGGTCGAGATGCCTTGGGCCTGCAATGCTGATATTCCCGCAGACCATGCTTTGTCGATGTCAGGAAATTCGCCGTCGATCACTTGGTTCCAACGCCGCACACCCCAGTAAACAAATATCGGTATAATTAGCACTAACAACACTTCGGCAACCATGCGTCCAAGACTAATCGCATGAGGAGGAGCAACGCTGTCAGGCTGATAGCGGCGCACCAACCAAACCACCATGACTGTGATGAACAGCACAAAAGCGGTGAAGCAAGCTGTCCACCCGGCCGTCGATTGTGGTAGAAGTCGACGCAGAAAAGGTTTCTTTGGCTTGTTTTTTTTGGGCTCGGTTGGGGATTCGTTTGCCATTGCCTCGTCCTGGGAACTGTTGCTCTGGACTATGGGATCTATTTGTAAAAGTACAGGACATTTAATCCAGCTAGTATGATTGCAAGCAACCACGGCCATGCGAGTCGAACGCGAGATGACATCGGGAGTGCAGGCACGACAGATCGTTCGATTTCCTGACCGGTGCCGGCGTCACTCAAACGCTTCCGGGCCTGCGATACCGCTTTGGCGAATTCGCTGCTCCATGCGTTCAGATCTTTCGGGAGTCCGTATTTTTCAATGAGCATTCGATTGCGAGTGGAATCGCGATAAAGTCCGCGGAAGCCCAGCAAAACACAGACATACGTCATTTGCAATGAATCATCTGCTGTCCCCGAGAGCGTCTCTTTGGCTTTGACGTAATAAAGATCGTTGCAACGTCTTGAATTGAAAATTGACCACTCCAGAACGTTCTCGCGCCACCAGTCCTGCCCGGACCAGATGTGTGCATCAACGAGCATTTCGTCGATCCAGGAAACCAAAGCGTATTTGGCTATTTCCCAATGGTCAGAAAACGCCGCCGCATGCGAGTCAGCTTCTCGGATCATTGTTTCGAGTGTTCGTTTTTCTTCTGCTGGTCTAATTGCAACACCCTCATCTATTCTCTCTAGCAGAGAGAATACATGTAGCAATATCGGATCAATCACCTCTGCAAATCGCGGTGTCATAAATCAGCTGCGGATAGCGAATAGGGCGAATCGGAGTCGTGTACGGTTCCCATCAGGGCTTGGCACATCGAGGTGCCTGGCACCAGTGAGTTCATCAAAGTTGCGAATGCGCATTGCAACCGTTTGCGTGCGTCGAATTTCTGCCCAAGCTGGTGAATCGTATTCGTCTTGAGAAACTTTGTAGTATGTCCAGTACTGTCTTGAAGGTAGGTCAGGAATGGTGGACTGCACCAAATCGCGTTTGAGGCCTGCTTGTCGCACGTGGAAAAAATCTTCAACTTGCTCTGCGCTGCCGAAAACCCAATACCACTCGTTCGACTTTTCGAGCAGGTTATCAAGATCTGCTTCGCTGAATCCGCCTCGCTCAACTCCCAGATACCACTCCCAATCCGGATCAAACCATTCAGGGCCCAGTCTGGCCTGCATCGTTGTCTGGTATCCTTCAAAGTTGGCGCGAAGGTACTCGTCGAACTGGGTGTTGTACAATATCTTCAGAATTTTCTCGCGGATATCTGTGAAAATGAAGCCCAGATTGTCATGGTCATAAGGTTCCACCTCAATTGCCCGTCGTTCATTGCTGAAGATCGAAAGCCGCCCCAGCACTCTGGCAAGTTCAAGATAAGCCAGAAAAGGATGAACACCCAAGGCCGGTGCCAGAACATCGAGGGTGCTGTAGGCTTCATTGAGACGATCGAGCATGGAAACGCGTCCAGAATCAGCCGGTTCAAGACTATGCCTGCCCACACGCATTTGGCGAACAGGTTCACTCAATGTCTCCACGTGACCGCTGATCACATCGCGTATGCCTTGCATGTAGTGTCTTCGTAAATGCGGCCAAGCGCTGGTTGATAAGACAGGCGGGATGTATGACTCATCAACCACTGGCTGGACTTCCCTATCGCTAGCACTCTTGATCTGAGCAATCGGTAGCACTTCATGACCTGCATGGTCTTCGCCAACAATGAGAGTGAGATTAAATTCTCGAAATTCAATCACTTGCGCTGCATCCTGACCATTCTCATCTGTGATCATACTTTGAATTTGCGTATAACGCTTTGCACTGTCATTAGTTTCAGTTGCAACGTTCGCGCCGCCGAGGTTTAGCTTGGGAACCGCGACATAAATTTTAATGGTGGTCGCCGTGTCAACTTGTGACTGTTGTTCGAATGCTGCTTTCAGGTCAACCTCCAGCTCTTGTCCGGATCGCAGTCTAACGAGCGTTCCGTCGCGAAGCCGAGCTTCGAGTTCTTCGACTCGAAACAGGCCAGTGGCGAGCGCATCTTTGCTGTAGCTGAGGCTATGAATGCCGTAGCCGTAAGGCTGATCCCATTGCTGCGATGTATGGCTATGCTCCTGCCAATGGCGGTCTGCGGCCTGGAGATGTTGAGGGCGAATAAAGAGGCCCTGAAACCAATGGACCGGTGGGTTCTTCATACCTGAACTAACCTTCTGTGAGCGTAAGCCCGTTTTACCTGAAGCCGGATTCCTTTCAAATCAACCGAGCCCAGAACTATTTCTCAGGACGACGCGACAAGATATCGAAAACCGGCGGAATGCGATGGAAGCACCTGCCATCTCAGCAAGCAACCCAAACGGTCCAGCCCGGCCAATTGTGCTTATGCCGCAAATTGTGCCTCAGTTACACGGACCTCACGGATGTGCCCGCCGAAACTCGCAGTGTTGCCATCTAACCAGATTATGCACGGATTTGAAGGAGTCGCCTACTCCCAGCGGGCGTGGAACGTGGTTTTGGCCGAGTTGGCATCAGCGCTTCACGCCTATGCCCCTCCTATCAACATCCGTTTATGGGGCCGATTAATTATCGCAAGAGCAGGAGGATTGCCGGATTCGTCCACGGCAGAGGCAACTCAAGGCCGAAAATTTGCCGGAACTATCCGGAAACTTTACCTAATTGTCGTAATATTGATGATCGATACGGTCGATACTCCCTCTGGTGTGGATATCTCCCTTCGTGTCTCGCGGTTCATGTTGAATTTTCCGCTAACTTGAACAGTTTTCAAAAATCGGACTGCAGTGGATTTTTATTTCGAGACTGCTTGTGACTAATGCTTTGCGAATGATTCTTGTATCAATCGTGGCACAGCTCGCATTCGTGCTGGTGCCGTCGTTGGTGCTTTCTGCTGACTTTACGCAGATACATTGTGTGGCGGTGTTGGGAACGCCTCCGACGGAACCTGCCGCGTCCAAGCAAGGAAAAAATCTGATTTTTTCACCGCTGAGGGAGAGCGTTGGAGCCCCGGGTGACTCCTCGAAAGCTCAACTGGGACAAGTTGATGGCACGTTCCAACTCGCTGATTTTCGGTCCAGTCCATCCGCTGCAGGCCAGTCACCCTCGCGTTTGGTCGAGGGAGAGTACTTTTCCGACTCCGACGAGCTTGGTTTGATTGTGGTGGATGAACTGATCCCATCAGCTTCCGACGCAGTTGGTGCTCAGAGAGAACTCAGCTATTCATTCTCAGAACCGCTTTCAATGACTCCGTTCTCAATTTCCGATCAGGGTACCGCGGCAATACTGAAACCGTTCGAAGCGGTGGAGGAACGCCAATCAGAATTGGACAAGCGGCCGATGATCATCTTCCAGCCAGCAGTGCCCGCGGCGTCTCGTGACGGTGGAGTGACGTTGCAGCCGAGAGTACGCGTGCTGGATGAATCAAAGGAAAGCGAGTTAAGTCCAAGCTTGTCAGTGTCTCGTTTGCCAGCCGAGCGATCGCAGTTCAAGGCAGCTTCAGATGCTGGAGGTGTTTTCGGCCGTTTAGGGGAATCACGGATACGTGGTGGGTTGCTGAGAGAGAACTCATTGGGTGGGCTGCAATTATTCGACCCCGAACGTGAACGCCTGGTTGAACGCATTGCTACACGGCAACATAGCCGTTTTGAAGGTGTATTACGGATGCTTGGGGGGTGTCTTGGGAAAGGAACTTATGACGTGGGCGTTGGTAGGGAGCGTCTGCCTTTTGCTCTATTTGAAATTGATCCTACACAGCCGTTCAATAATCTTCGTCTGCGGTTTGATGCAGCCTACGGGTTGGATCACCCCTATCGAGCTGAATACTTTTGGTCGAAGCCTCCCAAGGGTCCCAGTACTACCGGTTCGGAAGTCGTTGACTATCAACAGATTCGATTTCAATTTGAAATGGGGGGGCCCCGTATGACTGTTGGTACAGAAATTCCTCTCGTTTTCGTCGACCCTGAGATTGTGGGCAACGTTGCTGGCCTGGGCGACCTGATGCTAACGACGAAGACGCTGATGGCAGACGGTGAACAGTGGCAACTGATGCAGGTATTGCGAATGCAAATGGCAACGGGTTCCAGCAAGAGCGGTCGCGGCAATGGGCATGTTTCCATGGAGCCAGGTTTAGTTGCTCGCTACAAGCAGAATGACAATCTACTGATCCACAGCGAACTGAAACTCTGGTTTCCGCTAGGCGGCGATCCTGATGTTTCGGGAGAAATTCTTCGCTGGGGAATGGGAGCGGCTAGCGTTCTCTACGATGCTGATAGTTTTGCATTGATACCTACATTCGAGTTTGTTGCCTGGACGGTGCTCTCAGGGCAGCAGTATGAAGGTGATGATCTTGCCGGGCATTCCAATGACGACGATTGGGTCAGGTTGGATGGAGAGACAATTCTCAATTGTTATCCCGGTCTCCGGATTGTGAGCGATACATCAGGTGACTTTGGCATCTTCGAACTGGGCATAAATGCGGGGGCGAGCGTTTCCAGCATGCATTGGTATCGAACCATGATGCGATTAGAACTTCGGTGGTCTTTTTGAACCCAGAAGACGGTTGGTTGGGCCAAATTTTGCATGCGGCAAATCGATTCAGACTGGGGCGTCACTCGATGGGGGCAGCCTGAACCAAAGCCGGGCGACTACGCCGTGGCTTCTTCTCCCTGTAGGCTTTTCTAAGGGTGCGCATTTCGCGGTTGGACCAACCCTCTTGGGGGCCGCTGAGACCAAAGCTCCGCAACCCAAAAAGCTCCGCGGGGCAGGCGGTTGAAAAGGACGGGGCAGGTACCTGGGGTGAGCTTAGGGCAGTAGAATGGAACCAACAAGTTCGCTAAAATACTGGCTCTCAGGAACACAAGTGGCATTTTGCTCGCTACAGTGTTTCCTGTCGCCAAAAATCGCGTGCTAGAACTGATCCATGGATGTCTGAGAGATTCCGGGGCTCATCTACGCGTTCGACTCACAAGAGTAGTTTGTTTTGTTAGACATTGAAGAACTCCTGGCGCCGGTATCAGATGATGAGCCCTGTGGTCCCGACCTCGAATACGACGCCGCTTTTGGCGAAATGGAGCGAGCGGCTCAGGGCAAGGGGGACCAGCAGTTTGGCGACACAGTTGTTGCTGCTGAGCCGCCCGATTGGAAGGAAGTTCGTAAGCAGGTTGATAGTTTACTTCTACGCACCAAAGATATGCGGGTTGCTGTTTACCTCGCTCGCTGCCTATTGCATTCCGAAGGCCTGTTGGGTGTTGAGTCTGCCCTGAAGTTGCTTCGTCGATACACCGAGGACTATTGGGGAATTGTCCATCCCGAGTTGGACGAATCCGACAATAACGACCCCACTTACCGAATCAACACACTTGTTTCGCTATGTGATGAAAGTGGATTCCTCCGTGATTTGCAAGATTGTCCCATGGTCTCCTCGAGAGCTATGGGACAGTTCGGTCTGCGAGCAATCGTGGATGCACACGAAGAGGGCGAGTCGTCGGGGGAAGAATCCACCGGTGGTGGCGCTTGGGCAGAGGAAGAGACCGCACAGGAAGCAGAGCCGAGTGGTCCCACGCCCGAGGTGATTGATGCTGCGTTTACGGATGCGGATGCGGAAACGCTCGTTTCCACGGAGGAAGCAGTCCGAAACGCCGCGGAGCATGTCGCTGCGATTGAAAATTGGGTGACTGAGCAGGTCGGTGCCGCTCAGGCGGTTAGTCTCCAATCGCTGCAAAGCCTCTTTACCCAAATGGCAGAGGTCATGCAGTCGCAACTGCAGCGTCTCGGAATAGGGGGTGAGGAAGAGGAAGTCGATTTACAAGAAGATGAATCATCAGAGCCAATCGATAAAGATATTGAGAATGGTTCAGGGGGAGTTGTCCAACAATCAGTCCGGTTGGATGGGAGTATTGCAACGCGTGAAGACGCAATCAAAGCGCTCGATCGCGTCTGTGAATACTACGAGCGGAACGAGCCCTCAAGTCCGCTTCCGCTTCTCATTCGCCGTGCGCAACGCCTCGCATCGAAGAGTTTTTTGGACATTATCCGCGATTTGGCCCCAGATGCGGTGTCTCAAGCCGAGGCTTGGGGTGGGGGAGCAGGCCCGATCATGGAAACTGGCTACGCTGACGAAACACAAACTGTGGAGGAAGATACGAGTTCCTCCGATTCATGGTGAAATTCCGTTTGCAATACAATTTTTCAATTCAATCAACCTAGCGTCTTGCATCTCAGAAGGAGAAAAACATGGCGAAAACCAGTAGTCAAAAATTCATTGCGAGGAATCGGGCGCCCCGCGTCCAAATCGAATATGACGTTGAGGTTTACGGTGCTGAGAAAAAAGTTCAGTTGCCTTTCGTGATGGGGGTGCTTGCCGATTTATCGGGCAAGCCGGAAGAGCCGCTGCCTGCCATTGCAGATCGTAAGGCTCTTGAAATTGATGTCGATAATTTCGACGAGCGTTTGAAGTCGATGAAGCCTCGTGCCGCATTCTCGGTTCCCAATACGCTCACGGGCGAAGGGAACATGAGTGTCGACCTGACCTTTGAAAGCATGGACGATTTTTCCCCTGCAGCAGTCGCTCGAAACGTCGACTCGCTGAGCAAGTTATTGCAAGCTCGCACACAACTCTCAAATCTACTGACCTACATGGATGGCAAGGATGGCGCCGAAGCCCTTCTTGCGAAGGCTCTTCAAGATCCAGCTTTATTGCAGTCGCTTTCGGCTGCCGCAAAGCCTTCGGATGGCGATGCTGATTCCCCTGAAACACCCGCCTCTGAGGAGTAAAACTTATGAGTACCGATCCTACATCTGCTGGCGATGCGCAGCCTGAAGGCGCAACAATCGAAGCTGGCGACTTTGCCTCGCTTCTTGAAAAGGAATTTCGCCCTAAGTCAGACCAAGCCAAAGAAGCGGTTGAAACAGCGGTTAAAACGTTGGCAGAGCAAGCGCTGTCGCAGACAACTTTGGTATCAGATGATGCCTTGAAATCAGTTGAGGCAATCATCGCCGAGATTGATTCCAAGCTCTCAACGCAAGTCAATGAAATTCTTCATCATGAAGATTTTCAGAAGCTTGAAGGTGCGTGGCGTGGATTGCATTACATGGTAAATAATACCGAGACCGATGAAATGCTAAAAATCCGGGTCATGAATATTTCCAAAAAGGATCTTCACAAAACCGTGAAGAAATTCAAAGGCACCGCTTGGGATCAAAGCCCTATCTTCAAGAAAATGTACGAAGAAGAGTATGGGCAGTTCGGCGGAGAACCTTACGGGTGCCTGGTAAGTGACTTTCATTTCGATCACAGTCCGCCGGACGTAGAGTTGCTTGGTGAGATGGCGAAGATTTCCGCTGCCTGTCATGCGCCCTTCATTGCGGGAGTTGCGCCCTCTGTGATGCAGATGGATAGCTGGCAGGAACTGACCAATCCGCGTGATTTGACCAAGATCTTTCAGACTCCCGAATATGCGGGTTGGCGTTCATTGCGGGAGTCCGAGGATGCAAAGTACATCGGCTTGGCGATGCCTCGATTCCTCGCAAGGTTGCCTTATGGGGCAGCAACGGACCCTGTTGAAGAATTCGACTTTGAGGAGGTCACAGAAGACGCGGACAGCACCAAATATTGTTGGGCTAATTCGTCCTACGCGATGGCCACCAATATTACACGATCTTTCAAGATGTATGGATGGTGTTCGAGGATTCGCGGGATTGAGTCGGGCGGCGCTGTTGAGGAGTTGCCTTGCCACACTTTCCCCACCGATGATGGTGGAGTTGACATGAAGTGTCCTACTGAGATTGCGATTAGTGATCGTCGTGAGGCAGAATTGGCGAAGAATGGATTCATGCCATTGATTCACAAGAAAAACTCTGACTTCGCTGCATTCATCGGCGCTCAGTCGCTGCATGAGCCAGCGGTTTATGACGATCCTGATGCAACGGCGAATGCGAACCTTGGCGCCCGGTTGCCGTATCTGTTCGCAACCTGTCGTTTTGCACACTACCTGAAATGCATTGTCCGCGACAAAGTGGGTAGCTTCAAAGAACGTAAGGAAATGCAGGCATGGTTGCAGGATTGGGTCATGCAATATGTTGATGGAAATCCAGGCACATCCAGCGAGACGGTGAAGGCACAGAAACCACTCGCTGCCGCAGAAGTTGTTGTAGAAGAGGTTGAAGGCAACCCTGGGTACTACACTTCCAAATTCTTCCTGCGACCGCATTACCAACTGGAAGGTTTGACCGTCTCCCTACGCCTCGTTTCGAAATTGCCATCAGCTAAAGGTGGTTGATCAGAGGGCAACTTGGTTTGTCTGCCGACTTTGGCATGACTATTGTTTCTGAAGCACAACTCAAACTTCAATACAAATAATAAAGGAAAAGTGAACACTATGGCTGTAGACATGTTTTTGGCACTCAAGGGCGAGATCAAAGGGGAGGCTCAGGATGCCAAGCACAAAGGGGAGATTGATGTCCTCGCTTGGAGTTGGGGTTTGTCGCAATCCGGCAGCTTTCATGTTGGTGGCGGTGGAGGTGCTGGCAAAGCCAACTTCCAGGACATCTCAATCACCAAGTGGATCGATAGTGCATCTGCGATTCTGATGCTTTATGTCGCAAATGGAGATCACTTCACCGATGCTAAGCTCACCGTGCGAAAGGCGGGGAAGAAACCGCTTGAGTACCTCGTCATTGAGATGCAGAAAGTGATGATCACCTCGGTTTCCACGGGTGGGTCAGGTGGTGAAGATCGCCTGACTGAGAATATCACGCTCAACTTCGCCAAGGTCGAAGTCAAATACAAAGAACAAAAACCAGACGGCTCCGGCGGTCCCGAGAAGGTATTCAAGTGGGATATCGCTGCGAACGACGACACTTAGGCCGACAAGTCCGGTTGTTCGATTACTGTTGAGATTTCGTTTCATTGAATCCACGTGCACGCTGGGCACGTGGATTCAATTTGAACCTGATGCCTGTCCACGCTCATGTTCGACGTTGTCGCATTTCTCGCGCCAGCGTAAAGTCGGGAAAGTTCGATGCCTTTCCGTCAGTGGTTGCACTTACTCAAAACCGAATAGATGAGAATATGCTGGCAGAAGAGAAATTACGGGAAGGAGACGTGTCGGGGGCGGTAGCAGCGCTGAAGCGGGAAGTCCAGCAGGACCCTGCGAATGGTAAGTACAGAGTTTTCCTCTTTCAATTGCTTTCGGTGCAAAGTAAGTGGGAAAGTGCGGCCACGCAGTTAGAAGTTGCTGGAGATTTAGATCCCGGCAATTTGGCAATGGTACAAGCTTATCGCGAAGCCATTCGCTGCGAGAGCGAGCGGCAGTCTGTATTCGACGGTAAGTCAGCCCCGATGATTTTTGGTGAGCCAGACCGATGGCTTGCTCTTCTGCTGCAGTCTCTCAAACTTCTGGCTGACGGACAGCCTGCCAAAGCGGCGTCGCTGCGAGAGGAAGCTTTCGAATTGGCACCTGGTACGTCCGGCACGGTCACTCTGGAGAATAATGATTCGAGTGCTTTTGAGTGGATTGCTGACGCGGACTCACGATTAGGGCCTGTGATGGAGGTATTCATGAATGGCCAGTACTATTGGGTTCCACTTCAGCGCATTGCTCGTATGCAGTTTGAAGCCCCCGCGGATTTGTGGGATTTTGTCTGGACTGCAGCACACTTCACTTGGGCAAATGGCGGCGAGGCGGTTGGAATGATTCC
>PKCN01000064.1 GCA_002862205.1 Planctomycetaceae bacterium | reverse complement strand
GAGAGGCCTGTGTTCGGACCGCACATTATCACATTCTAAATTTTGTGTCCGCTTTTGGGCGCGAACTGTACTCCACCACAGGCAGTCCCGCCCGACCCCGCTGCTCTTGCGTTGGGTCATTTGTATGTTTTTGGGTGATCAATCAAGTTTTAACCACTGAGGCGAGCGTGAGTGTTCTCAAATTTACCGTTGTTTGTGTGGCTGTTGTTGTGATGTGCGGGTGCGAGCGAGTTTCGCCCGAATCAGCCAGTGCCATCGGCATGGATTTTAAGTTGATTCCCGCTGGCACCTTCACAAGGGGTTATGGCAAATATGCACACGAAGTAACGCTCACAAAACCTTTCAAGATGGGCGTCCATGAAGTGACGCAGGCTCAGTACGAACAGGTGATGGGGGTTAACCCGAGTTACTTCAAAGCTGCTAATAACCCTGTTGAAATGGTGAGTTGGGAGGATGCGGTAGAGTTTTGCCGCAAGTTGAGTGAATTGCCAGCGGAGAAAGCAGCAGGCAATGTTTATCGGTTGCCAACCGAAGCGGAGTGGGAGTATGCCCGCCGTGCTGGGACGACGACGATCTACAGTTATGGTGATGAGCAATCAGAGTTTGAGGAGTACGCTTGGTACCGTGAGAACTCTGACAACAAGACTCATCCAGTAGGCAGCAAGCAACCCAATGCTTGGGGTCTGTACGACATGCACGGCAATGTCTGGGAGTGGTGCCATGATTGGCACGTCGATTACCCGAGCGGCACGGCAGCGGATCCTACGGGTGCTGAGCGGGGCCTTATGCGCGTGATCCGTGGTGGCAGTTGGCGCTACTCCGCCGTGATTTGGCGGTGCGGCTTCGAGCCGTCGTACCGCGAACACGACTTCGGTTTTCGTGTTTCCCTGAGCCCGTCTAATCAGTAAAAACAGCAACAGCCGGCCTCTTGTTTCCGCGAAAAAACAAGGCCAACCGCTGCCGCAAACCAGCAACATCGTGACGCCCTGAAAACGATGCCGACTAGGCTTGTCGCCTTAATTGCCCAGGTGCCACGCGGAGCATTTGCCCGTCGTGCCACGCTGTGATTGACCACCCAACGCCATGTTGCGGGAATACCGTTTCTGTCGGATCCAGTTCCAGCACAATTTCTTTGCCTTCTGCGTAGCAGCGCACGCGCAGTAATGCGTGCGGTGCCATGAACAAAAACGCGGTTTCGTCGGGCCATGGTTCCGGCCATCACTCATGGGGTCGTCACAGCTAACGGTGCCGGCGATTAAAGGTAACCGGTCGGACCAAGCAAGTTGGGTGAGGGGTCTCCCAGCTTTCAAAATTCGAAGCTTGGTGGTTGGTTAGCGAGAAGATAAATCTGGTTTTAGCACTTCATGGTGTTGCTTTGTTTCGCGCAATCCTCCGGTTGGTGGAGGCATGCGTCACGATCTTTCGCTCTGCACTGAATATCAACTGCGATCGTCCCCCGCATCATCGCGAGGTATTCAAGCAGCGCTAGCATGCAAGTGATTAAACGGGGTAGGTACGAGTGGCATGTGTGAAAACGGGACATCTGTTTCTACGGATTCTGAGGATTCTGCTTCCCGTGGAGGAGTTCGTTGTGGGGAGCGAAACACGGATGCAGCCAGCAGCGTGAAAGCCTGAGTTCTGCTGCCCATGCGCGGCTGGAAACAGGCCCTTCGCGAATCTGAGCGGACTCACTACACTGGCAGGCCCAGACATTGCATTTGCGGCTGTTTTGATGGGAAATCGTGATTCTCACGCACTTGTTATCCGCACTTGCCATTATCGGTTAAAAGAACTGGCAGTGGGTGATTTGCGGAGCGTAGCCGTCCGCGATCTGCGGAGCGTGGATGTGTGGCGGGGATCGATATCAGTGGTCGCTCGAATGTTGTGCTGCGTACCCGGCTGTCGGCGGTAGTGTGGAGATTCAAATCACTGGCCGTGCTGCGTTTTTTGTGCCCGAATCCTAGAGTAGCGTTTTCGTAGTTGCTTCACAGAGGCGTCCAATGAATCGAAGCAATCTCAAAATTGAAGGTCTGCCACAGGAGGCGAAAGCACGCTTGTCTCAGTTGGTCGACGAACTCGACTCACCCTCAACTCAATTCCCGGCCGTTGTCCGGGTGCCTGTTGACCAGGTGCAACCTTGGGACTGGTTGAATCATTGCGGCACGTTACCACGTTTCGTCTGGTCGGATCGTGGTTCCGATCAGGTTTGGGCTGGGGTTGGTGAGGCGGCAGTCGTTTCTGTCGCCGAGGGCAGTTCAGTCAAACGCCTATTTAGTCAATGTCGGGAAATACTACGGGGTTGCAGTGATCTGAAATTCTTCGGAGGACTCTCCTTTGATGGTTCATCGTCATGGGACGTTTTGGGCGCGGGCCGTTTCACGCTGCCGCGGGTTCAGTTGCTTGATGGCCACGCTGTTGTGACAGTGATGAGCCGCGAGGACGTACAGCAGGCACAGCTTGACCTTGAACAAATTGGACAAAAGCGAGACCAACTGGCGAAAACGGCGAAGACGTTGCCCGAGCCCACGGGCGTCTGCCATGCACCAAACTTCAACGGTTGGCAGACACGCGTCGACGAAGCTTTGGCCTTGATTCGTAGTGAGGCTGTGGAAAAGTTGGTGCTTTCTCGCAAGACCAGTCTGAGCTTTGATGAGACATTGGATCCCATCCTTTTGGCTGAGAGATTGAAGGAAGCGACGCATGATTGTTTCGTTTTCTGTTTCGACTGTCGTTCCGGGCAAGGTTCCGCCAACGAAAAGTCAGTTGCGTTTCTCGGAGCGACTCCAGAGCGTCTTTTTCGTCGCCGCAAAAGTTCTTTGCAGAGTGAAGTAATCGCCGGGACCCGCAAGCGAGGCGATTCGGTTGCCGCGGATGACCAGTTGGCAAACGAGCTTCTCAATAGCGATAAGGATCAGAGGGAACACGATATAGTCCGCAAGAGTATCCGCCAGAAATTGCACAAATTTGTTGAGCATCTGGAAGTCGATGAACAAGCTTCGCTATTGCGATTAGCGAAAAAGCAGCATCTGCGGTCGAATGTTCAGGGCTCCTTGAAGCGTGATGTGGATGATTGCATGCTCCTTAGTCGCCTTCATCCGACTCCGGCAGTGGGTGGCTACCCTACCGAGAATGCGTTGCCAGAGATTGCGAGGATTGAACCGTTCAATCGGGGCTGGTACGCTGGCCCAGTCGGTTGGATTGGAGCCGATGACGCCGAATTTGCAGTCGCAATCAGGTCAGGTTTTATCGAAGACAAGACCCTCTCACTGTTTTCAGGAGCTGGCATCGTGCGTGGCTCTGAACCGGGGGAGGAATGGTGCGAATTGGAAAATAAGATTCAGGATTTCATGGACATACTCAGTCATTAAAAGGGATTGTCCGATCTGGGTCTGGTGGAGCTTTTTTGCAACAAAGACATTAACTGTTAAGTTGTCACACAATTCTGGGGCGAAAGCTTGAATGACCACGCATGGGCCACCAGTATCATCGAATACTGTTACCGTCAGGGCTTGGATCACTTCTTCGTTGCCCCGGGTTCGCGATGTACTCCGCTGACGCTGGCAATGGCGCGTCATGGCAAAGTCAAAATCATTCAGCATTTTGACGAACGTGGTCTGGCGTTCGCTGCTTTGGGCTATGGAAGATCCACTGGTAAGGCCGGGGTTTTTGTTTGCACGTCTGGAACGGCAGTCGCTAATGCGTTTCCAGCAGTGATTGAGGCTGCCACCGAAGGCGTTCCGCTGCTTTTGTTCACTGCTGACCGACCCGACGAATTGCGCGGAACCGGTGCGAATCAAACGATTGAACAGCGGAATATCTTCGGGGATTATCCAGAGATGTTCCGACATATGCCCGCGCCCGAGGACGTGAGTGTGCACACGAACTCAAAGGGCGATCCCCCAGGCAGCACAAACGATTTCGCTGGTCACCTGACTTTTCTTGTCAAAACGCTGCACGAATGTTTTGGTGCCAGCAGATATGGGCCTGTGCATCTCAACTGGATGTTTCGTGAGCCGTTCACTGTCGAGCAGGAAAACGAACTACCGACACCCGAAATGATTGATTCATCCCTCTTGAAAGATGAGGGCGACAAATCGACAGGTAAAGAATCGATACGAATAGAAACGGTAGGTGAAACTCTGATCGCGTTGGGTAGTTGCACCCCCGATGAAGCAACTGAAGCACTGAAACTTTCGAAGAAGCTTCATTGTCCGCTGCTGGCGGATGTTACCAGTGGACTTCGTGTTGGATCATTCGAACTGCCGGCAGATTTTTCGCTGCCAAAGCCTGATACAATTCTGCACGTGGGTGGGAGAATCACTTCCAAGTCCTGGCATCAGTGGACAGAGACATTGCGTGACCGCGATGTTTTATTTGTGCACCTGACTCCCACAGGGAGAGTTGTCAATCCAAATCGGCTTGATCAGATGACCCATCAAACCACGCTTGATAACCTCGTCGATATAGTTGACGGCGAGCCGACATCGGATCAGTTTTTGCAGGCCTGGCATGACGCGGGACGAGGTCGCGACAGAGTGGTCGAAAAAAATCTGGTCGATACGGAACGATTGAGCGAACCGGCGATTGCACATTTTCTGTGTAGGAACTGTCCAGAAACAGATAACTTTTTTATTGGTAACAGCATGCCTATCCGCGATTTGGACTGGTACGGAACTCGGAAGTCAGATGACCCAAGACCGGTGTTCGCCAATCGGGGTGCCAGTGGCATTGACGGCTTACTGGCAACAGCAACAGGAGTAGCGATTGGCTCGGGGAGTCCGACGACGGTGATGCTGGGAGATCTATCTGCCTTGCATGACCTGAATTCACTTGCCCTGATTGCCAAGTCGCCATGGCCGTTGATTGTTGTGATTATCAATAACCAGAGCGGCCATATTTTTGATCTTTTGCCTGTTCGTGAGTCGAGTCACTTTGAGCAGTTTTTTGCGACTCCACACGCCTTCCATTTCAAGGATGCGGCCGCTATGTTCGGCATTCCCTATCAGCGGGTGACTAGCATGTCCGGGCTCCGCGGTGCTTACAACGCGGCGGTAGACGAACGCAAGTCGGTGGTCATGGAGATCGTCACTGACCGCACATACAACACGGAAGTGCGACAACTGATTCGCAAAGAGATCCTCCGGTGCAGCAAACAAGGCTGACTTTTCTCCATGGATTCATGGGCCATCCTACAGACTGGGATGAAATTCGGTGCTGTGTGAATACGGAAATCGGCGGCTTCATCCACCCGTTGGAAATTCATGCTCCAGAAATGCAGCCTGCCAAGAATTGGGATTCTGGCATAAGAAAACTCGCAGAGCAGGTTTCTGATCAGTCGATCGTGGTCGGTTACTCGATGGGAGCACGTCTGGCATTGGCACTGGCGATTGAATTTCCAGAAAGAATAGGCGGTCTCATCTTGATTTCCGGCAACCCCGGGATTGAGTCGGATGGCCAACGCAAGCAACGTTCTGAACACGACAGTGTTCTGGCCGGTAGACTTGAAAAGCTGGCGAGCTCTGAGCAAAGAAAAGTGTTTCTCGAAAAGTGGTATCAACAGCCTGTTTTTGCAACCATACCGGATCAGGTTCGCAACTCCGAAATCGCACGGAAATTGCAGCATGATGATGCTTTGTGGTCCAAGGTGCTGCGTACATTTTCAGTGGCAGAGCAGCCGAATTACTGGCCACGTTTGAACTCGATCGAGGTACCCGTCTGGTTGGTTGCTGGAGAAAAAGATGAAAAGTACAGCAGCATCGCCAGGCGAATCGTTGATGAGTCGCAATCCAACAATCGCAAAGCAGTCATTGTCAAGCAAAGCGGTCACATCGTTCATCGTGAACAGACCGAAGAATTGGCACAGATCATTGGTGATTTTTTGCGGGCTCTGCCGGGAACTTGAATTGGCACCGGGTTACGATAGTCTTGGCGACGGCTTACCATTGAGCATACGCATTAGCAATGCAGGAAGTGACGGAATCCATCAGACGCAACAGGATCCAAGAGGCTGGAATATTCATGACAGATAAAGTCTCCGAGATTTTCGATCCAGCCCTTTGGGTGACTCAGGCAGGTTTCGAATTCACTGACATCACGTACCATCGTGCAAAAGAGGTCGGGGCGGTGCGGATTGCTTTCAATCGTCCGGAAGTGCGGAATGCGTTTCGTCCGCGTACGGTCGACGAACTTCATTTGGCCCTTGACCATGCACGCCAGTCGAGTGACGTTGGCGCGGTGATCTTGACGGGAAACGGACCCTCTCCCAAGGACGGCGGATGGGCGTTTTGCTCGGGAGGTGACCAACGAGTGCGTGGCCAAAGCGGCTATCAGTACGCTGAAGACGAAAACACGCAGACGATGGATCGGCATCGAGTGGGTCGATTGCACGTGCTGGATTGTCAAAGGCTGATCCGATTCATGCCCAAGGTCGTCATTTGCGCGGTACCTGGTTGGGCAGTCGGCGGGGGGCATAGCTTGCACGTGGTTTGCGATCTTACCATTGCGTCCCGGGAACATGCCAAGTTCAAGCAGACCGATACCGACGTAGCGAGTTTTGACGGTGGCTTTGGTTCAGCTTATTTGGCCAAGCAAGTGGGGCAAAAGATTGCTCGAGAGATTTTCTTCCTTGGTCGGACCTACACTGCCGAGCAAGCTTGTCAACAAGGTGCGGTCAACGCGGCAGTGCCGCACGAAAAACTGGAAATAGAAGCGCTTGATTGGGCCAAGGAAATTTGCTCCAAAAGTCCAACCGCGCAGCGGATGATCAAATACGCATTTAACCTGAGCGATGATGGACTGGTTGGCCAACAGCTGTTTGCTGGTGAGGCCACGAGACTCGCTTATGGGACCGAAGAGGCGAAAGAGGGTCGGGACGCATTTTTGGAAAAACGGAAACCGGACTGGTCTGACTACCCATACCATTTTTAGAGAGCTGTTAGCTGACGTGTCACAAAGCATGCTCGTCAATTGGATACTCGCATCGCGACCGAAAACTTTGCTGGCAGCCTTGTCTCCGGTGGCGATCGGAACAACGCTTGCCGCCCAGAGCGGTGGGTTTCACTTGCTGGGAATGCTCGGTGCGCTGCTGGCGGCAGTCTCCGTCCAGATAGGGACAAACTTTTGCAACGACTACTGCGATTTTTTCCAGGGTGCTGATACCGATGCACGGAAAGGTCCCACGCGTGCTGTGCAGAGTGGACTGATTTCACCACGTGCAATGTTGATCGCCACGATCTTCATGTTCACTTGCACGGCCCTGTTTGCAAGTCTGGTGTCACTGCGGGCGGGTTGGCCATTTCTTGTCCTGGGAGCTATCAGCATTCTGTTTGGCGTACTCTACACTGCTGGACGTTTTTCCCTTGCGTACACAGGACTGGCAGACCCCTTCGTACTTCTCTTCTTTGGGCCAGTGGCAGTCGCCGGCACGTATTACATCCAAACGTTGGTGTTCGACTGGCTCACGGTGGTTGCTGGGTTGGGGCCAGGTTTGTTGGCATCCGGGTTGTTGGTCGTGAATAATTTGCGGGACATCGACGAAGACCGCGAAGCTGAGAAACGTACGCTCGCTGTGCGGTTCGGGCAAACCTTCGGCCGTTTCCAGTACACCATTTGTATTGTCGGAAGTGCATTGGTTCCCATTGCTTTTGTGGTATTTCAAGCAGGCCCACTCAATTGGGGACCCGCCGTTGCATCACTGGTGATTATCCCCGGCTTGGCGGTCGTGCTGAAAGTTTGGCGTAATCATGGCACCGGGTTGAGACCTTGTCTGGGCATGACAGCCGGACTTCTTCTGGTTTTTACAGTACTGTTTTGTTTGGGATTGAGTCGATGAGCTCAATTGCTGGGATCAATGCGTATCGATTTCGGATTCCCTTTCGCCGCAACGTGATGTTAGCCGGCACCCCGGTTTCTCAGCGGGAAGGAATCCTGCTGGAGCATAACGGGCGTTGGGCGGAAGCGTCTCCTCTACCTGGTTTCAGCAGTGAATCGATCGACGATGTTATTGCTGCTTTGCGTGGCGATTACAACAACAAGCCAGTGCCTGCAGCGCTGAGCTTTGCGTTGTCTTCGTTGGTTGAGCCAATGCCAACTCGCCTACAGGTTCCGTTGAACGGACTGCTGTTGGGCGATGAGACGCAGATTCTGGCTGACGCAAAGAATTGTAGTCAACGGGGCTTTGCAGCCGTGAAGCTCAAGGTGGGACGCAATGCACTGGATTCCGAAATTCGGCTTGTTCGGCAAGTACGCGATCTGTTGCCTGCTGATATCCACTTGAGGCTCGATGCGAATCAGGCCTGGACGTTTGAAGAGGCAGAGGAGTTTTTCAAGCGAGTAGAAGGCGTCGACATTGAATACGTCGAAGAACCGCTTCAAGATCCTGATCAGCTGGAAAAGCTGTTTGCCACGACCGGTATTGGCTATGCACTGGACGAGTCATTGAAGGGAGGAAATTCACTTGAAAAGTGGCCGAATGTAACAGCATTGATTTGCAAACCCACGATTCTTGGTGGACGAAAGGCGATCGCAGAACTGGGGACAGAAGAAACAATGAAGGTGTTCAGTTCTGCCTTTGAATCGGGAGTAGGAATTGCACGTATTATGCAACTTGCTGCCGAGTTTTCACCAGGCACCCCGGCAGGGTTGGATACGCTTGCCTACATGAAAGACGACTTGCTGATCCGTTCCCCGTCTGTGCGGAACGGGAGCTTGATTCTGGAGGAGTTTGCAGTCAATTGCGAGTCACTGGAGCGTCTGCTGCCATGATTTCACCGATCGACGATGCCACGGAGCAAGTTCCGCAGTGTTTGGCTTTCACTGATGGTCAGGTGCAGATAACGTATGCCGAGTTGAGCGAAAAGATTGATGATTTCTCGCGCAATCATCTGGCAAGCCTGAGGCCAGGTGAGCATGTGGCGTGGTGCCCCGGCAATGACCTCGAAGATTTAGTCACGTTTTGGGCACTTCAACGCTGCGGTCTGGTCGCCTGCCCAGTCAGCTATCGCATTCCCTCGGAGCGACGAACTGAACTGCTGCGAATGCTTGATGCAACGTGGCTGCCGACGCTTGAGCGGTATGCTTCAGGCAAGCTTGCCCAACCCATCCCAACACCCGTGGATAAAATATCCGCATCGCCGGCAACAATCATTCTCAGTTCCGGCAGTACGGGCGACCCCAAAGCAGTTGTGCATTCGATGGCGGCTCACATCGCCAGTGCCGAGGGTGCGGCCAGCAACATGCCGTTGACGCACACAGATCGATGGCTCTGGTCATTGCCAATGTTTCATGTCAGTGGACTATCGGTTGTTGTGCGATGCGCTGTCGCGGGTGCGGCCATCGTTGCAATGAAATCAGGGCGTAAGCTTTCAACAAAAACACTTGAAGAAGCAAACGTTTCACACTTGTCAGTCGTCAGTACACAACTCCGTCGACTGTTGGAGGAACCAGAATTTCCACCTTCAGATCTCAAGTGGGTTTTGCTTGGTGGAAGCGCAATTGATGCGAAAATTGTCAGATCGGCAAGAAAGCGGAACGCACGGGTCTTAACGACCTATGGACTCACTGAAATGGCGTCGCAGGTGTCCACTTCTACGATCGACGGAAATCCGTATTGCAGTGGAAAGGTTCTACCAAATTGTGAACTTCGAATTGATGAAACGGGAGAAATTCTTGTTCGCGGAAAAACACTCTGCCTCGGCTATTATTTCGATGGTCAGGTCCATTCGATCTTGAATGCCCAGGATTGGTTTCCAACCCGCGACCTGGGAGAAGTTGATGGCAGTGGCCAATTATCTGTGCATGGTCGTATCGACAACATGTTCATATCGGGCGGGGTGAACATTTATCCGGAGACAATCGAGCGGATAATCAAAGAAACATTTGATGTTGAGCAGGCAGTCGTCGTGTCAAAACCAGACCCGGTTTATGAGGCCAGACCTGTCGTATTTGTATCAGGGGAACTTCCGCCTGATTGGCAGGAAACCCTGCGAAGCAAACTGCAAGGGTTTGAAATTCCCTTGTCCGCCTTCGAATTACCTTTGGAATTGGAGGAATCAATCAAGGTGAGTCGATCCCACCTTCAGAAATTGGTGCAGGATGGGTGAACTTTCCTGCTATTGGTTCGCCATTCCAGAGTTCGCCAGTACAGAGTTCGCCAGTAAAGAGTTAGCCAATACAGAAAAGCTGTTGATTACAGGCATGTCCAGTTGCTTGGCTCGTCGGCAATCCCAGGATTTCAAAGGGTGTGGCCAACACCATCGTAAGGGCCTGTGGAGTAGTCGATTGGAACCCCGTACCTGATGAGAGCCCGGACCTCGATTGGTCGCGTAGCAGAGAACGAGTGGACTATCGCACGAGAGTTTTTCGTCGGGCTTCGAGGTTTTGTACCTTTCGGCTTCCTCTTTAAGCATTTCAACTGGCTGAGGTTGGTGCTTTTTGCCGTCATCGGTTCCAAACCAGAATCAAACCTAAAAGACTCGCAGGCAGACAAAAGAGCTGGGCAAGGCAAATCGTAACGCGATCAGCGAGTGCAATTTGTATCCAATTTCACGTTGGAGCATTGTCCCATGTAGGAATAATGCAGATATCAGGATGCTTGCGAGCTGACCTTTGTTCCTCGTGGGATTCATTTTCAAAAAAAGTGATTCTCGCAACAGTTTCCGGTGCTTGCCCTTTTTCCCGTTGGTAGAACGGCAACCGCTCCCACCTCGGTGTTTCCAGCCTATCTCGTTCGCGTACACATTGCTGTCCCATGCAATGTCGCTGCCCCGAAAAGGTAATTTTTTGCTTTTACTAATATTTCGAGCGATTGTTCGTCTGATAGCTGTCGCTTGCTCTATCAGTACCGAAAAAAAACCAGCCATTAGGATCAGTCTCATGACACGCGTTCGAGAGTGGGAATCTTTCTTTACAATCAGAGGCCTCGATAATTGCAGAATTTTTGCCGGTGATTTGTGGAGCAGCGAAGATGCGACCGTCCGGGAAATACCATCCGAAACACTGAGGCTGTTAGCTTTTGTCAATCTCGCGAAAATCAACAGACGCGATGTTGAACCGGTTGGACAGAGGAGTTCTCGTGGCTAAAGACCAGCGGATGGCGACGTGTTGTGATGGAGATGGTGGAAGGTTCCATGCAAATCAACAAAAGTCGCCACCACCGGGGCGATGATCCGGTTGGATTCATCTGCCTGGTAGGATGCGGTCTACCACTTCAGGATCCGAATATCTCTGCGGACATGCAACCTTTGCATCCTTCAATGTAGTACTCAAGCACATCGTTACTTTGCATTTCGACAACGTCGCGATTCAGGATGCTGCTTGCCAGTTGACTTGCCTGCACCCTCAACTCGGGCACTGCGGTGGTTTCCCATAACAAATCTTTGAGCACCGGTCCGATCGCATAGATTCGATCGTGTGGTTCTGCATGCACCTTGTTCACCGCGAACTCTTCGTCCGCCACCAACCCCATGTCAAGGGGATCGCAGATTACAAGACCTCGCTGAATGAGGTTTTGGTACAACGTTGAATCGCATGTGGAAAAGTGGCTGTCAGGGCCGGTGCAGTTGATGACCAGATCACCTTGATACACCTGTGTCTGTTCTTCTCCGGTGTTCACCTGCACCGCGGTTCCATCTTCTTTTCCGTCGAGATGTTTGATTGATCCGGAAACAATTGCAAGTTGACCAGTATCAATTGAATCAGTCAGCTGTTCATGAACTTGAACAGCAATTCGGTGTCGCATCACGTTCCAGCGAGAGGCAGACTCGGTGATAAATATGCGTTTTCTACGATCTGACAGGCTTTGCCATAGCTGTTGCGTGTGGGGTCGAAGTTTGTCGATGGCAATCGACGGATTTTGACTCATGCGTCGAAGGCTCTCACAGTTTTCGCTTACCAGACGCAACAGCACGTTGAGGTTTGTTTCGCCTTCGTGTTCGCCCAGGTAGTGGGGGTAGGCGGGGTAGGCGATGCCACGGAAGTGTGATTGAGGTAAGGTGCCATTGCGGGAAATGGCGATGATTTTCCACTGCCATCCCAAGGTACGCAGCGTGACCATAGCGTCAACCATCGTCAATCCTTTTCCCAGCAACACAATGTGACCCTCGTCCGGGGGTAAACGATAAAGCTACGGTTCCCAGGGGTTACCACAATACCGAGCGTCGTGGTGCAAGGAAGGATTCATCGGCAGGTGAGCGGGCGGTTGATTGCCCGTGTCAAGAATGACCGAATCGGCATGGAGCTTGTTGCCGCTTGCCAGATGGATCCGTACTTTGTCATGATCGTCAATGTCGACTGCTTCGTCTTCGATTCGAACGACCTCAATGTGTACATCTGGTCTCCGTGCCTCCAGCACCAACAGCGAAACTACTCAGATGTAATCACCAAAAATGTGTCTGGGAACGAATTGCTGACGTAGCTGAGTCACGGGAACTTCTGCGTACTCGGACCGCGTCCGTAACCAGTCAAGAAAGTGTTCGGGTTGATCAGGAAACGCGGGCATGTTCCGAGCAGCGACATTCAAAAGATGCTCAGCCCGCTCTGTGCCATAAGCAACCCACGCCCCATCTTTGAACCAGGATGAATCAAGACAATTTTGATCGCATGGATTGTTGTGTGTCTGGCGTCCTCTGGCGATTGTTAGCGGGAAAAGAGCGATTCGCGGTTCGTTGCTTGATACTCGGCTGTTCAATTTGAATCTTCAGGTTTGAATCACCGTCCCAGTGTCCCGCGGTGGGTTGTCTTATGCTCACCATCAAGCGAAGCGTCAGCTTGCATGCACTCCTCACCACTGGCAATGCAGTACCCAAAATCACGGCACGAAGCTCGATAGATGGGTATTCATGTTGCGCTAATTTCGTGTGGCCTGTCAGTAGCAATGCACAGGTTGAGTCTGAT
>PKCN01000063.1 GCA_002862205.1 Planctomycetaceae bacterium | reverse complement strand
TCAGGCAATTCAACCAGTGGTGGGATCGCCGTCTGGTTCCGGTGTGTCTATTCCGTTTTTCGCTGGAAGGAGTCGGCGTCGATGGTGAATGAACTGTCGCGTTGTGTGCGGTTGAGTGGTTCTTGGACGAAATCACTGGGTTGGTGAAATTGCACCTGAAATCTTTGCATGTAACGCTTTAGAAGTGTACGACGGATAAGTTCTCGTCCCTGAGGTAAAAGAAGTGTGAACCCGAGGGCGTCAGTGAGTAGGCCGGGGGTCAGCAACAACGCTGCAGCGAACACAATCATCAGACCGTCTTGGATTTCGTGACTGGGCGGCCTGCCCTCAGCAAGTGCTGACTGAAATCGAAACCACGTCATGACTCCCTCTCTGCGGGCCAGCCACGAACCAATGATCCCTGTCACAATGACGAGCATGATTGTCGTTGTGAGGCTGGTGTATTTGGCCAATTGAATCAGCAACATCAGTTCAATGAGTGGCACCAGAATAAAAGCAGCCAGTAATCGAGTGAACATGCTGTCCCTACGCCTCCATGTAGATGGATTTGAGTTGAATACGAGTCACCTTGGCAGTTGCTCAGGCAACTGTCCAGTGAAAACAGCAGTTTCTGTGCCGAAGCTGCCCGTTTGCGGCAAAACGTCGGACTTCGTAGCGTCAGTTTGCCTTGAGAACCCCTTGTTTTCCGCTTCTTTACGCTTTGGCTTCGAATCGGGAGATGTTTCCCGTGGTTGTTGTGCGGAGAGGCGAATGATATCCAATGAGAGTATTGGCGTTGTCGGATTGTCACTTTGGGTGTGTTTAGTTTGCGCGGTAATATGAAGGGAATGCCAATCGAGATGGAGAAGTCGGTGTTCGCCTGCTCGCTGCTGCGCTGGACGCAAAGCAGGGTTCGGTCATGCAATGGAACGTTGAGTTGTTTGTTTGGTTTCATGCATCAGCACGGGTCCATCGCGTTTGACTTGAGGGCATTGCACCGTTGCGGTGGTCCGAATCGGATTCCTTGCAGTCCCAAAAAACAATTTTTTCCAGGGCTTCAGTTGTGAAGCACGAGTCATTGATGACAGGGCGGCGCGAGCAACTGCATGGTCGACTGTGGCGTGGGGATAAGGCACCCGCGGGGGTCGTCCTGGTCGTTCATGGATTAGGAGACCATGGGGGCCGTTACCAGGCACTGGCTGAAT
Organism: Planctomycetaceae bacterium; assembly: GCA_002862205.1. Classification (GTDB taxonomy): domain Bacteria; phylum Planctomycetota; class Planctomycetia; order Pirellulales; family Pirellulaceae; genus Rubripirellula. The sequence continues at coordinate 11,710 of PKCN01000063.1, read as the reverse complement.
CCATTCTTGCAACAGGTTGGTGCACTTATGCATTTGATTTGCCCGGGCATGGACGATCACCTGGTGGTCGAGGAAGGGTGGACTCGTTTTCCGGACTTCTTGCAGACATTGAATCAGCTTGCCAAACAATCTCACGAAAATTTCCCGCGATCCCACAGGTTCTGCTTGGCCATAGCATGGGTGGCAATCTGGTTCTGAATTACCTGCTCAGGTGTTCGGAAGAAACAGGTTCCTCCAGTGCCAAACCTGACGGCGTCGTTCTTTGTGGGCCAATGCTCTTGCCACCCGATCCTCCCCCTCGTCCTCACATCTTTGCTGCTTGGTTGACGGGCTACCTGATGCCATGGATTCAGATCGAGCGTCCAGTGGATGTCGAGATGCTGACAACTGATCGTGAGCAAGCTAATTTGATTACGGAAGATCCATGGATGCACACACGCATCAGACTCTACCTCGCCACTCAATTATTGTCTCAGGGTCGTTGGGCATTAGATCACGCTCGCCGGATCGATGTTCCTGCCTTGGTAATGTATGGAGCTGATGATGCTTTGATTGACCGTAGTGCTTGCCAGAATTTGGCGATTCGCGGAGGCGAACATGTCACGCTTCGTCAGTGGGAAGGGCTGCGTCATGACCTATTTCATGATCGGGGCAGCGAAGATGTTTTTCAAGTGATTTCCTCATGGCTGGGGCGCCACTTTGGATGATTCATGGGTGTCATCGGAGCGTGGATCCCGCTTCGGAGGCGGTGAGATCATTCATCGGATGGTTGCCTGTTTGAGCATGTTTTGCGGCGTCGATTGCAGGCGTTTTCGTTCGGAATGCTCGCAGTTGTGTTATCGGAGGGGGATTGGGGCACGAACCGCATGGGAAGTTTGTTAAACTCTATGCTTCTCGCCCCCGTCACTCGGATTCAAGATGCATGCCATGGCATTTGCTGCAATTCTGACTCAGTCACAACTCGTGCTTGCCAAAGGGATGTCACGTGTTGTTTTCTTTCGTCTCCTGGTCACCTTGGCCACTTTTTTTCCTTGCGCGATCATTCCGCCCCAGGTCGTGTTGGCCAAGGATGCTGGATTTCGCGTGGGCGTGAGGTTCTTGGATCCGACTTCGGCTGAAGTCAGATGGGAATCAGTACATGCCGGGCCTTCTTCAGTCGCCTGTGGCCTGACTCGCAAACTGGGAAAAATCGTTGAGTCTTCGGAAAAGGGCACCAGTCATCGGGTTGTGCTGAAAGGTCTGGAAATGGGGCAGACGTATTACTATCGACTCGGCACAACGCAGGACGGAAAATTACTGCTGAGTCCCTTTTTCGAATTTGATATGCGGATGAATTATGCACCCCCGTTGATTTCGAATTCAAAGGCATCGAACAAATCTGAAGGTGCAGGTGTCGTTACGGAGGAATTGTTGGATGCTTTGGTGAAGCAGTTGAACCATGAAGGGGGCTTCGCGGTGGTCAGTGACGAGCAGGCAGGAAAGTGGGCTGAGGTTCTCGCTGCACGCACTGCCATGACGGTCATTGCATCGTGCCGTGATCAATCAGAAATGCAGCGGTTCCGCCAGCAGTGGTATGCCTCAGGGATGTATGGCGTCCGTCTGACCGCCCAGGAATCCAGTGATATTCCAGAGGACTTTGCGAATCTCGTCATTTGTTCTCCGCCACAGATCGCCAAGTCGAAACGCCATCTTGCAAAGTCAGGTTCACTCGTCTGCATAGGAAAGCCAGTCGATGAATCGGGTGATGAATGGATTGAACTGGGGGCGGATGTGTGGTGTCAGAATTTGAACGAGGTTTCTGAACTGGCCGAATGGGGGCATCAATATGGATCGCCGGCCAATCAGTCTTTTGTGGGTGAGTCGTTGGGAGGAGCCGATGAGGCAGGAGAACTGGAAGTGCGGTGGCTCGGCAGGCCCGGTGCAGACTTTGGGATTGACCGAAACCCTCGGATGCCAGCACCCCTTGCTGTTGGCGGGCGACTGTTTCATCAAGGCATGAACCGAATGGTTGCTTTGGATGCTTTTAACGGTTCCATCTTGTGGTCGCTCGAAATTCCTGATTTGCGTCGAGTGAATATTCCTCGGGATTGCGGGAATTGGTGTGCTGATCGTGATCGTGTTTATGCTGCGACTCACAATTGTTTGTGGATCATTGATGCGGCTACTGGGGAAATGCTCAACACGTTGCGACTGCCTGAGCCTTTTAATGCAAACCATGAATGGGGGTTTGTGGCAGTGACGGATGACATGGTTATCGGTTCAGCAGTCAAGGGCGAAAGTATTTATGAAGATTTTTGGCAGAAGGCAGCTTGGTACGATGGCAAAGATGATTCAGCAACAGCGAAGATTTGTGCAGATTCAATCATTGCTTATGACAAGAAATATGGTGATGTTCTTTGGAAATATGACATGGATGCGGGTGTGCAGGCCACGATCACGATCGTCAAAGATGCCATCTATTTTGTCGAGGTCAATGATCCCGAACTACGCACGCTTAAGACCGGGAAATTGACAAATAAACAGATCTGGAATGATGCGTCGGTGGTTTGTCTCGATCGTAAAACAGGCAAGCAGCGATGGCGGAAACCGGTTGCTTCTCAGGCTGCTGATCAAGTGGTTGCCTTTGGTTTGGCGGATGATGATCAATTCGTTTTGCAGTCTTCCTCTGGTAATCAATTCCATTTTGCTTCGTATGCTTCCGGCGATGGTGAGCCGCTTTGGAGTCGGGACGTTAATTGGCCAGAGAATCATCACGGGGCCCATATGCAGCACGCCGTCCTGATGGGAGGCAAGTTGTTTGTGCAACCGCATATCCTCGACGCCAGCACTGGAAAGACAATTCAGACGGGAACGTTGGGAAAACGCCGTGGTTGTGCGACTCCAATCGGCACCGGAGAGGCGATTCTTTATCGAGGTGGAACTGGGCCTTTGTCGCTCTGGTCGATTGAACAGGGAAAGCGGACCGAATTTACCCGCCTGCGGCCGAGTTGCTGGCTGAGCACCATTCCAGCGCAGGGCATGCTGTTCTCGCCCGAAGCAGGTGGAGGTTGTTCATGCGGTGGTTGGATGGAATGCTCGATTGGTTTTGGACCGCGCCGTCCCGTTTCTGGTCCTGTTGAGAAGAGTGAATCGGTTGATCAGCAAGGAGCGGAGAAATGAACCTGTTGAGACAAACCATGAAACAAGCGTCAAAGTTGCTTGTCGTATCTTGCCTGTTTGGCCTCGTGTCAGGGGTGAGCATTGGGGTGGTAGTGGCCCAATCCGATGTTGAAACGGGTGGTGCTGCCGTTGTGGGAGATTCTGCATCCGAGTGGAAAACTTATCGACACGATAATCGTCGCAGTGGTGTTACCTCATCAAGTCTGGAATTTCCTTTGACGATCAAGTGGGTGCATCGTTCAGTGTTACCGCCGCAAATGGCCTGGACGGGACCAGCCAAATGGGATGCCTATTCGGGCAATAGTGGCTTGCAGTCAATGCGTAATTTTGATCCCTGTTTTTACGTCACTGCCGATGGGAAATCGCTTTTCTTTGGTTCCTCTGCAGATGATGCGATTCACTCGCTGGATCTGCAAACTGGCGAAGAAAACTGGGTCCACTTCACAGGCGCGGCCGTTCGCTTGCCTCCAACGATCGCTAACGGAAATATTTACTTCGGTTCGGATGATGGTTTCGCCTATTGTTGTAACAAATCTTCTGGCGAGCTGGTTTGGCGAATAAGAGCCGCGGAGGACAATCGTCGCATCACCAGTAATCGTAAATTGATGTCGCTGTGGCCGATCCGTACAGGCGTTTTGGTAGAGGGGCAACAAGCGATTTTTGCAGGCTCTCTGGTGCCATGGGAAAAGTCTTACCTGTGGTCTGTTGATGCAATCACAGGTGAGGTGGAGTTGGGAAGTGAGCAGGGATTTCGTCGTGAGCTCGCGAATGTGACTCTGCAGGGTGCCCTTCTGGCATCGTCGAAAAAACTGTTCGTACCACAAGGACGTGCAGCGCCGCTTGCGTTTGATCGGGGGGATGGGACGCCGCGTGGAAAAATTGGTGAAGCAGGTGGCGTTTTCTGTATCCTTTCCGAGGACGACATGCTTTTTGCTGGTCCACCTCACCAGAAAGAGAGAGACGATCAGATCCGGGTCGCTGATCTTGATTCAAATGCGTCGGTTGCTTCCTTTACGGGGACAAATCGAATCCTGGTCGCCGGTGATCTTGCGTGGTTGGCAACCGATGGAAAGTTGAAATGCCTTGACCGTAGTCTGAATGTGCAGGCTCAAGATGGGATGCGGAAAATTCAGAGTGATGTGAAAAGCAAAAAGATCACTGCGGAACAGGCAAAGCCATTGTTGCTGGAAGCCCAGAAACAGCTACAGGATGCTTGGCTTTGGGAAGTCGAATCGAATGTTCCATTCGATATGGTGAAGGCAGGCAATGCCGTCATTGTCGGGCTCAACGGCAGCGTTCGAGCTTACTCTGCGACTGATGGAAAGCTTCTTTGGCAAGAGGAATTAGCTGGGACGGCACATGGTCTGGCGATTACAGCAGGCATGCTGATCGTGAGTACTGATTTTGGCCACATTCATGCCTTCGCTACGCGCCAATGACGCGGTGTCGGGATCATCAATGGAACGATCGAAAGAGACATTCACTATTCGTCAGTGCTGGCTGTTGGTGGTAGTATTCGGGATCATTCCTACCACTGCCTTCGCCTGTAAAGTGCCGGTCTTTCGGTACGCGCTGGAACGCTGGAATGTGGATCGATACACCATGGTTGTGATGATTGATGGCGAACCGGATCAGGAAGTTGCCAAGGCGATCAAACGCATCACAGAAGCCAGTGCAACTGAAGCAGCGAATATTGAAGTGCAGGTCATTGATATTGCTGAACTCTCCACGCAACAGCAGTGGCAACTGGAAGATTTCGATCCTGCGGTCGAGACTCCCCACCTGCAAGTTTTTTATCCCGAGCGAAGTGGTAGCCGAAGACTCTGCTGGGAAGGGGCTTTCACAAGTGCTGTGGCGGAGAAGTGGCTCAGTTCGCCGCTGCGTTCCAAGGTGGCTGACGAATTAGTTGCAGGGGCTTCTGCTGTTTTTGTGTTAGTCGAGTGTGAGGATTCAAAACTTAACCAGCAGGTTGAGGAAACCGTACGTATTGGCGTAACGCAGGCAATGGCAGAAATCACCATTCCTGAGGGTGTGATTCCTCGACTGGGGGCAAACGAGTATCTGCAACAGCATCCCGAGGCATCGCTTGACGATGTCTTGCGCTGCGATGTTCCGTTGAAGGTGGATTTTCAAATTATCCGGCTGGCTTCTGATAATCACAGCGAGTTTGCTTTGCGAGCGATGGGGAATGGATTGGCAGCGTCTTCATCCGGGCCATGGTTGATTCCAATCTTTGGAAGAGGTCGGATGTTGGATACGATTGACGCGAGAGAGTTGACTGCCCAGACAGTCATGAATGCATGCCAATACATGGTAGGGGAATGTAGTTGCACAGTAAAAACGCAGAACCCCGGAGTTGACCTTCTGATGTCAGCCAACTGGAGCGAATCACTTGGTGGTGATACGGTGGTGATCGTGGACTCGCAAACTGAATTGAATCCACTGTTGGTCGAAATTCCCGCTGGGGTTTCTGGTGTTTCCCGTGCTGCAGATGCGGGTCAGAACGCAGGTGTGCAAACAGATGCACAAGCATCCGATCTCGAAAAAGAACAGGGGCTTGCTAACGAGCCAGAGTTTGATGCTCCGTCAGGCAACGCTTGGGCGATGAGGGTCGCTTTGACTTCAGTTCTGGTGGTCGCAGGAATCGCGGTGATTGGGATGGGCGTTCGATTGCGGAATCGATGAAATGACGTTGGCGATTCCATTCGCTTTCGGGCAGCCACAGTTTTAGCTTTCGGGCAGCCACAGTTTTAGCTTTCGGGCAGCCACAGTTTTAGCTTTCGGGCAGCCACAGGGAGGCGTCGCTGGCAAGTTGTCCTTTTCTTTTGGCTTTCACCCGAACGTAGGGAGCGATGAAGTTTGCTCGGTCAGCGAAGGTTCCAGTTTGAGCATCTTTTCGGGCATGCATCGGTTCACTGAGATCTTCGATTACAAATCCGGCGCGGCACATGCCACCAATGATTTCTTCCCATCGATGCAGGAACTCGATCGCACCAGATTCTCGCAGTCGCCGGCTATTGGTACTTGTCGATGTGACGGCTGGTATTTGCGTGTCGCGGTAATAGCTGTGTTGTATCTGGTAGCCTCCTTCGACACGGTCCAGAGTTGCTTGCAGGCTCGTAGGTTGTTTGTGTTGGCTGACATAGGTGCCTTGTGGTCGTAGGACTCGTGCGACTTCCAAAAAGACAGGTTGGATTTTCGGGAGATAGCAGGTGCTGACGGGATGAATGACGATGTCAAATTCACCGTCGCGCAACATGGTGAGTTGATCCATCGAAGTCTCGAAGAGGCGAATCGAATAACCCCGCTCGGCTGCCACGCGGCGGTCCAGTTCAAGCATTGCACCACTGATATCCACGACGGTGACGTTGGCTCCTGCGGCTGCGTAGAGCGAGCTTTGGCGTCCGCCTCCGGCCGCCAGACAGAGCAGATTTCGGCCCTGAATCGAATCACCCAGCCAGCCGGCGGCATCCACCGTTGCCAGCGGATCCCTCAGTTCCTCGTCCTTGGCCGGTCTGCAGAGGGGGGAGTCAGCTGCTGCCATCGCCTCGTAGACTTGCCGATTCTGGCGAAGGATTTCACGTTGATCCATGTTGGGAATATTGAAGCGTGGGAGAAAAATTGGAAATGTCGAGGCAGGATTTGGCGTAAAAAAGCTCGTTTTCTTGGTTAAAACGGGGTTTTTTACCACTTTTGGGAACTTTGCGCGACCCCGTAGCATCCCAACTCCTGTCAGCAGCATCGGATGAGGCTGATTGTAGTTATTATGCCCCGACACTACGTTTTAGGCAGTTGGGGGCTTACATGGAGCTTGCCCGAGAATCGCGGCGACACGGTTTAACAAAATGTCACTCCCACCAGCACAAATCGATCAACTGCTTACGGGCTACCTGGACGAAGTCCTTTCCGACGACGAGCTGGCTCGTGTAGAGACGCTCCTGAAAACGGATCCTTCGATTGCCGAGGAATTGGCAAAGCTTCAAGAACTGAGATCGGCACTCAAAGCCGTCGCTTTCGCTGATAGCGATATTCGGTTGGATCCCGGATTTGCTGAGCGTGTGATCGGTGAAGCCGTCCAGCGAGCACGCTCTGAAGGGGTTTCTGACGAGCATCCGCTAGTGCGACTCGACAATAAGACTGCTGTTAACACTCCCGCGGCATCGGACTCATCGACGTGGCGAATCGCAGCGGTCATGGTTGGGTTGGCCGCATCCATCGCGCTCGCAGTTTTTCTGATGCGTTCTGAGGAAGAACGCGAGACGGGAGAGTCAAATTCCCAGATTGCTCAAGTGAAGCCAGATCCGCCTGTGCCGGAACTGCCAGAGGGCATCAAACTGCAGCCCGATCCTGCCAGTGCGATTGTCTCAAGCCAATCGGGTAATTCCGGTGTTATTCGCACGACCGAAGCACCAAATTTCGAAAAGCCGATAGAGGACGGAGTTCAGAGCCCTCAAGTAGATGGAAATGCCGTTGCAGCGATGCCGGATTCAGGCACCAAACCAAATGAGCTTTCGCCAAAGGCGGTCGGGGCAGAACCTGCTGAGCCTGCTGTTACTCTGGGATCAATAGTGGTCATCAATGTTGAGCTTACCGATGAAGGCAGGGAACAGGATGTATTCAATGCCGCGATGATGCGGATAGGCTTGAAGGCGAGCAGGCAGAAGAAAATATCTGAGGAGGTGGTAGGGGGGATTGAAAACCCGTCACTCCAGAAGTCTCAGGGGGCCGCAGTTGTTTACCTGCAGGCTCCAGCAAAGGAACTGGACCGTTTGTATCTGACGCTGATCAAAGATCGGGTAGGCGTGAAATCGGTGGGGATGAGTCTCGCGATGAATGCTCCCGTGATGCGGGCGATCAGCTCAGTGCGTCAAGATCCAACTGCAGTGCGTCATGAGAGTTCATCGCTGCAACTATTGAGCGATGATGGCACAATCGACCAGTTGACCGACACACTGCTTAACCTCAAATTCATGGGAATGAGGAACGGTGCCACTGTTCCAAGCAGGGGTGGAGATCAGATGGGCGAGATCTTGCTGCTGGTCAAGTAACTGGTTTTCAGTAGGACGACACAGGACGGGAACGCCAAAGATCGCATCAAGTATTTGTGCCGCGCATATTTTGAGCAGCGATTGTTGGGTCCTACTGCCCTGCTCTGGTGGGCAAGTTCCTGTTCCGTTGAGTTACCTCATCAACATGGGCTGAAATGCGATTGCAAACGCGGAAGCTCGAACAAAAAAAGCCGTGAATTCAATTCACGGCCTTTCAATCGTTTTGGGTCGAACTTCCTGCTGCGAGTTGTTTAACCGACCCGCTTCAGGACGACATCAAGTGTTTTTCGAAGTGCCGCACCACTAGCTCTCATGCCTTGCATCTCTTTAGGCCATAGCTCAATTTCTTGACGGTCCAGCACGCCTTGGCGGCCAATGACTGTTGGCACAGACAAGGCAACATCGCGGACGCCGTAGCATCCGGATTGCACGCTACTGACTGGTAGCACTCGACGACGATCGAGTGCTATGGATTCAATCACATCTTGAATTGCGATGCCAACGGCAAAGCCAGCGCCACCTTTGCGTTTGATGACTTCCGCGCCGCTGCCCCGAGTTCGCGTGAAGAGTTGATTGGCGAGTCCAGGATTCCATCCTGGTTGTTTGTCCAGAGGTAGACCAGCAATCGTTGCGCTGCTCCAAATTGGTACCATTGATTCCCCATGTTCTCCAAGGATCAATGCCTTGGTTTGGGTTGGTGGAGCGCCCATTTGTTCGGCGATCAGTGAGCAAAATCGAATCGTGTCCAGTTGTGTTCCCAAGCCAATCACTTGGTCGATGGGCAAACCCAGTTTCTGGGCTGCTACATAAGTCAGAATATCAACGGGATTGCTAACGACGACAACGATCGCTGATGGCTTGGGGCCAGCTGCTTTGACGTCATTGAGAATCTGAACGAAGAGATCTGTGTTGCGATTAATCAGATCCAGACGTGACTCATCTGGTTTGCGTCGCAATCCAGCGGTGATGCAGATCACATCACTGCTGGGGATGTGTTCGTATCCACCCCCACTGATGGTCTGGTCGGCAACACTTGGGCTGCCATGCTGCAGATCCAATGCCTGACCGACGGCCAGTTCCTGATTGACATCTAATAACGCGATTTCGCGAGCGATGCCTCCGCACTGCAGGGCGAAGGCGGCACACGAGCCGACAAGGCCACCGCCACCAATGATCGAAACTTTCATGGATGATTGACTGTTTGGTTGTATGGTTCTTGAATGATTTGAAAATAAACTGATTGACTTGGTTGGGAGCATTCAGCTTTTCTGCATCTGGCGGATCACCTCGTCAGTGATCGCTTTGACTAACGCTGCCTCATTGCCAGCAGCTACAGGAGCGGCAGCAGCAGGAGCGGCGGGTGTTTTCACTGCTGGGGGAGCAGGAAAGGCGCGTCTTTCGACACCTGACTCAGCCCATGAATCTCGGAAAATGTCGTTGGCGCAGATGTCGCAGTCTTCGTAGTCGGATGTGTTCCGTGGATCCTTGTAGCCCCACTGATCTTTCAGATCGAGTAACTCCTGTGATTTCTGACCACCCAGAAAAGAAACATTCCCAAGTTGTTTGGCCAGCATCAGCATCCGGCAATAAGAGTCAAGAATCTCTGTCCACCAGTAGGCCTGTTCCACAGTTTCGCCATAACTGACAGTACCATGATTTGCGAGAATCATGATGTTCGTGCGGTTCACAAAGGGGATGATCGTGTCGGCAAAATTCTGACCGCCAGGGGTTTCGTATTTGGTGATCGGAACATCGCCCAGGAAAACCTCAACTTCAGGGAGAATGCACTGCGGTATGGGTTCACGTGCAATTGCGAAAGCTGTCGCGTGTGGTGGATGGCAGTGAACGACGCTCTTGATGTCTTCACGTTGACGGTAGATTTCCAAGTGGAGCAAGGCCTCGCTCGATCGCTTCTTGCGGCCCGAAATCTGCTTTCCTGTCATGTCGATCAACGCGATGTCATCCGGTTTCAGATACCCTTTGCACTGGAGCGTTGGCGTGCAGAGTACTTCGTTTTCACTGACACGAACGGTGATGTTGCCATCGTTTGCTGCAGCGAATTGACGATTGTAAATGCGACTGCCAATGTCGCACATGTCCTGTTTGATTTTGTGAAGATTTTGCATTTCGTTGATCCTGTTGTTTGTAGGCTGGGCCAATTTGGCCAGCACTGTGGAATGCCGGATTTCCCGGCCTACGATTTCAATTTAATTCGATGTGATCCAGCAGGGCGACAATGGATGCGTCCAGCGGTTTGATGTCCGGGCGAAAAGGTTGTGCAGATTCGGGGCCTTCAGCTAGTGCCACCAAGTCACCAATGCCTGTACTGCACAAATCCCAGGCGATGATTGTTTCGCCACCTAGTGGCTCTTCATGAATCCGTTCCACTGTGTCGACTAATTCGACGCATCGCAGGTTTGCTGCCTCCATCAAAGGATGGGCTCTGGCCAGCGTGACTGTTCCGATTGTGCGTGCAATTTTCATCGGTCCACTCTCCGTGTTTTGCTGATTTGTGCCACAGCATTGACCACGGCACTGAAAGTGAGGCGTTGCATGTCGAGTACCCAGACGGTGGGTGTGATTTCGTCTGAGAAACGCTGTATGTCGTTAAATGATCCGATCATGACCGCCACTTCGTTATTTCTTGCACACTGAAAATGCACTTCTTTGGCAGGCGTTTCAGTGAGTACGATCCTGCCAGTTCCATGGGTGATGCCCCGAAACGCCAGTTGTTGTTTGACAGCCTGGGCACGCTCTGGTTGTGCATGATCGATGATTTCAATTTTCTGTTGGTCTGGTTGCTGTCCCTCAGGCAGTTGGACAGCGCGTTGTATTTCAATGTTTCGGCTGCGTGCGTCGTCGCGTGCTGATGGAGTGATGATCGCAGTTGGTGATACAAAGATTTGAGATGTCTTTTTGCTCAGTTCTTGGATCGTTCGGCTGGTGATGATCTTTTCGGTCAGGGCAGCAGAGGTCGTTTGGTTTTGAGATGTCGAAGTCGCTGTTTGTGTTGAGTATCTTGTTTCAGCAGTAGAATTCAGTCGGGCAAGCACCTGCCGCACGATCTCAGCAATGTTGACCGACTCGTTTGCATTTGGCTGTTGGGTGTGTCTGTCCTGCTCCATCTTCATCCGTCCAAAATCCCCATGACGCTCCATCGCACAGGTGTGTTGTCATTGTTAGTAAGGTCGCGTGCGTAGAGGCCGTCGCTGGTTAGCATGACGTGGTCACCACGGCGTGCTCCGAAAGCATCAATGGCAATCAAAGGTGGTCCATCAGGTGTCTCGTCCCGCATGAGAGGTTGGACGATCACCATTCGTTGTCCCACCAGACTTTCATGCTTGACGGTTGCGCGAGTCGAACCGAGGATTAGTGCTGTCTGCATCGTTGGCCCCTAATTTCAAACAACACGTAATTCGTCAATCATGCTGCATCGACGTTCTCTGGTAAATGTATTGGGCGTGGTCACGCCTTCTCCGGTCGGTCCCGCGATCGAAAATGAC
>PKCN01000193.1 GCA_002862205.1 Planctomycetaceae bacterium | reverse complement strand
CCCGCGTTTTCAAAGGCCCACTCAAGCGTGCGCGGTCCATTCCGCTCCCACGGATCGCCAGCATGCATCTGACCGACGCAGTTCCACCGACATCCACAAATCACGCCCGTAAACCAACACACACAACCTAGGCTGCTCGTCGATCCTGATGGATGCGTCGACTGCTGTCCTCGATTCTCTCGCGGACCGTCGCGTGTGGTCCCATTTCGTTGGTTGTCGCGTCGGCATACCAGGATCGCTTAGCGACCGAATCAAGCACCCGTTGTGCCAGATCGACAGCGCGTGCTCCGGCAATACCATCAACGGTGGGCGAGATCCCGGTCTGGATACTGATCACAAAGTCATGCAGCTCATCCAGGATGGCATTGCGCGGCTCAAGCTCAAGCTTTTCGCACCGCAGACGTTCGCTGAACAATTGCCCGGAGTAGCCCAAAGGATTGTCTGTCTCGCTGGCAAGATCAAACTCACGACGCACGACCGAGTCACAAGGCGTTACAACGGAGAGCGCCGGCGCACCGAAATCGATTTCCGCAAACCCATGACTACCGAATACCTGCATTTGCCGAGCGGGTTCAGGACTGACTCGCGACGCTTTCACATTCGCCACCAAACCACACTCAAACTCGATTCTGGTTTCGGCCAGATCTTCGTGATCACTGATCACCGCCAGCCCACTTGCTGAGACAGATTTCACTGATGCGTCGGTCATGGACAGGATCAAGTCCAAATCGTGGATCATCAAATCCATCACGACGCCAACATCAAGACAACGTCCGGGAAAGCTCGAGGCACGCACTGCTTCGACATATTTGACGTCGACGGCCAACTTTTCCAACGCTGTAAACGCCGGATTGAAACGCTCAACGTGCCCTACCTGCAGAGTCAGCCTTCGGGCTGCCGCCAAAGAGGCAAGTCGATTCGCATCGACACTTTGGATCGTCAGTGGCTTCTCAACCAGCACATGCTTCCCCGCACTGAGCAAGGTTTCAGCGATCTCCGAGTGCATGTCTGTAGGAGCCGCGATCACAGCCGCATCGATCTCTGGCAGGCACTCGTGATAATCTGCATGAACCGGTACGCCAAATAATTCAGCAGCGTTCTTTCTCGCAGCTTCAACAGGGTCACTGACTGCGACGAGCTTGGCCCCGTCCACCTGCCCCAACAACTTGGAATGAATGCGTCCAAGATGGCCGGCACCAATGACTGCGATCCGTAATTCGCTCACGCTGCTTTCCTTCGTCGATCACGACCGCGGCCGTGCCGCCCGTCGCTGGATTGGTCAATAGAATCAAACAAATGTTTCAACACCGGCCGTATGGGGCCGCTATTCATCAGTTCCTCACGAGCCGTCTCAACCCCCACACGGGAGCGATACAGCAGACGATACGCGCGTGTCAGCACCTTGATATCGTCTTCGGGATAATCGTGCCGCTTCAGGCCGATCGCATTCACCGCACGAGGCTTGGACGGCTGACCATCCACAATCATGTAAGGTGGAACATCATGCAGCACACGACTCATGCTGCTGACAAAACTGAGTTGGCCTATCGAAGCAAAGTGATGAACACCAACACCGCCAGCCAGCGTCACATCATTGGCGATGTGAACGTGCCCTCCAAGCATGCCATTATTGGCGATCACAATCCGGTCGCCGAGGGTGCAGTCATGCGCAACGTGCGTGCCGGTCATCAGAAAGTTGTTGTCACCGACTCGCGTGACACCCTTGTCTTTTTCCGTACCGCGATTGACCGTGCAATTTTCACGGATCGTGTTGCCATGACCAATCTCAACTCGCGTCGGCGTATTTTCATAACTGGTGTCCTGAGGATGCCCACCAATCACACACCCCTGAAAGATATGATTATCTTCACCAAGGCTCGAAACGCCTGAAATGACAACGTGATCCTCAACCCTGGTGTTATCGCCAATGGATACTTCCGGCCCAATCACACAAAAGTGCCCAATCCGGACATTCACGCCGATCCTGGCTCGGGGGTCAACAACAGCGGTTTGAGCGATAGACGTGCTCATTTTTGCTCCGTGTTCATGTACTTCGCTTGTAACGCATTCATTTCAGAATCCCACACTCGACGCTAGGCCGCCTTTGGCTGCTTCACAAAAGAAGACTTCGTCCCGTGAGATTCCTGCGCTGCCATTTCAGCCAAATGGGCAGCCAACTGCCCGTTCAAATTGTGGCCACCGCGGAAAGAAGTAAATCTTCCGATGAGGTCCACCCCAGCCAATGCCAGATCACCAATCAAATCCAACGTCTTGTGCCGCGCGCACTCGTTTCGGAATCGATACTCGTTATCAACGGGGCCATCGCTGCCAATGACCAGCAGATCCTGATTCGTGACATGAGAAGCCAAGCCGGCCCCCCGAATCTGATCAGCCTGAGCCTTCGTCACGAAAGTCCGGGCTGGTGCAACTTCTCGCATGAAACGATTCGGAGTCAACTCCACTCCAAAGGCCTGAGGGGCAATCGGAGTCTGATCATCAAAACTGAGTTGATACTCGAAGTAAGATTCACCTGCACGCGAGGGAACCGCTTCAATCCATCCATCCATGGTCCCAATGCGAAGACGATCACGAATCACCAATCGCTTTCTGGGGGCAGCCTGGACAATCAACCCCGCGTTACTCAACTGCTCGACAAACTCGAAGCTACTGCCGTCCAGCGACGGAAGTTCTTCAGCATCAATCTCGCAGATGCAGTTATCAATCTCCAGCGCGTACAACGCAGCCATCAGATGTTCGACCATCTGAAAAGTCGCTTCACCGTGAGCAAGATTGGTTCTAAGATTGGCGTCATACCGCCGACTGACGAGCCCCTCACAAACAGGGATCGCCGGCAAATCAGAACGGATCAGGCGAACACCTGTACCAAGAGATGCCGGGTGAATGATGACCCGAACCTCCTTTCCACTCCAATAGCCTCTTCCACTGACCTCACACGAGACAGCGATCGTATGTTCGTTGCGCGAAGGGTTCACGCCATGGCCTCCCTGCACTAATTGTCCCAGCATCCTTGCCAGAACGGTGACTCATCAAAATTGCGTGGACGAAATTGACCCACGCCTCACTGGTTAAATCGCCACGCCAAAACGTGGCGATTCAAACCTTCGCCATACGGTTCAAAGACCGACACCAGCGACAAAACCTAACTCAGCGTTGAACACCTGACGCAGGAACAGCAGCCTGCTGTCCCATCTGCTTGGTCAGGTACTGCATGATCGCCTTGGTCATATCGAGATCTTCGTCGTGGTGAACAATGTTTCTCATCACACCACGGATCACAGTGTCCGGCTTTTCAAGATCCATCTTGTCGCTGTTGTAGCGAAGCACAAGGTTGATCTTGTAGAAGTCTGCCATCACCTTCACACCAGCGGTAATACGCTCGTAATTCTGGAAATAAATCCGAGCTTCTGCATCAGCCAACTCGCGTTTCTTGCCAGCCATCTGAAGCCGAAGTTCTGAGTCGCCCTGAGCGATCTGCTTCTCCAATCCCTGATACTCTACGGTACCGACCTTGTACTGCTTCAACTTCCCAGCAAGCTGCTGAAGCTCAGTTTGCTTGGTTTTGACTTCCGCTTGGAAAGCCTTCATGTCGTTCTCAATGCTCGCTACTTCAGCCCGAATCCCTGGATGAGTCTTGAAGATGTAGGCAACATCGACGACAGCGATGCGATGCCCCATACTCGGGGAGGCCTGTGCAGGAGCCTGTGCAGGGGCCTGTGCCGAAACAGATTCTGGCACGAATGTTGTAAGTGTAACGATGGCCACCATGATGGCCGATTTGCCGAAAGTTCGCACGTCCGCTCTCCTTGCGTTGTGGGTGCGTTGTTATCCGAATGCTCTCGCATCCTCCCAACCAAATGCGGCGTCCATCGCCAAGGCTGGAAACTCTCTTCGATCGTCTGGCTGCGGGCCCAGTCGATTCGATTCGAGTCGGATTCTGTCACCAATTCTTGTAGACGTAAAGGTTGAAATCGCCGAACACCACGCTCAGCAAAAAAAAACTCTCTGTTTTGGCAGCGAACTCACCCGTCAGGGCGCGCCACCAAGTCGATGGTTAACGAAATCGATCCTCCATCACGCACCACCGTGACAGGCATTTTCTGCCCAGGCGAGCGTGAACGCATCAATTCCAACACTTGCTGCGAGTTCTTGACCGGGTTCTCACCGAGTTTTTTTAACAAATCACCCGCTTTTAAACCGGCACGCTCCGCTGGTGCTCCCTCAACCAACCCTGAAATCACCACCGAACCCTCGCTATTTGCTAGCGAGACCCCCATGTAAGCCGTGATTTGGCGGCGAACACGGACTTGTTTCTCCGTTTCAGCGTATGTCGGACGCTGCTCCAAAGTCGCTAATTCATAAGTGACGTCAGAAACTATATCGGTTATTCGGGTTAGTCCACCAAACTCGATTTTGTCGAAATCATCCGTTGGGCGATGGTAATTGTCGTGCAAGCCGGTGAAGAAAAACAAAACAGGCACCCCTGCGGTGTAAAACGACTGGTGATCACTGGGCCCATACCCCGAAGGAACCTTGAATAAATTGAATTCATAGCCTTCATTTGCCCGCTCTACTAAATCATCAAACGTTGGCGCAGATCCAGTGCCGTAAATCGTAAGCTCGTTGTCGCGTAAGCGGCCGACCATGTCGAGATTCACCATCGCAACCGTGGACTCCAACGGAATCACCGGATTTTTGACGTAATGCTGACTCCCCAGCAAGCCACGCTCCTCGGCACTAAATCCCATGAACAACACCTGGCGATGCGACTCCGACTCCGCCAACCGAGCCACCATACGCTCCGCTATTGACAGCATGGCAGACGTGCCGCTCGCGTTGTCATCCGCCCCGTTGTGGATGGCAACTGTCCCAGGGGCCAAGGATCCATAGCCGCCCATGCCCACATGGTCATAGTGAGCTCCCACCACTACTGTCTGGTCCGCCAGCTGCCCCTTGCCTGGCAGCAAACCCAACACATTATCGGTCTTCGCGACTGATGGCCTCAACTCTGACTTCAACGCGGCAGTGACCCCCTCCAACAGCACGCTTTGTGGACTTCCTGTCTCATCGATGGCCGCCTCCATTTCCGCAAGCTTCTTTCCCGTGCTGGACTCGAGCGCCTTTGAGATTACATCGCGTGAAACAGACACGATTGGGATGGAAGCCTGACTCTCTCGACGGACACCTGCATCAGTAATCCCGAGCACCCCTTGCTGAACACCAAGCAAATCGGCACGAAGTGATTTCACCATTTGCTTGGTATTGGCAATCTTTTCATTGAGCGACTTGCGATTATTCCTGGCATCATCTGGCAGCTTTTCTAATTGCTCTGCAAGTTTCACCTGACGCGATTTTTCCTGCTCAATGCGTTGCTTTACATTTTTGACAGCTTCCCCAACGCTGTCCGGGTCATTCACAAGCAGGATAGCCTTAACGCCTTGATTGATCGCATTTTGCACCTTGGTGGCGAAAAACGCATGACGAGTATTCTGAGTGCCCGAAAACTTACTCTTTGGATCACTGGCCTGAGGCTCTTTACGGAGAATGATGACAAGGGCACCATCGGCTTGGACCCCTTCATAGTCATCGTATTCCAGATTTGGCGCAGTGATTCCATAGCCTGCGAAGACCAGTGGCCCGCTAAGATCAGCCTTACTGCTACCGAGAGCCAAAGGCATCAAACCTTTGTCAAGCTTGACCACCATTTCCTCAAATGCGGTATCCTGGCCCGACAGTATCAATTGGTTGTTTTCGGCAGCCCCCACACTCGATCCCAGCTTGACCGAAAACGGCTGACGCGGCTTTCCATTAACGAGATCCGTCTTCAATCCGATCTCCCGCATCCGGTCCACAAGGTAGCTGGCGGCGACCTCAATCGTGTCATCGGTCACACTTCGCCCGCGCAATTCCTCGCTGGAAAGAAACTTGATATCCGCTCTCAGTTGAGCCTCCATCGCATCCGTGACTTGCTCATCTGGCTTAGCGGGTGCCCCGTCCACGGCACCGGAATTAATGTCCTGCGCAGCTAGGTCGACACACAACACAAGCACCAACAGGCAAGCCCAAAAAGCAAAACGCGTGTTAAACAAGGAATCTACTTTCTGAATGACAATGACGAAGGGGGGGAACCGCCCAGGGCGCGTGATCTCACAGACACATGACCACATCAATCTCTTGAACTGATTGGCGATCACCCATCACAGATTTTCTCTATCCGGGCGCCCAGCAAAACGTCACGCTCTGGCAGACGCTAAACACCTGCTGCCATCACCACCGCGGGTTCCACCGCGGGTTCCACCGCTAGGGCCGAAGAGAGCCCATCCGCCATCGAACGAGATCACGCAGCTTTTCTTTTGTCGCCACGTTCGATCAGGTACAACAGGATTGGACTGGCGATAAAGATCGAACTGTAGGTACCGGCAATCACACCGACCACAAGGGCGAACGCAAACGCGTGAATGCCCTCACCACCAAACCAGTAGAGCAACATGACAACGATCAGCGTCGTCAACGATGTCAACAAGGTTCGGCTCAGGGTCTGATTGATGCTCGTGTTGATCATTTCGCCAGTCAATCGGGGAGCCTTGCCCTTGGTTTCGCGGATCCGGTCGAAGACCACGATGGTGTCGTTGAGCGAATAACCGATGATCGTCAAAATGGCCGCAACCACGGTCAGGCTGATTTTAAACTCATCGATCTGAAGGAAACCGAGTGCACCGGCAACATAGGCACTGACAGCGATCGCCCCCAACGTGATCAACACATCATGAAGTAGAGCAGCAACCGCGGCGAAGCCGTAAATCACCCGCTGAAAGCGGAACCAGATGTAAGCGATGATGCACAGCAAACTGGCAAACAACGCGCCGAACGCTCGACCAATCATGTCTTCAGCAACCCGGGACCCCACCGAGCTACTACTAATCCAAACAGGCTCTTTACTCATGTCGGCTTTGAGCATCTCCATCACCTTGCCCGCCTCGACTGGGGGAAGATTCAAGACCACCTCCCACTTGTCAAAGGGCAACTGAGAATCTGCTTCCCAAGCTTCGGTACCATCGCCCCGAGGAGTCAAAGCGATATTCGCATCCGTCAAACTGATTCCTGCATTTGCCGCCGCAGCGATGACCTTCTCTTCGAGTGTCGTGCGATTCGCCTTCGCAGGCGATTCTGCGTCACCGCTGTCATCGAATTTACCAATGCCCAACGTGATCACCGCAGCAGTTTCCACCCCTTCCTCACTGCTATCCTTCGGAAGCACCTCAGCCGAGGGCACCGTCGCTGCGGGCGCTGGATCACTTGTCGCCGCAGGCGCTGGATCACTTGTCGCTGCAGGCGCTGGATCACTTGTCGCTGCGGGCGCTGGATCACTTGTCGCCGCAGGCGCTGGATCACTTGTCGCCGCAGGCGCTGGATCACTTGTCGCCGCAGGCGCTGGATCTGTGACGTCACCGTCCGTTGATTCGGCAGCACTGCTTGGAGCAGCAGGCTCCGCAGGCTTCTGATCTCCAGATTCTTGTGGCGACCCGGCAGACTCATCTTGCAGTGGAGCGGACGTGAGCATCACACCATTACCAAAACTTCTGTCACGCAAGGGCCTCCATGAGGACTGCCCAAGATCAGCCGACGTCACTTTTATACTGTACGTCACCAATTCAATCTCATTCCCCTTGAACGCATCAGCCACAAGCTGCTTCAATTCGTTGACCTGCTCCTGCGCGGTGTCAATCTTGTAAACCGTGTCCTCGGGAACGCCATTGACGGAGACGCCGTTGACAGTGAAAGGAATAGTTTCCTGTCCTTCCTGATCCATGTACGCTCTGATGACGCCGCGAATTTTTTCGGTTTCCGTTCCTTCGCTTACCCGGAACTGGACTGAAGATCCGCCAGCAAAGTCGATATCGAAAATATCGCTACCTCTTAAGAAGAGCGAGCCGACACCGATCGTGATCAACAAGCCAGAAACGGCGAGGGTCAACCGGCCTTTGCTCACAAAGTCCAAGCCGGTTTCTCCCGAAAAGCTTGCTCGAATTCGATTGACGGTGTCCGCCATTTTAAGTGATACAAACCCATGACGTTCAGCGATATCGAAGATCGTGCGTGACACATAAATCGCGGTAAACATTGAAAACAGAATACCGAGGATCAAGGTCACAGCGAATCCGCGAATTTGGTCCGTTCCGATCGCATACAACACAAAAGCGGTAATCAAGGTAGTCAGGTTGGCATCGACAATCGTCACGGTCGCCTTGGCAAACCCGTTCCGGATTGCCATCCGCACCGCAGCCCCTTTCTTGAGCTCCTCTCGAATGCGTTCGAAGATCAGAACGTTCGCATCAACCGACATACCAACGGTCAAAACAAGGCCAGCCAAACCAGGCAGTGTCAGGGGCTGATTGATTAACACCATCGTACCGAGGATCATGCCGAGGTTCATCACAAGAGCCACACAAGCGACGAATCCCGCGAAACGGTAATAGACAAGGATGAACAACAAGACCAACCCAAGCGATGTGACGATTGCATTGACCCCCTTGTCAATGGTGTCCTTACCCAGCGTGGCATCGATCTGGTTTTCCGCGATCGGCTGCTTGGTCAATGCGGCGGGCAACTGCCCAGCCTTGAGGATTTGCACCAGAGAGTCGACTTCCTCGCGAGTGAAGTTACCGGTGATACGGCCATCTTTACGAATCGGTTGCAGGATATTCGGGGCCGACAAAAGGCTGTCATCCAGCACGATCCCCAACTGGGATTGGTCCTGTCCTTTTGGAGAGTTATTGGTGGTGAGGGCAAAGAACTTCCCTGAACCAACGTCCGTCAGCGTGAATGCAACAGCAGGTGAGCCATTCTGATCGAAGGTGCTCGCTGCGAAAGCCAAATCACTTCCAGTCACATCGAGCAATGCATCATAAATCATCAGCACTTCGAGATCTTTGATGCCGTTCTCGCTAGCCCAATCCGCCAACCCCTGACCGTCACCCCCAAAGTTGGGAGGTGAGAGTATTGCACCCGATTTCCCATCTCTCAAAAAACCGTTGCTGACATCAACGCGAAACGGATCCACCTTGCCCGCTTCACCTTTATTCTCACGATCAACATTTGCCCAAATGGCAACCTGTTCTCCGGAACTGCTCAGTACATTGGGCCGGGTCGCCTGCAAACCACCATCGCGAGCCTGTTGCTCCGCTGCAGCAATCTCACCTTGATGCTGCCTTGTGTTGGCAACAATGGCAAATCGCAACACGCCAGCTTCTTCAATCAATGACTTGATGCGGTCCACTTCCAGTTGGTCGACTTCAGGAACAATGATCTCGATCTGCTTCTCGCCGTAGGGACGAATCACAATTTCTTGCGTGCCACTGGGGTTAATTCGGCGTGTGAGCGGCTCAATAAGATCCTCTGAAATGACCCGCTGTCCACCTTCGGCAGCCAGCGTCCTGAGTTTTCCGGGGTCCAGCTCATAAACCAAAATCGTACCACCACTCAGGTCGACCCCGAGGCCAGGTCGCTTACTGGCAAGCACCACGACGCTCGCGGTTATTGCCAGCAACACCCATCCAAAACGGGTTGAAAAGTTGGGCATTCGTAGCGACTTCGCCAAATAGTGCCCCGCCACGAATGGCAGAATCAAGACCGCCAGAACGGCGAACACCGCCAGCAGTGTTTTGACAGGGATGCCAAACAGCGAGTCAGACAGCCACCCGGCCGCCTCAGCCGCCGGTGCCTCAGCTTGTGCAAGAGTGAGGCAGTGAAACGCAATGTTGGTCAAAAAAGAGCAGTCCATCGTTATTTTCTGAATCGAGGATTCGTGTTTGTATTGTTTCGCCTGCCAACCAGCGTGCTTCCTTGAAAGCGAGCAGGTTGCCCAGTTTGTTCTTCATTCAAACGGCTTCGATGCCGGTTCGCTGTTATTTGTCTCAATCGTCTGATTGCTCAGTCACCGTTGTCGCCATCCAATTTTTCGCCAGACTTGTCGGCATCAGCCTGGTCGGTTCCCGTGTCGCCACCAACCCTTGTAATCGCCGAGCGGTTCACACGAATACGGACGTTCTGTTTGTCGTCAATGCGAACGGTAATCACTTGGCTATCCGGGCGTGCGGCAACCACCACACCATGTATCCCACCTGCTGTGACCACACGATCATTCTTGCCAATCTGAGCCAACATCTGCTGTTCTTTTCGCTTACGTTTTTTCTCTGGATTGAGCACGATGAAGTAGAACAGGAAAAAGAGAATCCCGATCGGCAACAACGGATTCTCAAACAGCATCCCGAGGCCACCCGGATTTTGGGCAGCTCCTTCCGCTCCAGCACCCGGCACCACAGCGGCACCATCTTGGGCAAGAAGCCCGAGAAATTCGATTGGAACCGATAAAACAGTCTCTATGATCAAACGTAAGCCTTCCGCGTTGATGCGGCAAAGTTGGCATGGAACGACCGCCCCGTCGGCTCATCAGGGTCCAAGACCCCTCGATATCCCCCGACATTTGGTCGCACGGACCGGTGACAGGGCCCTTTTTGCGAATGGAGCATGATATGGAAGGTAAAAAAACGTCACAAGCCCAGCAATTTGTGCTGAGGCCTTAAAATCGCCGCCTTTACCAACCGATACAGCCACTGCAGCAACCAATTCGTCACCGCTCGCCCTTGCCTGCTGAGGACATAAGCGTTGACATGCTGCACTGTGATGACCAGCACGGGTCAGCCCAAAATGGCCCTGAACACGCCAATTACACGTTATTCCTGTCGATTCATGCCCTTCCAATGCCCCAATTGGCCACCTCAATGGCCTTCCATCAAAGCCGCCGCGGTCGCAGCGATCCAGTCTGGGGAGTGGGGACAATACCACTCCGCTCTCACAAAAACTCTTGAGAAAAGATTGTCCAGTTACCTCGATTCTGGCCCCATTCGCCTGTGTTGCAGTGGAACCGCCGCGCTGGAACTTGCCCTGCGATGCTGCAAAATCCGCGAGGGTGATGAAGTGATTGTCGCCGCTTATGACTACCCAGGAAACTTTCGAACCGTGGAGCTGCTGGGTGCCAAACCAGTCCTGGCTGATGTCTCTGCACCTAACCCTTCGAATCCAGATGAGATTTCCCCCACGATCTGCCCCAACCAACTCGAGGCCGCCGCCAGCCCAAGCGTACGAGCGGTCATCGCCTCGCATCTCCATGGCAGCCATGCCGAAATGAACCGGCTCAAGCAAACATGCGATCAGAACGGCTGGATCCTGATTGAAGATGCCTGCCAATCGATTGGGGGGCAAATTGATGGTCAAGCAACAGGGTCATTCGGGCATTTCGCGACGCTGAGCTTCGGCGGCAGCAAACTCATCTCCGCTGGCAGCGGTGGAGCGATCATCGCAAATGATCAACGTCTCGCAGCCCGGCTCAATGGGTTGCTGGATCGCCCAGGAGACACCTTTCCGCTAGGCCCTCTGCAAGCTGCCGTCATCGATCCCCAGCTGGACCGACTCGACGAATTGACCCAAACACGCAACGCGACTGCACGTTTTTTACGTGAACAAGTCTTTCCGAAAATAACGAATTGGGAACTACTGCATTCCCAAGAAAACAACGTTCCAGCTGCAGCAGCGGAAACAATGAACGCAGAAACCCATCCGCCCCATGTTGGTCAGTCCCCCCCCACGCTCAGCACAAGCAACATTCCGGCATTTTACAAATTCTGCTGGTTAACACCCTCGAGTGAAATCCGTGAGCAAATCATCGAGCAGGGCAGGAGGCTGGGTTTACCCTTGGGTGAGGGGTTTCGCTCCATGTCTCGCTGCAGTTCAAAACGATGCCAAAAGCCCGTTCCCACACCTCACTCAAACGCGCTGGGAGAAAGGCTGGTCGTGATGGACCAACGCGTCCTTCTCGTCTCACCGAAACGGTATCCTGAACTTGCCGACGCACTTCATGAACTACACCGGGCAGTGAACCCGACAGAGTGAACCCGCGGCTTGCCAACGAGAGCACGGCTTGCCAACGAGAGCACGGCTTGCCAACGAGAGCACGGCTTGCCAACGAGAGCACGGGCACCGCTCACAGCAAGCCAGCCGACAAACGGTCGCCTGTCGCCTATGAAAAACGCCTGCACCAGAATGATCCAGAGCAGGCGTCATGAAGATGGCATGTTGCAAACTTGCTAGCCTGCGAGTCGTGAAATGCGATTATGTGGTTGTGCCAGTTCTTCATCACTTGGCTGATAGCGGAACTGCATCAGATAGGCGTCTTCGACGGTATCGTCGTAAAAGTCACGCAGGACCGAGATGGCACGGAAGCCAACCGACTTGAAAAACAACTGCGCTTCCAAGTTTGTCTCACGAACTTCCAGCATGATTCGATTGCGACGCTCGTGCGAGAGTTTGCCCAGCAACTTGGTGAGCATCGCCTTGCCGACTCCCGCCCTTCGATGTTCCGCATGAACAGCAAAATTCAGGATGTGCAATCGGTTCTTGTGCAGTTCATAGATCATGAATCCGACAACCTGATCGTCTTCCTCAGCCACCATGCCTATGCAATTACGCTGTCGCAAACATCGAATGAAATCGTCTTCGTTCCACGCGAACTCAAAACATGAGTTCTCAATGCCCAGTACGGCTGGCATGTCACGACGAATCATCCAACGGATATGCACACAGACAGAAGTTTGATTGGTTTCCACGTTGGACTCCTTTCCAGCGAAACACCACTTCCCAACAGGCAATCAGTCCCACCTGTTGTACCCGCGTCCGACCTGCATGTCGAGCCAATGCCGCACCGCACGCCGCTGCAACCTCTCACGCTCAGCACGCAGCTTAGCATCTTCACGATAATCAACGCTCCACCGCATGAACGCCCTTCCGATCTCACCCTGCGTCCAGTACTTCACCGCACGCACCGCGGTCTCCCTCGCACCTTCTCCCACGCCCTCGCACACGAATCCGCACGCATGCG
>PKCN01000435.1 GCA_002862205.1 Planctomycetaceae bacterium | reverse complement strand
CAGCAGGTGCGTTTTGAAAACCTGTCATATCATTCAACTCCGCTTTCAGTCTCTTTCTTCGCTTCGGCTTCGAGTTCGGCCTGGACCTCGTCATAGCTGAGAGAGCGGTCACCGTTTTTGTCTGCGGCAATGAAAAAGGATTTCATGCGTTTTCCAATCTCATCTTCACTGATGACGCCATCTTTGTTTTCATCACGACGCATCACTGCTTTTACGCTGTCAGTGACGTTTACAGCAGGACCGTGGCTGCTGAAATCCAATGGCTTTGCGATTTGTGGTGATGCCTTGGGTTCAGGGTCAAAAATTGTGAAACGCAGTTGCTTCCCGTCAGAGGGATCGATTCCACAAAAAAGAAGACGTCCTGCGAGTGAATGCATTTTCATGCTTGGAGCCGTATGAGGAATATCAGTTGCGATAGTTTTCCATTCATCCGTTTCGCTGTCATAGACTTCGAGTGTGGAGCACGGTTGCTGTTTTCCTTCGACTTGAACGGTGCCACCAAACAAGTAAAGTTTTTTTCGGTGCACGGCTATCGATGGCGACATTCTGGCATGTTCAGGTGATGATGCTTCACGCCATTGTCGCGAATTGAAGTTGAAAACATCTACCGAAGCCTGAGGGGTTCCATTTGGTGATGCTCCGCCGAGAAGAAAATACTCATCTCCGATAGAAGCTCCCCCAAAGGCACGTCGGTTTCGGGGTAACTGGATGCCCGGGACCGGTGTGATTGGCGAGTCATCTCCCCACCAGTGCAAGACAGGCGTGGGTTGATTTGGCGAGGCTTCGGTGAGCTCGGTGTCGGGGAAAAACCAGATCGCATCTTCTCGTGTGCAAGCTGTTCCATGTTTGAATTGTTTGGGCAGCGTGATGTTGAGAGCGGTCCACTGTTCGGTGTTTGGGTCAAAGTCCAGAAGCGGATCCGGCTGTTCTGAAGCTGAGGTTTGGGTGGTTTCGCCGCCCGCGATGACGTAGGCGCTCGATTCACTGTTCTTTCTGTGAACGAACCCGATTCCTGCAGCATTGGGCGTGGGGAGGTCGGCAAGTCGTTTGGTCGTCTGCTTCGCGATGTTGAATACAAAAGCCTCACGTACGATGTCAGCCTTGGCGTCTAAACGATTATCAGACCCGCTTTTACCTCCAAACGAATAGAGTTCTATGCCGTCAAGAATGGTTGTTTGCTCGCTTGTGGCCTTGCCTGGATTGGGTACCGTCCAAGTTACGACTTTGGGTTCCTGATCTTTTCCCTGTCCGACGTAAACCGACTCAACCGAAGACATTCGGCCCATGAGGCTGCCCGTTCCAGCCACGGCTAGTAAACGCTCTGACCCGCCCGGCAGTAACCTCAGGAACATTCTTGGGAAAAGAAGGCGATTCGCGACTTCCCATTCCTTGCCATCAGCAGTGAGGCGGTAGACGATGCCTGAGACGCCTGTCCAGTAGAGATTCCCGCTGACGGCGAACATGCTGGTGGCAAAACCGCTCATCGAACTATCGCTGATGAGGTCCGGCCCCTTGGTCCATGAGCCGGTTGATGGGTCGTAAATTGACGTTGTGCGAAGAAAACCACTGGGGCCCATTCCACCAATCACGTACAGCTTTCCTTTGTGTGCCGCAACGGACATTGCCCGGAGGGAATAACCCGGACCGTCAATTTCACGCCAACCATTCTTGGGGTTATCCAGGTCGAATGCGTGTACTTTGTCGTGCCAAAATGCCTCGCGAGTATCCTCGCCTTGCAAATTCCATCCACCGACAGCATAGACGGTGCGACCCAACACGGCGGCGTCATGGGAGGATCGTCCTTGGGGTAAGGGGGAGAGTTCGTCCCACTGATCTTTTTCGATGTTGTAACGTGTGAAAAACGTGGTGGAATCGAATTCCGATTTGTCTGACTCTTGCGTTTTCCTGAATGACAGCCCTCCGATCCGATAAAGGTGCTTTCCGTCGGAGACCAAGGCAGTGCTTTGGGCAGAATCGTGCATGGCCAACTCCTCCCACTCTGCGTTCGGGTCGTCAAAACGCAACCGTCGGAAGTGATCGACCAGCATTTCCTTGCCAAACCCGTGTGCATCTCCATCGTGTCCACTGAATACATACAAGTATTCACCGAGGACAGCGGCGCCGAACGAGGTGAGAGGTTCGGGGAGCGGTTTGTGAAGTTGCGCTAGGGGCTGTGTCGATTCTTTCGGTGAAAGATCATCGGTATTGGAAATATCGTTGGCAAAGGCTCCGCACTGGATGATGCAGTGTACGGCGATACAAAGCAAAGGAAATGAGCGGATTGTGAATGTCATGAGATACTCTGATTTGAGTTGGTTCGGTGGTTGGATGCCACTGCAAAAAGACCCAGTTGATGGTGCCTTTTTCAGGTTGGATTTTGAATGACAACAACTTTTCATACACAGCAACAACGAAGGATAGTTGCTCTACGGCTTGGCTGGCAGTGCGTCCTTGAGACTGTTGGCAATCGCATACAGCATGTCGCCACTGCGAACGATGATCTTATCGCCAGCAAGGATTGCGCTGTACAGCACTTTACCTGCTCCGAATCCGATGCTGGACTCGTCACTCAATTCAGGCCAGCATCGGTTGGCTGAGATTTCGTTTCCGTTATCCAGGGAAATCACACTTGTGGTTCCTTTGTAACCAAACAGGTAAATCATGTTTTGGACGACGATGGGTGTTGCCCATATTCCGCCAGCGCTTGTTCGTGAGACGGACTTTTGCTCTCCCGTAGCAAGGTCAAGTCGGTAGAGGACTCCAGCCCGATTTACAAAGGCTGCGGTATCGCCTGCAATCACTGGACTTCCAAAACTTGAGCTTGCTTTTTCTGCCCGCCACTTGAATGCCGCAACCCAACGATCGTTTGCATCGCGTCTGACTTCAATCATGCCGTTATTGTCCGCAGCGTTGCCGCTGGAGGCCTGACCACGGCCCTCGGAGGCTCCTATGAGGAATTGACCAATCGCGACAGGGATCGGTGTATTGGAACTGTTGTTGGCGATCCCGTCGAATTCCCATAGTTGAGACCCCGTTGCGGGATCAACACCAATGATCTTGCCGATCGCACTGCAAACAAGTTGGCTCCCACCCTCAACCGGGATAATTCGCGGTGAACCCCAAGATGTTGCTCCAACGCCTTTCGTTTTCCAAAGGTTCTGACCGGTCGCAGGATCGACGGCAAGAATGTAGGGCTTGTCCGAACGCTCTACCCACACAAATACCCGCTCTCCATCTGACTCAAGTGATGCAGATAAGCCATGCCGAGCGTCGATGGGACCGTATTCCTTGACCAGATTTCGCTGCCAGGTCACATCTCCGTTCGCCGAAATGCAGGCTAACAAGCCCCCCTCGAAAAACGCGATCACTGTGTCTTTTAAAGCAACGCAGGAGGGTGCGGCTCGGCTGACCATGGGAGTGTTGGCATAAGGTGTAGGATTCTTTAAATCAACTTGCCAACTCTTTTTTCCGGTGTCTATTTGGTAAGCAAGCACATGGCAGGATTCCTTTTTTTCGCCGCTGGTCGACGTGAGGATCATCTGGTTTCCGAGCAACACAGGAGTCGATTGCCCGTAACCTGGAATCGGACTCTTCCAGAGAATGTTTTTGTCCGGTGCCCACTCTTGTGGCAATTGGCCATCACCGTGTTGGGGCAATCCACCATTCTGGAATTTCTGTACCTTCGCAGTGACTTGCGATGAGCTTGGCTGTGCCAGAACCAATGGAGGCAAAAGGGACAAAAACGAGACGATTACAATGGGTTTCAGAAGCATGAGGTGAGATTTCCTCTGAAAAAAGTGCTGTGTTGTCATGAATGCGGTGGTGTTGGGGGCGTGGTCTTCTCGGGTTGGACACCAGTCATTGGCGAGGTCCCGATTGAGTCGTCTGATGGCTCTCAATCGAGCGAAAAGAACATGATTGTGCAAGAGTGGGTGCGTGTAACTTGCGGTCGCGGTCAGTTCTGTGAATGTGCGGCCTCGACCAGTGTGAGCCGCTCGTAACAGACTGCCATACGAGGCAAGTCTTCAAAAGTGTCGAACAGGCAAATCAAACGCCAAAGACAGCAGGCGCAATCAAGCTCGATGCGATTGGGTGTGACGACATGGCAGACAAGGTCGTACGCTGTTTGCAGGTGATCCATGCGGATCAGGATGGATGCTGCAGTGACCCGGAACTCTGTCGTGGTGGGACTCAGCATGATTGCCTTTTCGGCACTCTGTAAACAAACCGACGCCGGTTTGCCAAGGATCGATTGTACTGCTGATAATTCATGCCACAGTAACGGGTCGTCAGGGCGTTGATTGATAGCGTTGTTGATGATCTCTGCCGAGAGTTCCGGGGCTCCCAGGTTGATCAAGTCTGTTGAGAGCATTCGAATGCCGGAAGTTTCCAGCTGTCCAGACATGCCAAGCGAGTGGAGGGTTTCGATGGCTATCGACACCTGGTTCAACGCAACATATTGAAGAGCCATTGTCCTGACGGACCAGACTTCCAGTGGCGCGTATTGTCGAGCCCGTTTGAAATAGTGAATTGCTGAATTTGGACGACCTGCTGTGGCTTCGAGCAGACCTCGAATTTCCCATGGAGCTGCTTGGTCGCTGTGCTTACGGCAAAGGTCTTCGAGCACCGCCAAGGCGCCGTCGAGATCATCTTGAGTGATGCAGGTTTCCAACTGGTCATACAGATCCGAGCTGGATGTTTGAATGTTCATGAGGGTAGCACCGACTGTTGCATGTTTATTAGAAAGTAGAGAAACCGGAGATTTTCAGAATGGAGAACTCCCGAAACAGCGGGCTGTTCTGGAAGTCAGCGACCCCGGATTGTTCCAAACCGTGAAAGCGGATTGGCGTTACGTTAGTTTGATGGGGGAAAGGCAACCGGGTTTGATGTGCCATGATTGTTTTAAAGAAGGTTCTTGAGTGCATTTTGTTCGCCGCTGCCACGCTGCGCGATTGAGTCTGAGCATGTGGTATTGCTGGTAAGTCGCTGTTTTGCCAGCTGAATGGCACACTGCTCAGCTTGCTCAAGCAGGTCATTGTCGAAGAATAAATTTGCCATGCGTTTGAGGCAGCAACAGCAGGTGATTTCCGGCAGTCTGGTGGGTACGACCATGTTCAACACGGCAACCGCGTCGCAGTTGCGACCCGTGCGGCTGAGGAACGATGCGAGGCCGATACGGTAGTGAAAGTTGGAGGGGGAAAACTGCACTGCAAAACGGATACAGGTTTCAATCACGTGAGCTGGAGCGTTAGACAGGGCAGCGTAGTACGCCGAGTGGTAATGGAGTTCCGCACAGGTGGGGAATCGGTGGTTGGCACGTTTGCATACCTCAAACGCCTTTCTGGGATAACCTGCCGCAAGCAAACCCTCAGCGGCTTTGAGCGATAACTCAGCGTCAAGCAGATGTGTTTCGGTAATGCTCAATAAAAGATCGCGAGACAGTGAATAACGAGTCAGACTGCCGTAGCCTATCGCCAAATCAATGCTTGATTCAACGTTTAATGGACGGAGGAGACTCGCCCGTTCAAGTGCATCGACTGCTCGAGCGTATTGTTGCTGCTTCATTAAAATTTGACCGCATAGGGTCAACGCTGCCGCGTTGTCTGGATCACGAGACAACGCCGACTGCACAATTTGCATGGCGTTTGCATAATCGCCAGTTTCATACTGCTCTTGGGCGTGTTCAGCTTCGGTTAGCATTTGGTTTTTCGCTGCATCAATTAGTCGTAACAATAAGTGAAAAAGGGGTGCTGCCGGCCTAGCTATTCATGCGGCTTGCCACGAGGAAAGTTTGGTGACGTGAGAATCATGCGACCATCGCCGAACGTCCGTCCGCTGGTTCCAGACTGGGAGCGAGGGCGAGCACGTGTGGGGAACGAAGCATGAAGTGCTCCCTGTGAAGTTTCATTTGCAGGTCTCAAAGAATGGTCTTTTGCAACACGACGCCTGGTAAGCGACGGTCCGTGTTGTGGACCGGATTTATCTGCGACAATGAAATCACTACGTGGCCAACACAAGTTCTCAGAGAGACACGTTGCCTGGTAGCTGACATTCCCGACTCTACGGGGCACACGTGAGCAATCTGCTTGGATGGAAAAGCAGAACGCAAAGTTGTCAGAATAAGTCCCGGCTTGTTGGCAGTGTGAGGTGGCATTCGGTTTCGAGAAAGGACCGAAAGCAACCTGCCGGTTGGGCCGCGTCGTTGGCGGGCGTTGAGTGGTTTGATCTTCCAATTTCATTGCAAAAGCGAGGTAAGGCTGCATTGAGCACCCAGTCCCTGCCCAAATCAAAAAGTGAGGCAGGGTGTGAGATCAGCTTGAATTGCTCGCTGGCGTGCCCTAAAGGCTGGCAAGAAACGTCTTGCCGGGTTGCTAGCTAAATCGAGCCTCTCCCCTTATTGAGACTCATTCTCATTAGCTTACCGGCGTCGATTCTTTTTGGCAACCGATGTTGTGAAAAAAGAATCGGTTTTCACTGGGAACGTCGTTTACCTCCAAGGCGAGCGTAGCGTGAACTGGCGGATCGCGGGCCGCTTGGCGGTGGGTGGTGATGGGTCTTTGGGTAGCAAATCCACGCAGTAAAAGCGGGGGCTGTGATCTTTGGGGGGCGGTTTAATCAGACTGTTTTTGGTTGATTGAGGCCTGGCTGGGGAGATGATGCAGGGAAGTGGGCACGGGCCGAAGCGATAGCGCCGGGTACTCGTAACTGCTTGCAGATTCCGGTGAACCTGGTGCGGAGGCTCGCTTATACCTTGGGGTGTCCGCTCTGATCCCGAGAAGACTCGGAGATGCCATCTCTCTCGATTCTTTTCGTTTTCACGGTGCCTTGCTCCGTCGTTCAGCGGGAGTCAGGCAGGAAGGACGAGAGATGCATTGAAGGTAGTGGGAATGGAACGTCCTTATTCAGCACGAGAGGGGAACAAAAACTGGGGTTTGGCATCTTAAACCGGATCCGTGTTCCAGTCGGGTGACGCGGCGTGTCGAAATCTGTAGCCCATCAGGCGGATTGTTTCAGCCGTTTCCGCTTTGTGTCAGCCTAGTCAAGTGGAGCTCGTCACTTGATGCCTTATCGAAGTGGCAGGAAATGCAGACTAGAATTGGCGAGATCCTGATGTGATGAGGCAAGTATTTCGATCGAGGCAGCGTATTTCGATCGAGGCAGCTCAAGGCGAGAGCGCGTTGGATGCAGTTTGGAGTTTCGAGGCTCTTTTATTGTTGAATGTTGGGCGGAAGCTAGCGTGTGTTTCCGTTTCGGTGGGTTGCACCCGGGATTTCGTCTTCGGGTCCACCCTTGGAGGAATCCACGACGACCAGTTGCGACCTGTGCTTTGTCATGTGTGAATTTTTCGTTGTGGCGTCAGCGGGACAGATTTAGCAGGGGAGCCGATAGATCGCGTCCGTCGTGGGTTTCTTCGAAAAATTGCGTAAGTTGTTTCGAGAGTGGGCACTGAAATGGGCACTGAGAACTGACAGTTCGAGTGTTCCGAAGAACGTCATCTTATTTTGAGAAGTTTTCACAATGTCGCATCTGCAACGATTTCCGTACGTCACGGAGTACTGCAATCGCGTCTTTTCCAACGAAACGAAGCACTTGGACTACAAACTCTTGCGACCGTTGTTGCTTGTGTTGTACTTTCCCTTGCGATGTATCATTTTTCCATTGAAGTTTGTGTTTCATCGCGTGCCACTGGGATTTGAGGCACGGGCGATTGATTTCTGGATGGCAATGGGGATGAAGTATCTGGCACGTCAAGACGCGGCGGAACTTTTTATTCGACATGTGCAAATGGAACCGATTTTATACCGGCACATGTTGGTACAACCCGATCGTGAACCTCGAGTCGAAGAGGAGGCGACAAAGTTGAATGGGATCGACGGTGACTTTGGCGTCGAGGACATTCGTACTGTGTTCCGCAATAATTTGACGGTGGGGCATGACAAACTTTCGTATGAACTCGTCGATCGCTTTGATAAGCAGGCCTTTCTGGATAATATTGATTACATCCGGGCGACCGAAATCGAGTCTCACGAGCAGTACAGCAAGGCAGCTTTGGAAGAAAATCGAAAGCATTCCTTTCAAGTCTTGGGGCCGACGAATATTGTGATGCTGGTCGTGCTGGTGATCACCATTTTCGGTGATCTGCGGACCACTATCACCGCATTGAACTCATTCGGTTCCGACTCAACCCTGTTGTGGGGGCTCAAGCACTTGTATGCAGGCGAAGAGGCCGTTCAGGTAGATTTAGACTTTTTCATGCAAGAAGTCAGTAATCGGGGGCACTACAACACCAGTGCTTTCTTTTCTAATCCAAGTCAGTATCTGTACTATCACATTGTCTTTGACGAAGTTGCATACGACTTGCTCAAGAATCATCCACCGCGAACCTTTGTCTGATTTTTGCTATGAAGTGTTACATCAATAGGACAGGCTCCTTTTTGCCTGGCCCGGTTATCGACAATGGTTCGATCGGTGATTTTTTGGGTGAGATCGAGGGCGAGGACATCGTTCGTGAAAAAGTCCTGGCCCTGAATGGCATCGAAGGTCGGCATTACGCACAGGATCGAGCTCAGAAACCGACATTTGATGTTTATGGTTTGGCCAGTGAAGCGGCGCGAAATTGCATCACAGTATCGGATCGGATCAGCTTGCTGGCTTGTGGAACCACTTACGCTCCCTTGGCCGCTCCCGGCCCAGCCTCATTGATTCATTCGAGATTGCAACAGTGGGGATTGCTCGATTACCCACTCGAGATCAGTTCGCACAGCGGGATTTGTACTTCTTCTTCTGCTGCTTTGATCAATGCAATCCGCGCGGTGGACAGCGAAAGCCACCAGAGTGCATTGTGCATTGGGGCAGAGCACGCCTCGGAGGTATTGAAATCGTCGAAAATCAAACCAATCGATGATCGAGAACTTCATGACACGCTTCGTCATAGTCAGTGGTACATGGCAATTTTTTTGCGGTTCATGCTGTCTGATGGGGCCGGAGCGTTTCTACTCGAGAACAAGCCGGTAGAAAGTGGACGCTCGTTGCAGGTGAATTGGGTTCACAGCAGGTCGTATGCGGATCAAACTCCATTGTGCATGAAGTTGGATAACTCCAACGCATTGCTGACTCAAGACGTCAGTATCCTGTCGAAACATCTGGTTCGGTGTGCTGAGATCTTTCTCGTTGACGCAATGCGATCCCATGATGATGACCTGAGTGCTTACAAGATGGTTTTGCCGCACATGTCGAGTTACTTTTTCCGCCGCAAAATGCAACGTGTGATGAAGGCCCACTCCGCAAACCACGAAACTCCGTTTTGGTCGAATCTGGCGACAACGGGTAACTGCGGTGCCGCCAGTATCTATGTCATGTTGGACCAATATCTGCGTGAGCAGTCCGTGTCCAAAGGTGATCGATTGTTGTTGTTTGTGCCTGAATCGGGGCAGTTCAATTTTGTCATGATTAGCCTGACAGTGGTTTCGTGAGTACGTCGTCACCTTGCCCCACGAACGGACGATTGGCCATCGTTGGCTGTGGCAGTAGCGGGCTGATCACATTGAAGAACGCGATCGAGCGTCTGCCCGGGTGGCATGTGGATTGCTTTGAAGCCTCGGATTCGATTGTCGGATGCTGGGGAAACCCGTATCGCGGGTTTGTCTCAACCTCGACAAAGTACACAACGCAGTTTGCGTGTTTTCAGCTTTACGATGCCGGGGTAGACCCGGATGAGAGCAAAAACTACCGCGAATTTTTTTGCGAAGATGAATTTGGAAAGTATCTGACGCAGTTCGCAGACCATTACAAACTGCACGACAGAATCCGACTGAATACCCGTATTGAGCGGATTAATCGTTGTGAGTCTGGTCAAGGTTGGTTGCTAACGCATGCTGGCGGGATAGAACGATTTGATCAGTTGGTCGTTTGCACAGGGTTGGCGGCTGTCCCGCAGGATATCGCCTGCCAACGTCCCTTGCTGAAAACCAAGGTGCCGCGAACTGGCGACCCGTTGGCTGAAATCCGTGACCAACGCGTCGTGGTCATTGGCGGCGGGGAATCAGCCGTTGATTTTGCTGACCGACTTGCTTGTGCAGAACGACAAAATCAGGTTTACCTTTCGCTGAAGTCGGGTATCCGTGTCAGCCCACGGTATCATCCAGTTCGAGGTGTGCCCTCTGATTTTTTGCGGAATCGATTGATGTTATCGATACACCCTG
This sequence comes from Planctomycetaceae bacterium, assembly GCA_002862205.1. Lineage (GTDB taxonomy): Bacteria > Planctomycetota > Planctomycetia > Pirellulales > Pirellulaceae > Rubripirellula. The sequence continues at coordinate 2,828 of PKCN01000435.1, read as the reverse complement.
ACGTGAGAAATTGGATCGGGGAAGGATTTGTCAGGAGCCGCATAAGGTATCAGGAGATGTTCGAGTCTCTGTTTCCAAAGAGGGGAGTGCCAGAGTCACGCTGTTCTGATGAACAGGAATCCAATGCATGCCGTCAACGACGCAAGAAGTGGGCTTTGAGGTTGACGAAGACGAGCAAGGACTCCTTGTTCAATATGTTCCACAACAAGAGTGATCGTTTCCTCGACGCCGTTGGTGAACAGCGGATCAAAATCATAGGTCCGCCCACCGATGGGACGTGTGATGATTTTTATGACTATTCGCGATCGGAATCGCTAAATATTGAGCCTGATCTGGTGATCCCAGCTGTGGGTTATGAGTCGATTCTCCCGAGACTCTTTGACGAGCCGATGTCAGTGCAGGATTTTTATTTGGGATGCTGCCACATCAAATATGCAGATTTGCATTTGGTAGGATTCGCCAGGCCCATCATCGGCAATATTCCCAGTATCAGCGAAATCCAAGCAGAATATGTGTGCGGTCTCGTCGCAGGGGATTACGCCCGTGAGCCCGAGATCACTGCAAAGCATCAACGCGACAAGGTACAGAGGGCCAAACGTTATCCAAGGTTGAATCAGAAGAATGTGTACCCGGTGGAAATGTTTCCCTATTGTGACGCGCTAGCGACTCGGATGGATCGCATGCCTGCGATTCACCGCAGCGGGGGGATATTCGCCTGGATGCGTAGTCAATTGACTCCTGCGACGACCATTGATTACCAGAGACGCAATAATGATTTGAGCAAGCCTCACATCTACATGCCTTGGTTGTTGATTGTTTTATTGTGGATGTTGTGGCCGTTCAGTTGCGTTTATAGTTGGTTCGCCAAGGTCCGAAATCACAGCACGAATTGAAGTCCGAGCGTCCCGTTACGAGTCCAAATAGGACAGAATCAGAATTTGCGAAATCAATGCTGTGTGGACCTCGCGGTTCACGCTGATTCAGTACCGAGACGCTCTGTGCGTGACAATTGCACAGATCACCACGCCAATCGCCAACAAGCCTTCACTGGCATGCAATTTCGCGTGGTGCAAGCATGATTTCGGTATTCGTGTTTGCGTGGGATCCGGTCATGTTTGTGCTCCAGACGTTGTGCTTCAGACGTTGTGCTTCAGATGTTGTGCTCCAGACGTTGTGCTTCAAAAAGAACACTTTTGCTCATTGTTAAGAACAGCTGGATATTCGGCAACTCAAACAGCCAAACACTTTCATGGAATGGATCTCGAATGGATCTCGATTGGATCTCGTGTTGCATCCGACCAATGGTAGTGCAAATTGCAGAATCTAGTTTCTTTGGAGACCTTCAGCGATTTGCTCCACTGGGCAGTCGCAGTTGACTGCACTCTTTTAATGAATGCCATTGAAAATCAAGGGCAGCGTCGGCCAGATCTTTATCTTGATACTGACCTCCCCCCATAGAATTGCACCATTGTGAGTGACAGAAATTCGATCGGGCGAACTGCCCGTAAAGAACTGTCAGAATGCCTCAGAAACGTCACGCAGTGGATCAGATCGTTGCCAACCTGCGTGAAATGGATGTGGCACTCTGCAACGGGAAGAGTGTGCCTGAAATTTGCAAATTTGCTAGAAGTCGTTGCTAGAAGTCGTTGCTAGAAGTCACCGGACAGACTTATTACCGCTGGCGGCAGAAGTACGGTGGCATGAAACCAGAGATGGCCAAGCAACTGAAAGCTTTGGAGAAAGAGAACGCGCGGCTGAAAAAGTTGGTCGCCGAGCAAGCCCTCGATAGGGAGATCCTCAAGGAGGCTGCCAAAGGAAACTGGTAAGCCCTGAACGTCGTCGACGCACGGTATCCGCTGTGCGTAACCGTTTGGGGCCAGAAGAGTTTCGGAACGTCGCGGCTGCCGCGTTCTGGGTCCACCACGCAACACCCAGCGATACCACACGCGTCGGGCGGATGATGAACCGGCGTTGCTGCACGTGATGCGTTTACTGGCTCGTCAACGTCCTCGTTTCGGATCTGGCCGCATTTATCGATTGCTGACGCAGCATGGGTGGACGGTGAATGAGAAACGTGTGCATCGCCTTTGGAAGCGAGAACATATGCAAGTCCCACGAAAACAACATCGCAAGCAACGATTTCCTGATGGAAGTGAGAACGGTTGCGTGCGTCACCGTGCCCGCTACAAGAATCATGTGTGGTCGTACGACTTTGTGACGGATCGAACGGAGGATGGTCGCCAACTTCGGTTGCTGGTGGTGATCGACGAGTACACGCGAGAATGTCTGGCGATAGAAGTGGGGCGCTCGTTTACCGCTCAAGATGTGATGCGTGTTTTGCAGTACTTATTCGCCGTACGCGGCACGCCCGAACACATTCGCAGTGACAACGGCCCAGAGTTCGTATCCAAGGTAATTTGCCGTTGGCTGAAAGAAGCTGATGTCAAAACGCTCTTCATCGCCAAGGGCAGCCCTTGGGAGAACGGCTGTGTAGAATCATTCAATGGCACGCTTCGCGATGAGTTGCTAAACCGTGACATCTTTCTGAGCTTCGAGGAAGCTTGCTGGGTGATTGATCGCTGGCGACTCGACTACAACCATCACCGCATCCATAGTTCATTGGATTATCAAACCCCTGCCGAATATGCGGCAGGCTGTGTTCTTCCGGCTTCGCCTCAGCCTCCAGAACACAGTCGCTTTACCAACCCCAATCCTCTCACTTAACCTGGTGCAAAGACTGGGGGGTAATCAATTCTCTGAATCGCGAGTGAAAATCAAATGCCGGATCCCCGTTGCCTACCGCAGTCGAGGCGACCAACAAAGTTGCC
>PKCN01000238.1 GCA_002862205.1 Planctomycetaceae bacterium | reverse complement strand
CGTTCCCCCGACAGAGTCGTTTGCCACCATTGTTTGCCGACACTACCCCCTTGGCAGGCCATCCAGTATCAAAAGCTCTCCATCCCCTGCACACTGCCGCCCCGACCACCTCAATGAGGTCGCTCTACTTCCTAAGTCTGACTTCAGATTTCGGTACAACGTGGTTGATGAGAATGACGCCGGGATAACTTGGTGCGACAAGAACTACGAATACACTTCCTGATACTTGCCGGCACTTCGTAAGTGATTCGAATCCGGCAAAGACTAAACGATCTGTGCTATTTTTCACCGATCAATGATGGCAACATAGAAATGAATGAACCAGACCAAGATGGTCGGACTGGCTCGCTTGGCTTATTCACATCAAATTCCTGCCCGGTTATCCCAGGCTGTCTACGCATCTACCTCGCTCCTCCTCTGCCAAAGCCACAAATTGACTACCAATCAGATACAGTCGGTCAGCCCCTTTCGATCTGGAGAAGTACGTCCAAGCAGCTTCCTCATTGACCTGGCGATCTATTTACCACTGATGTTCATGATTCGGGAGTTCTATTTTTCTTCCGTTAGCTTCATCATCAATGGCCTATTCTGGTCGCTGGCGACGTTAGCATTTGCAACCTGGAGAATGAAAGCAAGAGGCATCAGTTGGTCGGACGTGGGACTTCGAAAGCCTAAAAAAATCAAGACAACCATCGCTGCGACCCTTGCGATTCTTGGAATGGCAATAGGATTCATGATTGTCTTTCAAGTTTTGATAGATCAGTTGAAACCCGGACTTGCACCAGACACATCCAACGACACCGCGGTGAACAAGTTTGGAAATCTGAAAAACAACTGGCTACTGTTCCTGTCAATTGTCCCAGCGATTTGGCTCGAATCGTGCATGGAAGAAATGCTGGACAGGGGCTTCTTGATCAACTGGATTGAACGCATATTCTCAGGCGGTCTCTTCGCCACCGTGCTGGCGGTGATTCTTCAGGCGATGATATTCGGGTTCAGGCACTCCAATGATTTATCCGAGCGTTCCATCACCGTTGGTCTGATTGGGTTGGCAATGGGCATTGGCTACGTTGCTTGTGGACGAAACCTGTGGCCGCTGATCATTGCTCACTGCATCCTGAACACGATGTCCATGGTTGATAGAGTCGTTTAGCCAGCGTGTTGGACCACGAGCGAAATACGCGACCAGAACGATCACACCTGCTCCCCGTGGTCAGGATAAGAAAAGGAAACGTGGTCAGTGAAGAAAAAAGAAATTCAACGCAATCGCGATGACGGGCGTTTTTCCATACAATCACCCGCGGCGCACTCTCGTGGCCACTTCAATGGCAAAGCGTAGGGCTTTGCTCGTTCACCTTGTTAATTGAGTTCGAAGAGGAATACCATGTATAAATTTGTAAGCGTCAGCTGTTTGGCGGCGTTATTTGTTCTTTCTCACGTAAACAACTTGCCTGCCCACGAAAACGCATCAAACACGGATGCGAACACCTGCGTGAAGCATGTTCAGGACTATTGGGCAGCATTCAGCCGAATGGACGCAGACGCAGCCATTGCTCTGCACAGTGCCAAGGGCGTTTACGCGACGAACTCTGACGGGAGCTTTCACAAGCCCGTCAAGATTACATCGGTAGAAGAAATGAAAAAGAACTTCTTGACCTATTCAGGCCTTTGGACAGTCTACTATCCGGAAGCCATTTCGCTCAGCAACGATGTGATCCTTACTCGTTATTATCTGGAAGGGTTGAGTAAAGCAGGTGCGAGCAAAACGCCCTACCGGACTCGCGTGACGCACATCTGGGTGAAGGAGAATGGTAAGTGGCGAACCCGTTCATGGCACTTTTCGCCATCAACTTATGGTGGTGTTCACGTGACGCAATCTTCTGATTTCAAGAGCGAGGATTAGCCACAGAGTTCGACTCGTTCCCGGCCGTACGCCATCTGTGGATTGCCATGGATGTCGAGTCTGTACCGCAAGTCGCTCGGCTCGTTCAGTCGGCGACATCGCTGCCGGCGAAGGAATGCCCTGCAGACTCAGTGGACGATTGGCTTCGCACAACCCTTTGCAGTATGTGCCCTTCTTGATCACGCAACCACAGGATTCAGGGGCAATCGCAATTACCTGCGGGGGTGTGGTGGTTTCGTACTTCTGCGGTGTCCAGTCAGGCTGCCCTCATCAGATTATCCATCGGAGTATGATCTGGTCGAACCGCCCCGTCAGCAGCCCGAGAGTAATCCCAAGTGAGGCCCCCGTTGTCAGCACGAGTCCCGTTTCCCAAAAGATCATGCCAAAAACTTGAATCCGGGAAGCGCCGATTTTCTTTAAGGTATCAAACTCATTCTGACGCAAACGGAAAGTGAGCAGAAACACGAAGACGACCAGCAGCATGCATGCCACAGTGACCAACGCGAGCCCGGAGATCACGAGATTTCGGATGCGAAGAACGGATGCCAGTAGTCGTCGTACGACCCTTAGCGGCTCGACGACCATCACATTGCCATCGCTACGTGCTGCGTATTGCCCGATCAGAAGGGTTTCCGCACGTGTGTCTTCAGGCACAATGATACAGGCTGTCACGGGATAGTCTGATCGGCGACCATGGAAGTGGAAGGACTCAATGTTGTCATCGGTAATCTCGAGATGTAGTTTCTCGGTCGCGCTTCCAATCGGGTTTGCCACGTGTGACGGTTCGTCCTGCATGGGCGAATCGCCTTGCGTCGGCTGCTGGAAGTGTCCATGTCCGATACCATCCATGATCCACGCTGTGTCCATTGAGACAAAGACAACGTCATCATCGGGCGACCCGGAGGGTCCCAATACACCCGTGACGCGAATTCGCAGCGGGTAATCAGCCGTGAGGTTAAAAATTGTTTTGGGATCGGAGCTCAAGAAGTCGCCGGGCGAAACCTGCAATCTTCGAGCAGCGTTATACCCGACGACACAATCCCCATACCGCTCGCCGAAGTCACCATCCTCAAGTTGCAAAGCACGGAGTTTGTAGTAATCCTCCGTCGTTCCCACAATTGCTGTACCCGAACTTGAAAACCGCATATGCAGCGGAATCGCTTTAGCTCGCTTCCTGTCGACCGCCATCACTTCGCCCATCGTCATGAGCGTGTGCTTTCGACCATCAAAGTACAAAGCGGAAAGAATGACGTCCGTCTTGCTACCTGCCGCGGCAAGCATCAACGGGGTCGAGATTGCACGTTGTTCCAACGTGCTGGCAGCGCGGCCCACCAATAAATAAGGAGTCAATGGCACAAACACTGCCATTGCAACGCAAAGCATTAAAAGCAGCGAGCGACGCCAATAATAGGTCAGCGTGGCAACTGAAAAACGAAATGTATCCCTCACCGCCCCGCCTCCCACTGTACAACCGTGCCTGTCTCGCACGACATATCGAATCTGTCGAGACAGCTTAGATCATGCGTTGCCATGACAAGTGTTGCCTGGTTTTCACGGCACCGAGCCAATAACAGATCAACAATGGATTTTTTCAGCACGGGATCCAGATTACCGGTGGGTTCATCTGCCAAAACCACACTGGGTTGCGTGACCAAGGCTCGTCCAATAGCAACGCGTTGTCGCTCTCCCTGCGACAGTCGATCTGGCCTTCGTTTTCGAATCGCTTGTGACAAGCCAAGTTTTTCACACAGTTGGTCAACTTGTCTTTGGACGTCGGTAGAAATCCTCTGCTTGTGCAACAACCGGAATGGCAACAGCAGGTTGGCGTCAACCGTCAGGTGAGGAAGCAACTCAAAAGACTGAAAAACAAATCCAACATTCGCGAGACGAAACTGCCGACGTTTTGCCTCATTCATCGCCGCCAAGGCGTGTTGGCCCACGCGAATAGAACCGTCGTCAACAGACAAAATCCCACCAGCAAGTTGCAGTAATGTTGTTTTCCCGGAACCACTCGCGCCGATCAAGGCAACGCATTCTCCGGCGCCGACCGACCATTCAGGGATACGAAGACGAGACCCAATGTCTCCTGAAGTTTGCGGGTAGCAATAATGCACGTTGTCGAACTGAATCAATGCGAGTGGCCCGTAAATGTAGCGATGGTGCCGCGTGAAAAAGGCAGCTGCGTTGCGTTATAATGTATCATGCGTCACGCTTAGCAAAATATCTGCATGCTTCCGAGGCTGGATTGCCAAAAGTAACGACCTGCAAGCCGCTGAAACGATAGTGACATGGAGGGAATTCCAGCTTTCACGTCAACTCAATCGAGAGCGTTGCAAGAGTCGCCCAGATTTGAATCAGCAGTATCTTTCTCTGAGGTTTCCATCGAATTGATCGACATCCGCATGGCAATACGGCAGTGCGTGTTAAGCTGGTTACGATCGGTACGCAAAGACAGTTGGGGCGGTAATCGCGTCAAGAATCAAATCATGACCACCAGATTAGTGCAAAACGGATGACCTTCCTACAGCTTTCCCGGTACGCTCTGGGTGCAACAGTTCTGTGTTTTCTGACGACAACGCCTTGGGGCCGGCTGTCTGCTGAGCAAATCCAGCTAACCGCCTCATGCAAAGTTGAATTGGGCGCTATCAACGCGGTGTGTGTTCGATCAAGTCAGGAGGCGGTCGCCGTCTATGGCTGGGATCAACCAGTCAATCAGGTATTGCTCACTCACGGCCGCCGGGACGTGGTGTGGAGAGCAAAAAAGGCTGCCGAATCTGCCGAGGTGATCGCTCCCGTGAGGGAGCGTGATCTTTTGGAAAATGTCGCTGCATACTGGGAACGTTTCCCGGTCGCACGCTACCACGACTATGCGCAACAAACGACAAAAGTGCCATTCCATGCCTGGGCTGTGAAAAGATGGGTAAAACCCGGAGACAAGGTCCAGCTTTCCGGCACTTTGTTTGAAGTGCTAGAAACACCAGGATTCACGCGGGGCGCAGTCAGTTATGTGGCGGAGTTGGACGGCAAACGCATTGGTTTCATCGGGGATCTAATCTACGGCGATGGCAAATTGCTCGACTTGTACAGCTATCAAGATGCAATTCCGGCATCACAGATTCGCGGCTACCATGGGTATGGGGCGAGGCTAGCCGACCTCGTCGCCAGCCTGGATCGCATCATTGCCGCCAAGTTGGATGTGGCGGTGCCATCGAGAGGCCCGATCATCGAGAACCCATCGCAGGCTGCCGCAAAGCTGCGGAGACGCGTGCAGGCCATCTACCACAACTACCTATCAACCAACGCTTTGCATTGGTATTTCAAAGAGGAGCGAATGCGTGCGTGCGGAGAACGTGTTCTGGGACCCGATGCAAACATAGAGTTGATGCCCTACTGCAAGCATCAGAAGACACCCGATTGGATTTACGAAAATTCTACAAGCAGATTGATCTTATCTGAAACTGGCGGTAGCTTTTTGCTCGACTGTGGCTCCAATCGAGTGATCGAGGCGATTCAGAACTTGATCAAACAAGGGGCTGTGGACAAGGTGGAAGGGATTTTTGTGACTCATTTTCATGATGATCACACCGATGCTGTGACGGACGCGGCGAAGGTGTTCCAGTGTGCCGTCTACGCGACCGCACAATACTCGGATGTACTCGAACACCCTGCGGCTTTTCATTTGCCAGCGATGACCGCAAACCCGATCAGGAATGTGCAGGTGATGCAGAATGGCGCAAGCATGAAATGGCATGAATACACTTTTCCATTCCATTTTTTCCCTGGTCAGGCGTTCTATCATGGGGCGATGCTGGTCGAAAAAGAGGGCGAAAAACCCGTGTTCTTCATTGGCGATGAATTCGCGCCCTCGGGTTTCGATGACTACTGCGTTCTCAATCGAAATTTGCTCCACGATGATCAAGGCTATCTGCTTTGCCTCAAGAAAGTGCGTGATGCGGGAGAATGCTGGTTGATCAATGAGCACATTCAGCACGTCTTCCAATACAACAGCAAAGAGCTGGAGTATTTGACGAGCCGATACCGACAGCGGCGTGACTTGATTAATGAAACCGTTGCCTGGCATGACGCGAATTACGCTGTCGACGAGCAATGGGCGGCACTGTATCCGCGAAGTGAGGCGATCTCAGCAAGTGAATTGAAAAAAATTGAATTGCGTATCGCAAATCATTCAAACGCTTTACGCAGCTACAAGCTCACGTTTAACCTTCCGGGAAACGTCGTGACCTCAGACGAAAAATCCCCAACGATTACGGTTCAACCGGGGAACATCGGAACCGCGTCGATTCGAATCAAGGTGGCAGGCAATTGGAAAGGACCTTCGTGGCGAGTCCTGACCGCGGACATTCAGAGCGAGGGAATTCACGTCCGCCAATGGTGTGACGCCTATTTGACAAAGCAGGAGGCTGCAAGGTGAACACGACGGCTTGTTTCGTTCGAAAATGCATTTTTCATTCATGCCATTGGGTGTCGGTTCGGTCCATCCGGTTCCCGGTCGTCTTGGCAATGGGCTGGATTCTTGCGCTGGCCGGACAAACGCAAGCATCGCACCCGATCTCGATCACTCGCGCTTCGGTTTACTTGACGCGGGAGTCTGCGGATGTACGAATCGAAGTATTCCTCGAAGACCTTTACCTGTTTCATCAACTGCAACCCAATCGCGAAGACTTCCTGAACCTCTCGGTGATTCGCCAGGGTATCAAACTGCATGAGCAATTTCTGTCGCAGCGGTTTGAAATCACCGATGTACAGGGAAATCGCTTCAGCCCTCAAGATGTGGGTGTCGCTGCGTACGAGTTACCGGCGGAAGGGGTTCCATTGTCGGATCTGATGGGCCATCAATTGGTGTTCGAGCTACAGTACGTTTTCGATCAGCCACCAGATTTGCTGACATTCACCCAAATGTTCACCGATGAAGATGCCGTGCTTCCTTCGGAAACAAAGCTTGAAATCAAGCAGCAAGGTGGAGGAGCAGCGATTGAGCATACGCTGCTGCCTCACGAGGCATATTCGATGCGAATCAATTGGGACAATCCACCTTTGTCTGCCGAAGCCAGTGACGAAGAACGCCGCCAGTGGCAGGATCGTGAGAAGCAGGCGCTATTGGGAATCACCAATTACAGTCGGGTTTACTCGTTCCTTTACATCGACGACTTTGAAGTGCGGCACGAGATCCTGATCCCCTATCTATCTCTGGATGAGGATTTGTTGCTCACTCGAGATGATGATCCTCTGCTGGACCTGACGGAACAGGACTTGGCGCGACAGCAGATCGAGGGCTACTTTGCATCAGGAAATCCACTGCGGATTGATGGCAAAGAGTACAAACCGATCGTCCAGCGATGCGATTTCTACGGCTTGGACATGACCGATTTCGCGATTGCTGCGAAGCGTCGGGTTGTCCCGGTTGCGAACGCCCGAGTCGCGCTGATCCTGACGTACCGGTTGAATGAAGCACCGCAATCGTTGGAACTGACGTGGAATCGATTCAATAACTCTGTCTGGTCGGTTTCTGCGGCAATCCTGGGTCAAGGCAAGCCTGTGCGTGAGAACTTGAGCCGGCTTGGCGAACGTAATGTACTCAAGTGGAACCGTCCCAAGGATTGGCGGTCGCCAGCTCCCATCGCTGCAGTCAAGACAACAAGGCAAAAATCTGACTCCAAATGGCTACCCATCGTGGTACTGATATTCGGAGTCGTGAGCACAATAGCGTTAGTGGCGACCGCTGCAATGCGTCGCTTTCGTCTCGCTGCTTTTACAGGATTTTGCACGCTCGTCGCTGGAGTTGCCTGGCTGCAGGTCAACGAGAGATTGACGATGCCGCGCTATTTGCCGGTCAGCGACAAGGTCGCTGTGGACGTATTTGATCAACTGCATGACAACGTCTATGCAGCGTTCCGACGTCGCACCGAAGAATCGATTTACGACGGCTTAGCCACAAGTGTTCAGGGAGATCTGTTGCGGCGGATCTACTTGGAAATACGTCAAGGCCTTGCTGACGAGGATGATGGCGGCGCCATCGCGCGGATCGACTTGGTGCAGAGGATTGACCTGAGTCGTACCACACCCGTTTCGAACGATCTGCAACAGAGTGATTCTGACCTGTTTGGGGTCAACTGTTCCTGGAAGGTAGTGGGCCGCGTTGAACATTGGGGCCATGTCCACGTGAGAGATGTCGTTTATCGAGCCAGATTTGATGTTGCCGACACAGGCGAACACTGGAAACTGGTTGGAATGGAAGCCTTTACCCAAACATCGCTGGACACCACGACCCAACTTGCGCAGTGAGATCTACCCTGTGGCAAAAGACTTGCGGCGACCATTCTGCCAATACAAAGACGTGTGGGCCTTTTCCAGGCCACGCTGGTTGCAGTCGGTGTCTTGCTTGCGGTAAGCTCTCAAAAGGCTCAAATTGGCCGCCAAAGCTAGATCCCGGTCCAATTCACATGCCTTTGTACTCGCAGGTAGCGCAGCTCTCCAAAATCAACAATCCACGGTTTGAACGGGCGTTGTTCAAACGCAGGATTCAAGGAATAGAACAATGAATTTTAGACTCCTGACTTTTCTCCTTTGTTACTCCTGTGGCGTTCCTTTGCTCGCTCAGCAACCGGACACGCCACCCGTCGCCAATCCTGCAATCAAGACCTCAGATGCTGCAAGCAACACCTCAGATGCTGCAATCAAGCGGATTGGAGATGACATTCGCTATCTGGCGTCGGATGAACTGGAAGGACGCGGTCCCCAAACCAAAGGACTGGAGCTTGCGGCCAAACACATGGAAGAAGCGTTCATTGAGGCTGGGCTCGTCGGCGGAGGAGACGACGGAACGTACCGCAAGCCGTTCGAGATTCCTGTGGACACCACAGTGAGCAAGAAGGACACCAAGCTGGTCTTCAAAACTCAGGATGGAGTCATTGAACTGAAGGCTGGCGAGGATTTCCAGGCATTAGCGGCAGGCGGAAACGGAAAGGTAAATGCCGAGGTGGTGTTTGTTGGTTATGGCATCAATGCGCCGAAGTTGAATTACAGCGACTATGAAGGCATTGATGTTGAAGGAAAGATTGTTGTGATGATTCGCCGCGAACCGCAACAAGACGATGAAGAGAGCGTCTTTGATGGTAAGCGGACCAGCCAGCATTCGTTCATTCGCACGAAGCTTGACGCCGTCAAAAAAGCAAAGGCCGCAGCGATCGTGATGGTCAACGATCCGCACTCCACCCACGAAAAAAAGGATGAGTTGAGCCGCCCAGCCGGGTTTGGCTCGCGAGGCGCTGGCATTCCTTTTTTCCATATGACCAAGCAACGATTAAATGATCTTCTCGCAGAGCACCCCGTCAAGGTGGGTGACAGGGAACTGAAGACGGTAAAAGAGATCTCCGACCAAATCGATTCGGAACTTCAGCCACTCTCCCAAACCTTGGACATCACAGCGGATGTTGGCTGCAAGTTTGAGGAGGTCAATGCCGGAGTCAGCAACGTCATTGGAATTCTAGAAGCAGAGGGTCCGTTGGCGGAGGAGACGATCGTCGTGGGTGCTCACTACGATCATCTCGGCATGGGACCATTCGGTTCCCGCAGACCCAATGAGCGCGCGGTTCACAACGGGGCTGATGACAATGCGACGGGGACTGCAGCTGTCATGGAATTGGCCCGGCGGCTTAGCGCAACAAAATTGAAGCGGCGCATTATCTTCATTGGATTCACGGCAGAAGAAAGGGGGATTCTTGGCAGCAACCACTATCTCGTTAATCCTGCCATTCCTTTGGACAAGACGGTCGCCATGATCAACTTTGACATGATCGGTATGTACGGGAAGCAGGGCATCACGTTAGGGGGAGCGAACACGGCGAAAGAGTTCCCGGAGTTGCTCGCCCGCGCATCGGAGGGAGCCGACTTCAATGTGAAGCAAAGCCAGTCCGTGGGCGGCAGTGATCACGCGGGATTCTATAACAAGGATATCCCAATCATGTTCTTCCACACGGGCTTGACCGACCTTTACCACACGCCTGACGACGATTTCGAAACAATCGACGTTGAAGGCGCAGCCACGACAATTGACCTGGCCGAGCGTGTGATTCGTGAGATCGATGAACTTCCCGAACGTCCTACATTTACCAAAGTGGCTCCACGCAGACGCAGAGGAATGGTTTACTTGGGTGTCACCCTGGATTTCGAGAACGCGGGTCAGGGCGTTGGAATTCAAGATGTCGCTCCCAATTCACCCGCTTCCAAAGCGGGAGTGCAACCCGGCGACGTTATCGTAAAAATCGGTGATAACGATGTGGCAAACGCTCAAGACCTGCCCGGCATCCTGCGGCAACGGAAACCCGGCGATGAAGTGGATGTCGTCGTGAAACGGGCAGACAAGGACATCACACTCAAGGTCAAACTGTCGGGGCCACCACGAAACCGGTAAGCACACTTGCCTGGCACGCTTGTCTGGCACGCTGCACGACCATGTGCAAAACGCGCTGTCCACCGATTCCTGACACGCGGTCTGCAAGCACACAGCGACGAGACTACTCTCAGCAGGTCAGAGATCCTGAGGGATTGGCTTGATGGATGATTCAATCTTAGACCGTTGAACATCTATCATCGTTTTGTTCGCGGTCAACTCGTTCTCACAGACGGACCCTGTTGTCCGTCTTAAACGGGTCTGTTCTGAATCTCAAGACGCGGCGTGCAGTCAACACAGAACTGCAGGCCACTGACGTCATTTTCAGAGTAACGGGCAAAAACGCTAACAAACTTTTCAGGCGACTGGGGCGAGCCTGTTTTTCACTCCTTCTGATCTTGCCTGTTGTCTTGGTGGGGTACCAGTTTCCCGAAAACCTAACGTGCGATGTGTTTGCACCCTACTTTCCACCCCCCATCCCTTTCGACCACTGCCTGTTTGTTTTCTTCCAACGATCCGGGTTGCAACGGGCGGTCTTTCTGTACCGAAAGTTGAAGATGCGTTGCTGTTCCGTAGGGCGAGTATTCGGCTGTGTCACCCTCGGCTTATTACTTATCGTTGCGACTTAACCCCCCGCTGCTCATGCGTGAACCTGCGTACCACACGAATGCTTGGGCCACTGCTGCGGTCCCCGGACTTCAAAAAACGCCCCCTGCACCGGCAGGACATGTGCGTTACCGGCACCGCGACGCAAATCAGCTTGGACATTGAGTTTTAGACCTCGATGGATTGGGCCCTGTCTGATCGGGCATTCCGAGATCGATCCAACGTGAAATACTATTGTTACGATTTTCCGAAAATTTCCGTCCGCGATCGACTCAATTTGCGTTTAAGACCAGAAGAAGGCACTCCAGGTTGGCCGTTCAGAACATCGAGCGAGTGTTCTGCAGGCCACTTGAATGTCAGGCTTTTCTTCCCTCAGTACATGTGAGAATCGAACATGAAAGCGATTTCCAAATCAGCCTTGGTGCTGCTCTGCTTCGCAGTGCTCCCCAGTTTGAGTGCGTCCGCATCGCCATCCGGGAATGAATCACGAGATGCAGCCAGACAAGAAATCACCATGAAAAACCTCTGGTGGTTCCAAGCGACATGGATGTTGCCCCCACAAATGGGAGACAACCTTTTTGACTGGCTGGACAAAACCTTCACCAACGGCATCGACTGGTACGCCGATCGTGCTGATTCAGTATCAGAAAAGGACGAAGCTAACCCCTTCGGAATCATCATCAACAAGGGTGTAATGTCCGGCAACCCCGGCTAGGGTCACGGCACTCGCATCCGAACAGCGTTGCTCGGACTTCGACGGCAACGTCATTGGTGTGGCTAAGCCTCTGTGGTCTGTCGCCCACGCCTGTCCCTAACGGCATCACAACCGCCGGTGCCTCCCAGTCGCAGGACTCGTACCCCTGCCATTGCTTAGAACGCAGCTGGGACCCAAATTCTTTGAGTGGTACGGTCGCGCAGAAATTAGCCTTCGCATGTAAAGCAACCACCCACCGACCACGACAATTTCTGATAGAAAACTCTTTGAACCTAAAGGACAGGATCGATTCAACGCCGGTCAAATACCAGCAGAGCATACGCTACCAGGCCCCAAACTTTCCTTGCCAACATGTCTGCCTTCCACTACTTCTACCCAAGACTTGGACTTAACTTCTTCCCAAGCTCAGGACTTAACTTCTTCCCAAGATCTGGACTTAACTTCTTCGCAAGATCTGGGGCCCAAAAGAACACGTGACGACCAGCCTGTCTGCTCAGGTAGAACGAAGCAGCGTACCGTTGTATTCAATTTTTGAAATCATCGGACTACGCGCAAACAAGCAAATTAGTGAACGCATTGAATTTCGCTGCCTCAGTTTTGGCGTCGTTCCGAGCGCGTAGTAACCCCGTTCGCTCGGGAGTCACGCCCAAAACTTGACAAAACTCATCCAGTTCTGCTTGCCTCGCCAGACTTAGCAAATTCTCGTAGACCTCAAAGTTCAGATGCCGCGTTAAAAACGGTTCCTTTCTCGGGTACGGGAAATATCGCCCCGAAGGGTTCTCTCTAGCGACGAACAGGATCCCGTGAAAGCGTTCAAGCAACACGCCTTTGAATTCGCGTTGCTGCATGACATGTCGGTTAAATATGCGAGACACCAGCCCAGCCTTCGGCACACACCTTATCCATGTGACTTCGTGCAGCGAGTAACCTTCCTTCGTCGGCACTGTGTGTGATGAAAGCAGAACACCAACGTTTGGACCGCTCTCCAAGAAGGTCACTGTGGGATCAGCCACCGCAATTGCTGTATCCTTGCGGCCGTTCGATTGTAGTACTGGATGCGGTATTACCATGAAAGAGCCCACCTGCGTTTTGCTGTATGAACATTAACCGTATCAGTCATTGCGAACTTTTCATCCAACCGTGTGTCGCAAACCGACAACCGTGACCAACGACACATCCCGCGCCTCAACCCGCAGTCGTTGCAAGCTCGCCGAGCCATGGTGCCCCGCCTCTCTGCAGTCACCGCCAGAACCCAAGGCCGTTACAAGTCTTTGTGATAACATTTTGATGTATATGTGGATGAAGTGTCAAGTTCTCCATCAACCGCAGGACATGGATCATGCAACCAACTCGCGATACCACGTGTCTAGCTTTCCGGGTCAGAATTGTACGCTAAATCGGTACACGCACTTGTCACGCTTTCTCAATG
>PKCN01000305.1 GCA_002862205.1 Planctomycetaceae bacterium | reverse complement strand
TGCAAAAGCTGCTGTTAATCAGCCGCCCGCGGATGCGAACAAGTAGCATCAGAGGCGTTTCCGTTGGTGGAAGAATCGGGCTCGTTGGTTTCGCGTGATTGCATGTTCGCTTCCTCAATCACTTGACCTTCGACGATCTGAAAGCGTCGGTCAGCCAGTGCGGCTGCTTCAGCCGCGTTATGGGTAATGTGCAACGTGGTAACGCCGGTTTCATCGGTCAGCGTACGCAGCAGGCTTTGGATTTCTTCGTGTGTTTCTGCGTCCAGTGCACTGAGTGGTTCGTCGAGTAACAGCACGGTGGGTCGAAATGAGAGTGCTCGGCCTAACGCAACCCTTTGCGATTCACCGCCACTGAGTCCTTCAATCTGCCGTTTCAAGAGATGTTTGATACCGAGCATTTCAGCCAATTCATTGACTCGATGCTCGATTTGTGTTTTGTGAAATCGTCGCAAGCGTAATGCAAACTGCAAGTGTTCAGCTACTGAGAAGGTGGGGAACAGAGCAAGATCCTGAGGGACGTAACCAATTTCTCGATCAGCTGGTTGCCAATTTGTAACGTCCATCCCCCGGATCATGATCTTTCCACTTTGCACGCGTCTTAGCCCACAAAGAGATTCAAGGATGGTGGTCTTTCCGCGGCCTGTGCGGCCCATCAGGACTGCGTACTGACCGCTGCCAATTTCAAACGAGACATTCTTCAACTGGAAATCACCAGCGCGGATACAGACATTCTGGAACTCGATCATGAGGTCAAACCTGTCCCAAGGACACGTAGTACCACGAGTACGACGACAGCCATCACGACCATCAGCAGCGAAACAGCAACCGCAGCATTGAGTTCCCCGATGGAGAGTTCCAGAAAGACGGTCGTGGATAGCACTTCGGTTCGCATGCGAGTTGCGCCTGCGAAGACCAGAATTGGACCAAATTCACCGAGAGCTCTGGCCCACGCAATGGTGGTTGCTGCAATCATTCCACGCCATGATTGGGGCAAAGCGATTTGAAGAAATGCTTGTCCGCGGGTGCAGCCCAGTGTTCGGGCAACATCTTCTGCACGCGGGTTGATCTGATCGAATGTGACTCGCATGGTACGGACAGCGAAGGCACACGAAACACTGAATTGAGCAAGGATCACGGCAGGCCAACGATAGGTTACGGGAAATCCGACATCGTCACGAAGCCATGCTTCAAGTTCCCAGTTGCCAATGGGAAGGTGAAAAAGAATCAGCAGGCTGAGTCCCAGTACAAGTGGCGGCAGCACCATCGGGATATCTACGATGGTGTCAATCAACAGACGCCCCGGGAATCGGTATCGCGACAGCAGGTATCCCAGCGGTGTCGCAACCCAAATGGACAGCAATGCAGCGACGGTACAAGACAGAATGGTGAGTCTGAATGCCGACTGTATCTGAGGTTTCATCACGGCGGCCCTGAAATCCTCAAATGAGGTAAACATCAGATCGGCTGCAAGCAATAAAACGATGAGCAGTACAAAGCAGGACGAGATGCCACTCATGACCAGAAAAAACGGCAGGTCCGAGCGTCTTCGCTTCAGTTTGGTTCTTGTTTCGATTTGTTGCTTCGCGATCGGGTCAGTCATTATCGGCACTGGACTCCGTTTCAAGTTTCCAGCGGAAGCCCTCGGCCATGAAACTGTCCTGTGAATCGGTCGAGCAGATTTGCGAGAACAGGCGACTGGCAGTCAGAGCGTTGGGTGAGTCCGGGGTGACGGCATACGGCTGCGTCGCCACGCTACAGTCGAGTCCCTGGATTCGTACTGCGTCAAGGAAATCACCAGATCCGGCAGTATTGCTGAGGTACACCACTGCAGCGTCCAGCGATCCTGCTCGCATCTGGTTCACCAGCATGTCACCCGTTGGGGTTTGTACGGTTACATTTTCCATCACTTCCTGCTGCACACCACCTTCGCGGAATGTATTTTGCGTGACCCAACCCATGGCGCACTGTTTTTCGTGGCCAATTCCGACCCGTAATCCTTTCCTGATCAAGTCTCGTAACCCGGCAATCTGTTTCGGGTTACCTTTTTTTACGATGATGACCAATTCATTTTGCGAGACATCGATTGGTTCCGGAAACAAGTCAGGGACCTGTTCCATGAATTCGGTGTCGCAGGCGAAGTAAGCATCAGGTACCTGTCCTGCCTTCATCTGGGCAACCAGAATGCCACAACCGTTGTACACCGTATTGACCCGTACTCCTTCACGTGCTTCGAACTGTTTGACGGTGTCTTCAATTGCTGGCCGGAGCATGGAACCGGCGAACAGATTGAGTTCGGGTATTTCGGACCAGACATCACCTTTTTCGACCTGAAAACCATGTTTGGCATAGTTTGCCAAACCGCGGTCGCGTGCGGTCACGTAGCGGGCAAAATGCAAGGCTGCACTTGGTTGTCGTGTCTGACGGGCAACTCCCAACGCAACTTGAGATGTTCCTGCGGCAAATTCAGGAAGCGTCACAAATTCGAGATCCGGATAGGTGTGCAGTACCGCGTCGTAAACAATCGCGGCATCTGCGGCACCCACCAGCAGATCATTTGCCGCTTCCGTGACCGTTGTGCGATAGGCCGTCGTACTTTTGTCGAGAGAATCCCATTGTCCGGATTCGGTGAGCATTCGTCTTGTTACTTTACCTACAGCGGTGGCGTCTGGGTTGGCCTGGACCAATCTGACATCTTCACGCAGCAGATCCTCAAAAGTCTCGATGGATTTCGGGTTGCCTTTTTTGACGGCGACGACAACTTCCATCTTTGCGATGGGCAGTGTCTCGGAAACAAGTTTTCTGTCTTTCGCAAGTTTGAGATAACTGTCATCCGCAGGCAGGTACAGGTCGCCTGCACCAGTCACTTCCAACTGCGAAAGCAGGGTTTGCGAGCCCCCATATTGAAGCTCAATCTCACGACCATACTCTTTTTTATAGTCAGCAACGATTTTCTCCATCACTGCGCGGTTACTGGCTGCGCAGAAAAACATCAACGGTTCTTTTTTGCTGTTTGCCAGGGCGTCCGCAGGATTCCCGGACGAGTCGCCACTGTTGGGTTTGGATTGCAGTATCCAAATCATCGCGGCGAGAACGACGATTGATCCGAACATTACAACGAGCATTTTGTTCATGTCTTACCTGCACTTTCATTCGGACTGTTCTGCGGTGTTTCTGGCAGAGTTCAGTTGCCGGGCGGAATGGTTAACAATTCCGGTTTTTGATTGAGACGATCACGGTCGGTTCGCACCGGTGGGGGGGCGTTTCCTTCCCCAAATAACTTGGTATTCCAGTCAACCGACATCAGCAAGTCAAAGCCTGGATTTTGCTCCTTGACCTGGCAGGAACACGCACCGCTTAAAAATACGGTCAAATCTTTGATCAGTGGAGTGGTCAATACAGAGGAGGGAATGACTTCCAGAGCACGACCACGACCAAATACGGGGATGATCAGGTCTTCACCCCGATTCGCAGCCTCGGGTTGTATTTCCGAAAACAAGTTGATCAGAAATGCTTCCTTTGGATCGTTGCGGTCTATTTCCAGCATGGTGAATTTGAGCAACAGAGGAATTTCGGAATGCAGTTCTGATCCCGGTAATCCAATTCCTTCCGGGAGTTGGATGTTCGTGGTCAACCAGGGAAAGTTTGTTTTGAGCGATTCCCGGGCTTGCTGATTGACGTTCTGAATATCTTTGGGTGAATTCTGTCCATTGCCAGAGTTGATCACCAGCCAGACCACTGAGTGGCCTGTCAGCAGCCGTTTGGCCAGTTCGCGTCTGGCGGGCGAGTCCATGATCCCAACTTTGACAGCGTCAGAAAGAGGACCGTGCCATCCATTCACAATGCGGCCTTTGCCGAGCTTCATTCGGACCAGCAGATAGGGAGCCTTTGTGCCAGGTTTTGCCGTTTTCTGAATCGAATCCCATAAACCGGCGTGCCTTGGTGTCGGTGAAGACAGATCGCTCAGCGTCAGGGAAGTGGGGGTGTCATCGCCCCGCACACGTTGCTCTGCTTTCAGTTGTGCCAGCCATTGCTGTTGTTCCTGACCTAGTGGCCCGTGGTGGAACAGAATCATTTCACAGCTGTCTGGCTGCCATCGCTCCAAGGCGTATCGAAAGACCGGAATATTGCAGGCCAATGATGCTGACGCGGAAATCACAGAGATGCCTAGGGCAACCATGAGTTTCGCGATCAACGTGGTTCTAAACGGGAAGTTCTCGTGCATCAGATCACTCGGACTCACTTCCAAAGCAAATGACTGTTCCATCAAGTGTGGAAAGAAATAGCTTGCCTTCGGCACCTGCCAGGGAATCCCATGCGGGTAGTGTGGTCAATTCAATCCGATCTTGAATCTCGCCAGTGTCAATGTTGACCGAAAGCAGCAATGATCCATCCGTTCCATTCAGGATTCGGTCCTGTTCAGCGAGCAATTTCTGCACTTCCTCATCTTTCTCCGTGAGTTTCTGGAAGGTTGATTCCTCGTCAATGATGTCAGGTGGTCCGACGACAAAAAGCCTGCCCCCGGAGAGCACCATTGACCGCACGTAGATGGGGACATCTTCGGTCCATTTAGGATCGACAAGGCTATTGCCGGGTGCATTTGCTGCGTTACCGCCTTTCTTCTTTCCGGAATACTGAAACGCCATTCCCACTTTGCCTTCGACCAATTTTGCACCTTCAACAGTGCCATCGTTACGGTTCAGGCCAAGGTCACGAGCGGACCCATCATCGAAGCTGACCGCAAGCGCGGCGTTGCTGGATATCTCTGATCCATCTTGATGCCGTTTGGCAATCTGTTCCGCATTTGCGGCAAGGAAGTAGAGTCGGACTTCATCGATGATTCCGGTGAATTGCGGATTGTTATAATCACCCACCGCGGACGCACCATCTGTGCCAATTTCCATGGGTTGCAGTGGGTCGGTGCTGATCAGATCAGTCGCCTGACCTTCGCCAGACAATTCTCCGTCGACATACAGCTTCATGGTTTTGTCCTTGTCCAGTACTCCTGCCACGTGGTGCCATCCGCCAATGATCCTTTTTTTGGCAGTCACGGTAGTGAGTTTATCGCTGGCTCGGATATGAAACGCAGGTCGGCCGTTTTTCAGTGACAGAGCAAACCCATCAGCAGGTCCGCCTCGGGCGATGATGACGCCTTGTGGGCGGGTTGCTGTGACCCATGCCTCAACCGTGATCGGTTGGTTGGCTGGATTGAGGCTGGGAGATTTCTGGAACTGAGTGTAGGTTCCGGTGACCCCGGACTTCTTCTTCCCGAAGTCTTTAGGAATTTCGGGTGGATTTGGTTCCGCAGCAAAGAGCTGGTGCTCCAGAGTCGTTGTCCAACGCAGGTATTCAGGTTTGCGACCATACCCAAAGACGTAGCCGTTGCCGTTGACCAGTAGACGACCTGAAGGTGCAAAACGCCCAGCCTGGTAATAGCCGCCATGCCCGCCGGCAAAACTTTGTCCGAGCACCCAGTAGGAGCGGTGGAACCATGTTTCATCAAGGAAACCCATGGGAGCGAAGATATGTGCATCCTCGCCCCGTTGCTTCGATGCCTGACCAGCGAAGTCACCTGAATTCGGACCGATCTCAAGGCGGTTACCCTGCATGTCGAATTTTTGTGACTTCATGAAAATGTGTTTGCCGTCGGTAGACAGAATGTCGGGCAAGCCCACCGGCATTTGCAGCACCTGCAATTTTTCCTGGATGTTGTTTCCGGTCTCCGGGTTCTTTTCATCCATCAACGTTTCGGAAAGTTTTTTTCCCGTCGCCAAGTCAAATCGCAGGAGCCGGAGACCACCATCGAGAAAGATGGAACGCCCCGCAACGCAGTGCACAATATCGTTGTGAATCAGGACACTGCCATGCACAGGCCACAGTGATTCAAGCTGTTCGAACGCCATCGTTCGACGATCCATGGGAGCAGCACGGTATCGCCACGCCAATTCACCTTCGCTAGACAGACAGTACACCCATCCATCCGCTCCCCCAAACACAACTCGACCGCGGTGAATGGTGGGGGGAGAGTCAATTCGTGCGCCGATGGTATAAGTCCATCGTTCCGTGCCATCAGCGTGATCCAGTGCAACAAGAGTATGTTCATCAATTTGAGCGACATAAACAGTGCCATCTGCAATCACAGGAGCGGTCAGTCGACCACCCAGGTTGGCAGTCCAATTTGTTTTGATTTTTCCCGTGACCGGCTCACCCATGTTTCCACTGCGACTGGCGTCGTGACGGTAAGTGGGCCAGTTTTTGACGGCTTGGGCATCATTGATTGCTGCCAGCGGTTTTTGCATCGCAGGGCCCACTTCAAGTCGCCCTTCTTCGGGAACGGTGGTTGGTACCGGGCGAGTTACCGAGGGTGCAGCAAGTGCATTGAATCCGAATAATTTTGCTTCCGGGTAGCAGGCGCAATTGTGTGGAGGGGCATAGGTCAAGCCATTGCATGGCATCACACCATACAGACACCCACCTCTCACCCAGTGATTGATGTCCCAGTGCTCGCTGTCGGGATCAACAAACTCAATCCCCGTGCGGGAAGGCATCAGGAAATTGTCGGTTGCTTTTGCGATGTAGCACCGATGGTGGAACCAATAGGTCTCAACATCAGGCGCAAACTCTTTTTCGACTTTGCCAGAGCGGGGATTCCGCCCGGTGTAAACGCCGGAATCCCGTCCGGATGTCAGCGGCGCCAGCCACACCAAACCATTGACAACCATCAGGTCCTGAGGTGATTGATAGCCGCTGTTTGGGAAACTGGCCCCCCAAAGTTTTTCACCGCTTTTGGAATCAAAGCTCGATATGTTGCCATCGCCACCGGCGTACAGCACGACATCATCGTGGACGACCAGTCGTGGTCCAAAGTTGAAGGTGAATGACTGACGTCTTGTCAGCGGATCCGTTTGCCAGGCTGGTTCGCCACTTTTCTGGTTGAGAGCGACCACTCGCTCACCGTCGTGAAAGTACAGTTGCGAGTCCTTGGCAGCCAGAGTCAGTGGTGAGATTCGCGTGCTGCGTGCCCACAGTCGTTTGCCTGATGCGGCATCAAAGGCCATCACAACGCGGGGCTCCTCGTTCCAGAACAGGGAACGAACCTTGGCCTGATCACCCACACGACCATTCAATGGAGCGTAGTTCTGAAGTTCAGCTTCGCCTTTGCGGACAACAAGGAATAGCATCCCGTTGGTGTGAATGATTTCCTCGGTTGCATCACTCCCCTCATATTCGCGAAGGGTTTTGCCGTCCGCAGCATTGATGGCGCTTACAGGTGCGTTGTAACCGAGCGTGGTGAATACAGTGTCTTGGGATGACACAAGGCGTCGTGATAATTGCGTTGGACCACTCTTGAGAGGCCACAGGTGGGTTTGCCAATTCTCTATCTCCCGTTTCCAAAGCACCGAACCGTTGAAAGCGTCTCGCGCGATGAGCTTCCATTTCGGGGGCAATTGAATGGAGATCCGACTGCCTTCATCCATGATGTAGAACATCCGACCGCCGGTCGACACCAATGCACTCATGCTCGCCATGCGGTCGTGGTGACGTGACCAGCGAGGGCTGCCGACCCACTGAAGGTGTCGGGGCGGGGCGACCTGATCATCGTGGGCGACTGAGTTGCCCGTTGCGTCATGTAGATAATGTGACCACTCGTCGATGTCCTCAGGACGCGGTTTGACGGTCCTTTCCCACTTGTCGCCAGATTTGATCATGGCAACACCCTTGGGAACGAGGACCCGCAACACTTCGTCCATTGGTACATCCCCGAGGTCTTCGGTGATCAACAGATTGACCAGGTTGTCGGTGTACGGGAGCACGCTTCCGGCGAAGTTATCAAATGCGATGTCGCCGTATTGGCTCGATTCTCGAACACTCTTGCGAATGGCTGAAAGCGTTTCAGGTTTGCGGACAAGGCCGTGAATCTGTGTCGCCTCATTTTGGCGAAGCTCTTTTGCAAGATCGCCTGAAGCGCTACCCAATTCGACGATGAAACCTCCGGTGAATCCTGACCGCTGCAGCAGAGTATTTGCCAGTTCCGGTTGGTCGGCGCTCAGCTTTGGCAGTTGCACCAGTGTACTGACCATAATCAGCAGAAGAGTCGATCGCCAAAAAGGTATGATCTGCATCGGGAGTGGCTCGTGATCTGAATGTGGTTTGGGGAAAGTGTATCTAGTGGGGACAATCGTCCATTGTAACATGGGCAGCCTCCGATGCAGTCAATGTCAGGCTGAGATTCAGGTCCAAGTATGCTGGAATCCGGAATTCAGGTGCAGGCATTGAAAACATGAGCATCGGAGAATGTTGGCCTTCGTAACTGCGTCGCGTTACTTGCAGGCGTCGGGGGGGGCAGGATCCCGAGGGTAGCCGTGAGGAACGTCTTAGTAGTGTGGTGGGAAACTGTGTGGCGGGAAGTGTTTTGACACCCTTGGTTGGATTCAATTACATGATAGCTGATTCGCAGCTAGTTTTACATGGTTTTGGGAAGTGCGGTTTTGTGACCATTGGCTGATCGTTCTGATTTGGAATCAACCACGACAGGGTGAAAATCGTTCCGATGATGGTGACTGGAAAGGAGAGGTCGGGGTGTATGGTGGTTGATTTCTGCTAAGCTTGCAGTCCCACTCTGGGAACAAGTGTGTTCCTGTTAATGCCTCGTTCAACTTTGTTTCTGATTGACTATGGAAACCCGACCTCTGGCCGATACTGGCCTTGACCTTTCCGTGCTTTCGTTCGGCGCTTCGTCCATTGGTGCAGAGTTTCGTCGCATCGACGTTGGCGAAGCATTGCAATGTGTGAAAGTGGCGTTGGATCGGGGCATGAACTACATCGACACGGCTGCCTATTATGGGCGAGGCATGAGTGAGGTCATGTTGGGACAGGTGTTACCTGAAATTCCGAGAGACTCCTATATTCTGAGTACGAAGTTGGGGCGATACGCACCACAGCATTTTGACTTTAGTGCTCGACGTGTGGCTGAAAGTATCGACATATCGTTGGAGCGGATGCGTGTCGATCATTTGGACATCGTGTTTTGTCACGATATTGAATTTGTTGAGCTTGATCAGATTGTTGAAGAAACGATTCCTGCACTCAGGAAGCAGGTAGAGAAAGGCAAGGTGCGTTTCATCGGGGTTAGTGGATATCCAATGAAGATTTTCACTGAGATGTTGGAGCGTGCCGATCTTGATGTTGTCCTTTCTTACAATCATTACACGCTTCAGAACGACATGGCACTATCTCTTGTAGAACCCTGCCGAGAGAAAAATGTAGGTCTCATCAATGCAGCTCCATTTTCTGCACGACTGTTAACCAGTGCAGCACTTCCTGAGTGGCACAAAGCGACTCCAGAGGTACGGGAGGTAGCTGCCAAAGCGGCGAACTATTGTTCTGACCGGGGTAGTGACATCGCCAAGCTGGCGCTGCAGTATTCAGTCGCCAATCCGGAGTTTGCCAGTTGTGTCACAGGTTCTGCGAATCCCCAGCGTGTTTCGCAATGGTGTGATTGGCTTGAGGAGCCGATGGATGAAGAACTTGTTGCCGATGTCAAAGAAATCCTCAAACCAATTCACAATTGGGTTTATGCCGAAGGAAGACCCGAGAATAACGACGGTTGAGTGCATTCATTTGTGTTGATGACAATCAGTAAGTGGATTGGTTCAGGGCAAAGTGCATTCAGAATCTAGCCGCCGAGTAATGTCATTGAGCCGTTCTCGACAGCAAAAGGCTCGATGGGGTCCAGCGGTCAAGACTGAAGGCAGCTCATTTTCAGTGGCTGACTCGTTGGGAATCGAAACGATGTCGGCATGTAATCATTTCAGTTCGATTTACTTTTCAGATACCGGGAATCACCATGAAATCTTGCATCACTATCAGTCTCGTCGAGGAAGCTCGTGGCGGTCCATTCGTGCTTTGGGATGGGCTTGAAAAATCGATTGCTTTTGCCGCGGAACTGGGTTACGACGCGGTTGAGATTTTCGCGCCGGGGCCGGAAGCAATCGATGCGGACGCGCTGCGTTCGATGCTTGCTTCAGCCAATTTGAAGTTGGCTGCTCTTGGCACTGGGGCTGGCTGGGTGAAGCATCGATTGCAATTGGCTGATCCAGATGCTGCGAAAAGAGAACAAGCTCGCGCATTCGTGCGAAGTATTATCGATTGTGCTGGACAATTTGGCGCCGCTGCAATCATCGGTTCAATGCAAGGTCCAAGTGGGCACACAGGCGATTCTGATACTGCCAGAGGCTACTTGTGTGAGGCATTGGAAGATGGTGGTGCTCATGCGGCACAATATGATGTGCCGCTGATCTACGAGCCGTTGAATCGCTATGAAACACGCCAATGCTGCACCGTCGAAGATGGTGTTGGTATGTTGGAATCGCTTTCCACTGACAATGTGCGTCTGTTATGCGATCTGTTCCACATGAATATCGAAGAGGCCGATATCGCCCAAGCCTTATTGCAAGGTGGGAAATGGGTCGGGCACATTCACTTTGTCGATAGCAATCGTCGACCTGTCGGGCTTGGGCATATGCAGTACGGACCAATCATCGATGCCTTACGGCAGATCAATTACCAAGGCTACCTTTGTGCTGAGGCGTTTCCGTATCCCGATCAGCACGAGGCGGCGCGGCAAACGATGCGAGCTTATCGCTACTGGACCGGCAATTGATGCTGTCTGAATTCATGTGCGGGTAGCACGTGACGTCGGCTGGATTCCAGATGATTCAAGCCTGTTGGAAACCCCCAGCAGGGCTGTTGCCTTTGGGGCTCCGTTTGGTTCGTCTGGATAAAGCTATTCGGTGTTGCGTGATTCGGTTGCGATCATATCGTCAGGCAGTTCTCTAATTTCCGAGATCACTTGTCGCGCACGCTCGGCATCCACTTCAAAGGTCTGAACTTTGACCACACCGGGTGCTTCTGCTCTGAAGCCAGCGGTAAAGCCTCCTGTCGCAATCGCGCGAATCCCCGCGTCTTTGAGAACAGAGACAAGAATCAAAGCGGCGCTTTCCAGATCGCGTTCGGCAACCGTGACCAGCTTTGCGTCGTCCATTTCGTGCGATTCAGTTTTCATGGTTGATCCTCATCGTCAGTGCGTGTCATGGATTGGAAGGTCGTCGCGCAACTGGGCGGCTGTGCAACTGCGCAAGTAGCTCAATGTTGGTCTCTGACACGCTTGCATTTTACCCGCTTCCACTCGTTTCGGCACTACGATTTCGTGCTGAAGCTAAATGACGATTCCGTGCTGAAGCTCAATGAGGATCCCGTGCTGAAACTCAGTGTGCCATGGTTTTGAAAAAGATCCCGACTACATGTTGCTCAGCAAGAGATTAAATATTGCTCAGCAAGAGATACTGTTCAGGGCTATCGGGGCAAGGCGCCAAGCCGCACATCAAAAAAGTCGTGAAGATGTTGGCGGCGGTAAGAAAGATGACCAAGGCACATACAGCCATGACTGGTTTGCTCATCGGACGCGGCGACGCGGGTGTGCTGAGGTCAAAGTGTTTTTCATAAAACATCATCAGACCCACCACGCCGATCGTCGCCATGAAAATCACCAGTCCCCATGTGTACAAGTGCCACCCGAAGACAGGAGAACCATAACCAGGTCCATTCGGATTGCCTGGAGCGATGTGCAGCAAAATCTGACGTGCCGAGACAGCGGCGCCGAAAATGGCACTGAAGATCGTAACCGCGTAATGCGATGTGCGTACGCCGAACCGAAGATTCATCATTGCACCAATTGCAACGCCAAGCATCGCCAGTCGCTGTAAAAGACAAAGGGGGCACGGAAACTCACCCTCAATAAATTGAATCCAATAGGCCCCGATCACCGGAATGCAGATTCCGGTGGTTAAGAGCATCAGGATCCACTCGCCGGTTGTGTTTTTTATAGCTGTCAAAAGTTGAGCTTCAGTGGATCGGTGATGTGGTGGTTGAACCAGAAAATGCCTGCTGTGAGGGTGGCCAGCGACAGCAGGAAGACGACTTTCCGGTTGCCAAACCAGATGGCCAGCATGGTGAGGAAAGCCAGAACGAAAAGCGCGGTCATCATTTGGGCGGAACCTGTCTTCAGTGAGCTGTTAGTTGTGCTTGGGTGGGCCGATGAGAGGACGTAGGGGGTGCAGAGGTGTTCATCGCCTCTCTCTCTAGAATACCTGCGAATCAGCGGTGATTGGTGCTTGAGGGGTCACAAAATCCAGATTTGTCGTGCGGGAATGCTTGCCTGCACGGAAGTGAGAGACTGGGAAGAAGGCCTTGTTGGTAGCGATCGGGTCACAATGGCGATGGTCGGACAACTGCTGCTGCATGGGGGGCAAAGATCGAGCATTCTGTCGTCAACATTCTGTGGATTGAACGAAACACGTGGTCTGTGATTTTCAATCCAGATTCGTGTGACTCACGATGTTGAATCAATGGACTGGCTGGGGATACTTGGAAGCGGTGGTTCGGGGCATGTATCGGCTTGCCACAGGTCTTCCACTTCCTGCCCGCCCGCATCGTAACGCAGTAGTAGATAGACACCACCAAGCAGACTCCAGAGTGCTGTCAGTAAAACGACGACGGGCAGGTAGTCAAGCAAGTTGGAGCTTGTGACAACCATGCCTTCAGCTGCATGAGCAAATTCAAGGAGTTGGCTATTGATTTGGATCGCAGTTTTTGTGACTCCGATAGCCAAGATGGATATGATGCTCGCGATGATCGCACTGACGAGCAAGTAAGTAGCTAAGTGAAGCGGTCGACGGAAAAGGTATTCGTAGCCGCGGCTCAGCGAGTCCATCGCGTCTGGATCACGCTCGTTCGCCAAGGCTCCCCAACTCAAAGGGATTGCCACATTCGCACCAAATGCCAGTAAACCACAGGGGATGGCGAACAGAAGTGTTGCCCCTGCCAGAAGTGAATTGAGCCACGTGATGTCACCGACAAATCCTGTGATCCAACCGATCATCATGATCAGCACCGCAAAGACCCCGACGCATCCCAAAGGAACAACGGCCGCAAGCCATGCGGCAAGCGTGCGTGACAGGGCAAGAGAAAGGGCGGCTGACAAAGGCATCAGTGGGCGTCCGGCCGTGAGGAGTCCGCCTTGCCGGGAAAGCAGAAGCGCTACTGGTGTCCAGACAAAAACTGACCAGCCAATTCCCAGCAGTTTTTTCCACCACACGATTTCTGGATCGCCATCGAAAACGGAAGCGGGGTT
>PKCN01000375.1 GCA_002862205.1 Planctomycetaceae bacterium | reverse complement strand
CCGGTTGACGATGGCAGCGTTGAGCCACTGCGCAGCGTTGAGCCACTGCGCAGCGTGCATACATCGAATCTGCCCGAGATTTTGGAGCATCTTGGGTGCTCCCTGATGGTGAGCACCTACCAGGCCGGAAGGCTGGTCATGTTGCGTGCACAGGATGGGGTGTTGAACACACACTTTCGATCATTCGACAAGCCGATGGGGATCGCGATTTCCGATAATCGGCTGGCAGTGGGGGCGGCCAACAGTATTTGGGAATTCCACAATCTGCCAGCGGTTGGCGAAAAGCTTAACGCAGAAAGCGGGGCCTCGCCGGCAAGCAAGCATGATGCCTGTTTTTTACCGCGGGTGACACATTGGACGGGAGATATCCAGATTCATGAAATGGCTTGGGTGGGGCAAGGGGTGGAGGCCGAGCTGTGGTTTGTCAACACTCGTTTTTCGTGTCTGTGCAAACGCAGTGGGGTTTACAATTTTGAACCCGTGTGGCGTCCTTCGTTCATCGACACCTTCATGCCGGGTGACTGTTGTCACCTCAATGGTTTGGGGCTGCGTGATGGTTTGCCCAAGTACGTGACTGCTCTGGGTGAAACCTCAGTGGCCAGGGGTTGGCGAGACAACAAAAAGGATGGCGGGATTCTGATGGATGTCGAATCCGGGCAGGTTCTCACACGTGGGTTATCGATGCCGCATTCACCCCGTTGGTATCAGGGGCGTTTGTGGGTCTTGGAATCCGGTCGTGGCGGGTTGGGCTACATCGACGAGAAGACGGGCAAGTATGTTCCGGTGGTGAACTTGCCGGGGTTTACCCGGGGGTTGGCGTTCTGTGGTCCCTTGGCGTTTGTGGGGTTGTCCCAGATACGTGAGACGGCAGTCTTTGGCGGAGTGCCGATTGCAGAGACGCAATTGCAGGAGCGGACTTGCGGTGTTTGGATTGTCAATTTGGAAACGGCTGAAACTGTTGCGTATGTCAAGTTCGAGGATGCGGTACAGGAGATATTCGCAGTGGAGGTGGTTCCTCACCGATTCCCGGAATTGGTCAATGAAGAAAAAGAACTGCTGAACGGTTCCTTTGAATTACCCGATGACGTTTTGGCAAGGGTACCACGCGAAATGCGGTCACAGCAGTGATTGACACTATTCGATCTGCTATCAGACTGACTTGTTGAAGTCTGTTTTTGTCCATCGTGAAAATATCAGTGAGATCATGACACGCCTGTTTGCCGGTACCCCATTTGACATCCCGCCTCGCTGTGATCGATGTGATGAGTTGGAAGAGGCATGCGAGTGTGAGCCGTTGGGGCCCGAACGTTTGCCCGCGAACAAACAGACCGCTAAAGTTCGTGCTGATCGTCGCAAACACAAACGAATGGTGACAGTGATCTGGGGCCTTGATCCAGAGGATTGTGATTTGCCAGAATTGTTGTCCAAGCTCAAGTCAGCGTGTGGGAGCGGTGGTAGTTTGCAGGGTGAGCAAATTGAGTTACAAGGAGATCATGTGTCGCGAGTGCGAGAAAAGTTGAAAGAGATTGGATTCAAGGTAGCCAAGTGACGGAATTCCATTCGGGGATTTATCAATAAGAGAAACATGGGTTCATTTTTCGGAGGGTTTTTTCTCGGAAAATGTTTTTTTTCGCCTTGGTAATGCAGGCTTTCTGCCATTTGCTGTAGAGATGAAAATGTTGACAAGTGAAAATACTGCTGGCTCCGGTGGGGTGCCAGTGAAACCCGCTCAGGCAACGGATCTCCGCGTGCTACCGCAATCAATCTGCTCTTCATCGCCTGAACGGGTGATGCATGCTTAAGGAGGTTGGACAGAAGCATTGATGAAAATATTTCAGGAAAGAAAAAGTCGAGCGGACCTACAACGATCCGTTGCAGAGTATCTGGCTCCGGGCATGTTTGCGGTGTCGCTACTCTTTTTGATCTGTCAATCCGTGCTTGTCGTCATTCTGGTCGACATGCCGAATTTCAGTGAACATGCGGGCACGGCGATTGATCCTTCCAGTACGACCAGCGGTTGGCTCCGCGAACTTGCATCCACCAATGGTGTGGAGTTGGCAATTTATGACCTGTCTGTCAGTTTGATATGGATCCTGTGGCCCATTGTGATTGCTGAGGCAGTGTTTCATTGGGTGACCCGTCCCTGGGATAAACAGACGCGGAAACTGCATCTGCTCAGTATCTTGTTCTGTGTCTGCCCTTCCTTGCGGATGTGTGCTCGCAGTCATGAAAAAGGAAATCGTCTTTGGCTTCCTGTTCTGGGGTGGCGATATCCAAACCGCCGTTTGCGGGGCAGATTGGAACGGCAATTTAGTTTGCCAATGATTGCAATCGCATTTTTGATCCTGCCCGTTTTGATGGTCGAGTTTTTCTTGCACGATCAGGTTGAGGATTCAACCGTCCTGTGGTGCTTACTGCACGTGGGAACGGGTGCTATCTGGCTTGCCTTTGCCATTGAGTTCATTCTGATGGTCTCCGTTGCTGAGAAGAAAATCGCCTATTGCAAAGAACACTGGCTTGATCTGGCGATCCTGCTGTTGCCGCTGATTTCATTTCTGAGGTCGGTGCAATTTTTGCGAGCGACCAACGCACTGCGATTACCACAGCTCACAAAAATGTTGCGTGTCTATCGAATGCGAGGAACCGCGGTCAAGGCGCTGCGTGGTCTGATCGTTCTGGATCTGTTTTCGCGGTTCTTCCAGCCAGATGCAGAGCAGGTGGTGGAACAGTTGCATGAAGATCTACGCGAGGCAGAGGGAAAGGTCCGGCTGATTCGCCGGAAGCTCACAAAGCTTGAACGCGAACTGGAAAAGGAAAAAGCTTTGAAGCAGGAGGAGGGCAGCTGCGTTCACCAAGCTGCCTGCGAGTCGGTGGACGCCGTGACCGAGCCAGTGCGTGGGGCGGATTGCACCCCAAGAGATGACAGACGCAAGACCGCTGATTGTGCCGAACCGTGTGCCACTCAGGCGAACGCCTGTGGTGATGCCATCAGTACCCAAAAAACCCGGGGCAAGCGACTTACGACGGTCGTTGCCCCCAAACCAAAGTGATCGGCCCAGGCATCCGGTCCTGATCTGTTCCTCCTGACCGCTCCAGAACGCTCTTCTGGTGGGACAGACACTGCAATCCCTTGTTTGAGGGGCGCAATTGGCCTTGTAATCAGATAAACTGTGAACCTCGCCTGTATGCTTCCCCCCACGCCTCCCCGGTCCTGCCAAAACCGTGATGTTGTTCTCGACGCACGTTTTCCGAGTTGCCTGCCAGATTGCGGTCACCGCAGTCATGTTGGGAATGTGCGCGATGGGTGCCGAGCCTCAGGAATCTGGCAGTGGCGTGCCAAACGAGTCTCAGCCAAACGAGTCTCAGCCAAACAGCGGGAACTTGGATCGTCGGCTTGATTCCTCTGCAAGTGACAGTCCCGAGAAAGCTGGCTCTGAATTGAGTTTCGAGCTGGATGTGTTGCCAGTACTGACAGCTTATGGTTGCAATGCGGGCGCGTGTCATGGGAAGCAGCGTGGGCAGAATGGTTTCCAATTGTCGTTACTTGCATTCGACCCCGATTTTGACTTCGCGGCATTGACCCGGGATGCTCGAGGACGCCGGCTTTTTCCTGCGGCACCGCAGCAGAGTTTGTTGCTGCAGAAGTCGGTGGCGTCACTGCCACATGGCGGAGGGAAACGTTTTGAACTGGGGTCAGAGCCTTATCAGGTTTTGTTGTCGTGGATTGAACAGGGCGCGAAGCGTGCGGTTGTCGGGGAGCCCCGCCTTGAGAGCGTGGTACTCGACAAGGGTGAGTTTTCACTTTCACCTTCACAGCAGCAATCCCTGCGAATGGTCGCGCACTACAGCAACGGCAGTTCGCGTGACGTGACTCAGTTGGCCACTTACTTGTCCAATGAGTCTGCGGTAGTGGCGGTGAGCGAGCAGGGCGTGCTGCGTGCTGGTTCACTGCCCGGTGAAACAGCGATCATGGCTAGATACATGAACCATATTTGTGTTGCGAATGTGGCAATCCCTCGGGCTGCCAGTGTGCCCCAGCAGCTGTTCGATGATTTGCCGCGTCAGAATTTCATCGATGATCAGGTTTACGCAAAGCTTCAACGTTTGGGGATACGACCGTCGGAGGTCGTTTCTGATGAGTTATTTTTGCGTCGTGTGCATGTCGACCTGATTGGCCGCTTGCCCTCGGTGCAAGAAGCGAGGGTTTTTCTCGAGTCAAATGAAACTGATAAACGAGAGCAGCTCGTTGACCGGTTGCTTGAGCGACCAGAGTATGTCGACCATTGGGCGGGCTACTGGGCTGACTTGTTGCGTCCCAACCCGTACCGGGTTGGAATCAAAGCGGTTCTGAATTACGACAACTGGATCCGGGAACAGTTTCGTGAAAACGTTTCTTACGATCAGTTTGTCAAGCGTTTGGTGACCGCCAAGGGAAGTACATGGCAGAATGGCGCCGCCACGCTGTATCGCGACCGCCGCTCTCCTGATGAAGTTGCCACGATGGTCAGCCAGTTGTTCCTGGGAATACGATTGGAATGTGCCAAGTGTCACCACCATCCATTTGAACGTTGGAGTCAGCAGGACTTTTATCAGTTTGCGGCCTATTTCTCCAAAGTCACTCGCAAGGGTACAGGGCTTTCACCGCCCATTTCTGGAGGCGAAGAAATTGTGTTTACCTCCAGTAAGGGTGATGTCAAACACCCATTGACCGGTGAGGTGTTGAATCCTGTTCCGCTATTTGAAGTGGCACAACTGGCGGCGGCCAGCAGCGGAGACGAGGTCACCGTGTCTGCTCAGCAGGGTGGCTTGGTTGAAGTTATGGCAGAAGAAGATCCACGTGTTTCGCTGGCGCAATGGATGACCTCGCCGGGGAACGATTATTTCGCGCAGGTTCAAGTCAACCGTATCTGGTCGATCCTGATGGGGCGTGGTTTTGTCGAACCCGTAGATGATTTGCGCAGTACCAATCCTGCCAGTAATCCTGAGTTGTTGGATACGTTAGCAGACGATTTCAGGGCGTCCGGTTTTGACCTCAAATCCTTGTTGAAAACGATCGTGCTCTCCCGAGTGTACAGCCACAGTTCAGTGCCCAATGACTCGAATGTCACCGACCGGCTGAACTATTCACGTAATTACCGTAGGCGTTTGCGTGCCGAGGTCTTGATGGATGCGGTGGCCGATGTGACTGAGACCCCTGCCAAGCTGACGGGTTTACCAGCGGAATCAAGGGCCAATCAGGTCTGGACGACGCGAGTCGATTCGGTGTTTCTGGATACCTTTGGGCGTCCCAACGAGAATCAGGATCCGCCTTGTGAGCGAACACCTGACTCCACGGTGACGCAGTCGCTTCATTTGATGAATTCACGCGAGTTGGATGGTCGGGTGCGTCATGACAGCAGTCGTGCTGCCCGGGTCGCAGGCAGCGACATGACGTCGGAGCAGATTGTCGACGATTTATACTTGTCTACGTTCTCAAGATTTCCAAGTGACGCGGAGCGAGGTTATGTTATGGGGTTGTTGAAGGATGTTGAGAACCGCAGGGCTGTGGTGGAGGATCTCATGTGGGCTATGGTCAATTCACCCGAATTTTCGATCCGGAATTAGGAGTCTGATACGATGAAACAATGGATTCGAAATTGCGAAGGTATGTCACGCCGGGATGGGCTGAAGCTTGGGCTTGGTGGTTTGGTCGCTGGCGGTTTAAGCGGCGCGCTTCGAGCAACAGCGTCAGAGAATGAACAAGAAGGCAGCGGAATAAAAAAGCAAGCGGATGCCTGCATTCTGATTTGGATGGATGGTGGGCCCAGCCACTACGAAACGTTTGATCCAAAACCGGAGGCACCGGTTGAGATTCGAGGCCAGTTCAGTCCTATCGCTACGCAAACACCGGGTGTGTTCTTCTCGCAGCCGATGAAGCGACTGGCTGGTATTTCAAACGATCTGGCGATTGTACGTTCAATCCGACACGACCAAGGGAATCATGGAGCGGGAAACCATTACATGATGACGGGTGCTCCGCCTCGGATACCGGTTGGCTGCGGCGCGTTTGTGAGTTTTCACCCCAGTCTCGGAAGTGTGGTCTCGCATCAAGTGGGCGCGCCGGATGGTGTCCCACCTTACTTTTCAATGCCGAACATGTCGCGTTCTGGTGGACCCAATTTTCTGGGAGCCCGACACGCACCCTTTGTCGTTCCGGATGATCCCAACCGTTCGGGCTTCCGAGTGCGCGACGTCACCATCCCCTCCGGTCTGACGGACGCCAGATTTGAGAGTCGTCAGGAAATTCGTCGCCAGATCGATAACATGCAGCGCTTGACCGAAGCCGCGGTAGCAGATCCTGTGGTTGCTGCAGATGAGTTCTACTCGCAAGGAATGCAGATTCTGCAGAGCACTGAAGCGCAGGCTGCCTTTGATATTCATTCCGAACCGGAGGAGGTGCGCAGTGCCTATGGACGTAGCGCTTTTGGTCAGCGAGCATTGCTGGCACGACGTCTTGTCGGTGCAGGTGTGCCGTTTGTGACGTTGTATTTTGGTGGCTGGGATCATCATACCGACATCTTTAATTCGTTTGATAAAAAGGTCCCGCCGTTTGAAAGCGCCATCGCTGCATTGATTGAAGATCTCAAGCAGAAAGGAATGCTCGAACGAACCATGGTGATTGCTCTTGGAGAGTTTGGGCGTACTCCCAAAATCAATGAGCGTGGAGGTCGTGACCACTGGTCCAATGCGATGAGTGTGATGTTCGCCGGTGGTGGTACTCGCGGGGGGCAAGTCATTGGGGCAACTGACCGACAAGGGTATGCCGCGATTGAGCGAATTCTGTCACCCGAGAATTTTGTCTCCACGGTTTATCGAAAACTTGGTATCGATCCCGGGCAAATGATGTACACGCCGGATGGACGCCCCGTGCATCTGGTGAGCGATGCCGATCCGATCTCTGAATTGATGGCTTAGCTGTCTCGTGTGCAAAGTGAGTATGTCAAAAATTCATTGGCGCTGCAGAAGACTGGGATCGATGACAACGTGGGCAGCCCACGCGGTTAATTGCGTCGCTGCACCGGCGTTGGCCAGCAGGGGAACATCCAGCAATCTGGAGAGTGGCGGGACAGAGATGTCTGCATTTAAATTGCCGAGGGTTTTGCTGATTTTTATCGCCATGAGTGGGTTTTTTAATTCCAGCGTGTTGGCACAGATTCAGCTTGATCGTTTCTTTCCGCCTGCTGTGGGTGTGGGGCTGAGCACTGAGATAAAAGCAGAGGGGAAGTTCCCCAAGTGGCCTATCAAATTGACGACGGACACCGTCGGTGTTGCAGTCCAAGCTGCTGAAGAGTCCGGCGTATTGCAGGTTGACGTCAAGAGTGATGCAACGCCCGGAGTGGTATGGGTGCGGGGATGGGATGACAACTCGGCTTCTGGACTGATCCCGTTATTGATTGAGCCCATTGAGCCTGTGACGGAGGTCGAACCCAATGAGGATTTGGACGCCGCGACGAAGGTGGAATTGCCCTGCGTGGTGGCAGGGCGACTTGCCAAAGCTGGCGACGTTGACACTTTCCGCGTTGTCGCAAGCAAAGGGCAGACTCTTGTGGTGTCGGTGATAGCAAATCGATTGCTGCAGTCGCCCATGGACGCAGTGTTACAGGTTGTTGATACACAAGGTCATGTACTGGCCCAGGCAGATGATCAACGTGGCCTTGATCCACAGTTGGTATTCAATGTTGAGCGTGATCAGACGGTGTTTGTTCGATTGTTTGCGTTTCCGGAAACACCAAACAGCACGATCGGTTTTGCTGGTGCCACGACATTTGTTTACCAACTGCGAATGACCACGGGTGCTTTTGTGGATCACGTGCTGCCGCTCAGTGGCGAACTCGAAGATCCTGGTCGTGGGTCGGTTCAGGGATGGAATCTCCCCAAGGACGCGATTGCCAAGAATGGAAGCAACAACCAGTTTGGCCGCAAAGCAATGTACTTACCGGCTGCGTTGGGGTGGCAGTATCAACGTCCCAATCCTGCACTGGGCAATGACTTCTTTGAGTCGGATGAAATGCTGGTGCTCGAAAAAATGCCGTGCTCTTATTCGGGCCAGATTTCTACCGGTGGTGAAGTCGATCGTGTGCGATTGGCGGTGATCAAGGGAAGCAAGTGTCGTATTGCGGTTCATGCACGCCGCAGTGGAATGATCCTTGATTCGGTGCTGAGGGTCGTGGATCTTGAGGACGGTAAAGAACTTGCACGCAATGACGATCAGAAGAAAGGTGAGTACGATGCTCGCGTTGATTTTACCGCCAAGCAGGACGGGCAGGTGGAAATTCAGATCTCAGATCTGGTGGATGGTTTTGGGATGCGACATGCCTATACGATTGTGGCGTCAATCGTGAAGCCATCGATGGAAGCCTCGGTGGCCGACGACCATTTTGCACTCAAGGCAGGGGAGTCATTGGAAGTCCCCGTCACCGTAACGCGTGCCGATGGGTACGCAGCGAAGTTGCAGTTCAGCATTGCGGAGTTACCCCAAGGGGTTACCTGCGAGGCCGTGGTCTCTGAACCCAAGGGAGACTCATCGAAGGCTGTGAAATTGAAATTGATTGCCAAGGATGACGTGGTCCACCAAGGTGCGATCAAGATCAAAGCGGTGGAGTTGGGTGATGATGGTGCTGCTGGTGAAGCATTTTACGTCAGCTACGAATTGGCAAAAACGGCCCGCATTGACGAGTTCTGGTTGACGGTGTCCCCCTGAGTGTCATGACGTGCATTGAGAGTCACACTTCGTGAGGTCGGTGAGTGGTGCGGGTTGCTGTCCGCTAATCCTGCCCGCTTCGATTTTGGGCAGTATGGATTGCATGAAGACCTGCTCGGGCAGCACCCTCAGGTGGGTGTGGGGTGACGATCGCAGGGCTCCCGGGGTGTGTCAGTTGCCGGTTGCAGTCTGACCGGCCGTTGGGGACGCCTGTTTCTGATTGTGCTGTCTCGATCGCCGTTCGTTTGCCTGACGTTCACGACTCGCCGTGCCGACTTTCTCGAGCTCTTTTGCGCTGGCTTTGTCGACCTTTTTTAAGACACTGTGGATGCGTAGCAAGTCCACCGTTTTCGGAGGGGACTGTTTATAAAACTCGGCCAACACTTGAGCCAAGGCGATGTTGGTGGATACGCCGGGCATCAGGGAGTGGGCCGTTCTTGGGGTTTCCGCGGTCCTGGGACCGTTGATGATACGGATGCATTCGAGCTTGCCCTCGTGCATTCTCATCACAAGCATCGGGTTTGAGGATCCCCCTTTGAATGGAGGCAGTTTGGTGATTTGGCTGAGGGCGGGCATCTCGCTTGCTTTGACGTGCAGCACCTGAAATTCGTCGATCAGACGTGCTTGCAACGCAAAGATGGGGGTTCGTGTTCTGCTCGGGGCGTTGGGGCTGTTCAATACAAAAAGAGCGGGGCGATTTTGGTTGGCAGCGGCGACAAGAGTTTGTTGAACCCGATGCAATTGTTGAGGAATTGGAGAGATCTTTTGTCCAAGAAGACGTTCAAAAACGTGCGTGTAAAGTCTGCTCAGTGGCTGCGGCTCAAGCTGAGCTAGAAAGTGATGGACTTTACGAGCGTTCGACGACCTTATCTGTTTCGTCACGTCATCATGAACGTGTTTCCAATACTCAGCTTCTGAGATCATTGGGTTTGCACCGGGCAACGGCATTTTGCCGGGTGTGTCTTGTTCTTTGGCACTAGCGAATAGGTGCGCCTGTTGGAAATACTTGGATCGCTGGGTTTGTGGTAATGTTTTGGCTCTTTTATAGACAGACGTCGCCCACATGGCGTCTTGCAGAAGTTCCTCAGGATCCACAGGTCCCAGCGTCAAATGAAGGACGTGACCCGATGAAGTCAAAAAGTAACTTACGACATTACCGCCGGTCTTTACCAGTTTTCCGTTGAAACTGTGAACGGTGAAGGCACCCACCTGCTGGTAGGTCGAGACAAAATGTTCTGAAATGAAATTACCGACGCTGGCATCTGACAGAGCGACCGCTCTGAAGTTGGAAGCGTTGTTTCACGTAAAGCCGGAGATTTTGAAATTACCTGAGATGTGGATCATGAAGACGAGCTTGTCTTCCTCCTTGGCACGCTCAAAAGCTTCGTCAGGTTGGTCGATCCAGCTGAGTTGGGTGTCGTAGTTCGGGAGCGTTGTGTTGCGCTGGACTTGCGCACGAACACCTGAGTTTGCACAAACACTTGGTTTTGGTAGCAGGGGCAACAGTTCAGGGATGCGGGCAATCTGGTCTGGCTGATGGTCCGTGAGCGTTTCCGGGGCACTCGCAATGACAGAGCTCATCCAGTCAAAGGGTTGCCCGGCTGTGAATGAAGTGTCAATGCCTGAAGTGTCAATGCCTGAAGTGTCAATGGATAACGTGCTGACCAAAGAATTCGCAGGGGACGTGAGGAGCTGTTCCGGGCTCGTGTTTGCAACGACATGGTCAGTCTCTTGTGGTAGCTGCTTGTCAGAATCTGTTGTAGTGAGTTTGACGTTGGATGCATGCAGTGGACCGGGTTGGGGAGCTTCCCAGGCAGCCGGTTTGGTTGCCGTCAACTCCTCGGTTGATTCTCGTGGATCAGGCTCCCATGATGTGGTTTCAAGTGGCTTGTTTCGCACCGGGGGTGTCGACTGCGAGGGGCGGCGAACAAGTTCCGTCGAAGTCGAGTTCTTCGCGAGCTGCCCGGTTTCGATGGGTTTTTCGACTGATTGCTTCGGCGAGGAACCCGAGTCTTGTGTCGTGATCTGTAGGTTTGTGGGAAGCGTATTTGCAACCGGGGGCTCCGCAAGCCGTTGGGTGAAGCCAGAACTGGGTGTGGATGCGGGTGTCGAACTGCGAAGTTGTTGCGGAAGCGTTAGCGAAACAATGCAGGTGGTCACGACCAGCAATGCTGCTACCGTAAGAGGCCGCGGAGAAAGAACTTTTTGGAAGAAGGTGTCTGGGCTGAAGGCATCAACATCAGCCATATTCGTAGTTGCCGGTCCCAGACCATTTGCGTGGCCATCAGGACTGGTGATGCATTTTGGATCGGCCACAACGGGTGGTGCGACAACCGGTGGTGGTGTGACAACCGGTGGTGGTGTGACAACCGGGGTGTCTGCACTCGAGCGATGGGGGTTCATCTTGCTGCTCCCGCTAGAACGCCAAAGACAAGAAATCGCGACTCTCGGATCGCGATTTGCAAGATAACAAAAACAGCTTTCCGTTCAATCGCAAAAACAGTCGACCTTGAGTTTTTCGCGATTTTTGGGCTGATACGGTTTCGCCACTTCCCCATGCTTGTCAGAGGAGGGCATGGTAGGTGCATTTGCCCGTTAAGAAGTGATTCTTTAGAAGTGATTCTTTAGAAGTGATTCTTTCGTGTTTCAGTTGATCCAGCGGTCTTGAGTTCGTGTAGACAAGTCGAGCGGTCATGTCGTGACTTTGCGAGCTGACGGGATTTCGTTTGGATTTGCCGAATGTGCGGTTCAACTTTTCTTGCGTAGAGAAGCGGACCGCCTGTCCGATTTGCGACCTGTTGGGAATGCGTTTTGGTTTACGGCACGGCGGGTGTCATCAGTAGGCATGCGAGAAGCGCTGACCGTTCAGGTAGCTTGTTTTCGACAACATGTTCATGGACTGCATGGGCTCCATCGCCGACTGCACCGAGCCCATCGAGTGTCGGGCAGTATTGGCTTGTCCAATTTCCATCTGACCCTCCTCCCGCTGCTGCATTTTCGATTTCGATTCCAAGTTGCTCGGCGGCCACGCGTGCGTCCTGCCATAGCTTTTGGTTTCCCGGGGTTGATTCCATGGGAGGTCTTTCAATGCGACCTTGGATCTCCAGGCGTGTCCCTTCGACGGTGGGATGGATTGCGTGGATTTCTTTTTCGATTTGCCGAGCTTCTTGTTGAGTTGTGACACGTACATCAATTTCTACTCGGCATTCCGGTGCGATCACGTTGGGACGCATGCCACCATGGATGACCCCGACATTCACGCTGGTTCCCGAGGTTGCATCATTCATGGTGAACAGTTTTTGAATCACATGCGAAATTTCATGGATGGCACTGATGCCTTTCTCCGGATCCAGCCCCGCATGCGCGGCTCGTCCGTGGACCGTGATTTGGAATCTGCCCACTCCTTTGCGCTGTGTCTTGAGCTTTCCACGCGGACCAAGGGACGGTTCTACAACAAAAGTGCGGTTCACCACGCGTGCTAAACGTTCAATTTGTGAAGCTGATTCATGGCTACCAATTTCTTCGTCTGAGTTCATGAAGAAGATGGGTGTCAGAGGTGGGGTCATTCCCAGTTCACGTAAGGTCTGCACGGCGAACACCGCTTGGACCAAGCCAGCTTTCATGTCGTAGCTACCAGGTCCGTGAAGGCAGCCTTGGCGGGATTCCACCGGCATTGTTTCCAAGGTGCCCAATGGCCAAACCGTATCGACGTGTCCTAAAATGAGTTGCTGGGGTTGCTGTTTTTTGCGATTGCAGGGGATCGCAAGCATCTGACCACCAGAATCCTTGCCTGACAGGAAGCGACACCGGTATCCCATGGATTCCAGCATGGAGCTGAATAGTTCAAAAACAGGGCGTTGCGTGTTCGGTAGTTGTGAAGGACTCTCGATGCTGACCGCGTTTTTGAGCATGCTCAGCATGTCAGCTTGCCTCTCAAACGAATGCGAGAGGATGCTGGCTGCAACGGCCTTGTTGATTTCTGTCATCCTTGGGTCCAGTCGGTGGTGTGTGATTTTTGCAGGTCGGCTAAAAGTGGAGACACCGTGAGGGTGAATCGGGAATGTTGCGAGATTCGCTGGATTCCGAGAACCAACCTTTGCTGATTGTGTCAAACACGTTTACAGCGAGATCGCATTGTACCAGTTTGGGCCATTCACTCGTGGTTCGCGTAATCGTCTAAGCTGATGGATGACTCGTTGACCGCGGTTTTCATGCAATGTTGAACAAGTAAGCCTGAAGCAAGCGTGCAAGTGTGTTGGGCAGCGTGATAATCGGTGGCGAGATTTTAGCGCTGGGACGTCTTACCCGTTTGACAAGCTCGAAGGTGCTTTTGGTGTTGGCGTCTCGTTTTCGTGGAGACCTTGTTATCGTGGAGACATTGTTTTCGTGGAGACATTGTTTTCGTGGAGAGCCTGTTTTGGTAGAGACATTGTTACCGTGGTTTTTGAGAAACACTGGAAATGGATGCGATGGACGAAAAGTTGCTTGCGAAATGGGTGAAATATCTTTCCAGCGGTAGGGGCGGCGGGAGTGCGTCTTGCGACTTTGCTGAATTGATCTGGTCGGGCGCGGTGACGCAGCAACAACAAATCGAGTTGCTGAAGACAGGTAATGCGAATGTCCGCAGGGCCGTGGCATGGGCGGTCTCTGACTTGTCACGTGACAACGACGCGATGAGATATCTCATGAATGAGTGTTTCAACGATAGCGACGC
>PKCN01000259.1 GCA_002862205.1 Planctomycetaceae bacterium | reverse complement strand
CACCTGAGTGACAGCTTTGTTTCCCCAGTGATTGGTTTTTCGTGTTTACACAGGGGGCGCTGTTTCTTCTTCTTCTTCTTCTTCTTCGTTTCCGTGGTCCACGTTTTCACCCGGACCCGGGTGTTTTTCTGCGTCTTCAGAATCAGTGGCAGGATTCAGGATGAACCGATAACCGGCATC
Source organism: Planctomycetaceae bacterium (assembly GCA_002862205.1). GTDB lineage: Bacteria > Planctomycetota > Planctomycetia > Pirellulales > Pirellulaceae > Rubripirellula. The sequence goes on along the minus strand of PKCN01000259.1, from coordinate 13,318 downwards.
TCGGACCGTCAGAAGGTGAATCGGTGTCGTGGTATCAGGTTCGATGATTTTCCGCAGTCGTGCAATGAATTGGTCGACCGCTCTTGTTTGAATAGTACCCGGTAGATCCCAGACTTCAGCGAGTAATTCATTTCGGCTGATGACCCGATCTTTGTGTTCTGCAAAGTACTTCAGTAACTTTAATTCCTTGGGTGTCATCCTCACGGCTTTGTCGGCCACCGTTGCTTCGTGTGTTTCAAAATTCACTCTGATGTTGCCGAAATCAAGCTCGACAAGCGTGTCAGGTGTTTTGATTACCTTGGCAGGTGTCGGTTTGTTTCGCCCCATTTGGAGGAGGTTTTTGACGCGGCTGAGGAGTTCGTCCAATTCGAACGGTTTGCTCATGTATTGGTTGGCGCCGACATCAAATCCTCGAGTGCGGTCCTCCGCAAGGGTTCTCGCAGAGAGCATGAGAACAGGAGTGGTGACTCCTGCATCGCGTATTGTTTCGCAGACGGTGTAACCACTTAGGCCCGGAAGCATGAGATCGAGAACGATAAGATTGATAGAATCGCCATTGCTGTTGATCATACGCAGAGCGGTGGGGCCATCTTGTACAAGCGTGACACGGTAATTTTCAGCTTCGAGGTTGTACTTGATGCCGACGCCGAGGTGTTTTTCATCTTCGACGACGAGGATGTGTGGACGCATGACTGTCTCATTCGCGAATTAAGTTCGTGGATAGATTCTACGTTCCACAGGTCTCGGCGGGAACGACACCGCAGAGCGTGACTTCAAATTCGGTTCCTGTTCCCATCTCCCGATCTTGCAGTCGAATTGATCCTTTCAGACTCTTGACCACATTGCGAACCAAATACAGGCCCAGGCCTGTGCCGGGCGTGCTGCGTTCCAACTCATTGCCGAGTCGGATGAAGCGTCCGAAAATCTTCCGTCGCTGATTGGCAGGAATGCCGGGGCCATTGTCAATGATTGAGACAACCACATTTTGCTCGTCCGTGAGCCGCACTTGGATTTGTACTTTGGGAGTAGAGCCAGCGTACTTGACCGCATTATCAATCAGGTTGCGGAACAGGATCTCAAGCTGAATCAGTCGGCTTCGCAGAAGAATGGGGGCGGAATCAAGCGTGACCGTTTCCTCTGGCAGACGATAACGGATGCAAATCGCTGATCCACACTGCCGCAGCAGGTCGTCCAGGTGAACCAGCTCGTCATCGGCGACATCACCACCACGGTCGATGCGTGCGGCATCTAAAAGGTGGTTGATGAGCAGGTCAAGGCGTTCGACATCTTCCAGCATGAATTGGTGGAAATCCTGTTGTTGCTGGGCATCAACACTGTGACGAGTCATGGTTTGCAAATAGAGTTTCAAGGAAGCGATGGGGCTTTTCAGCTCATGAGTCACCGCGTCAATGAAGTTCGACTGCCGCTGGTTCAATTTGAATGCTTTGACGGTAAGTGTCAGATAGGCAATCACGCCAGCCAGCACACCAATCAGAAGTACGGCTCCGGTAGACAGAATCACCCAGAAAGCGACCGATGATTCGAGGTTTCCTGTCGCTCCGAGCACATTTCCCAGAATCCAGACACCCGCCAGAACCACGATCAGCACGATCATCACTACCCCAAGCGTGATCGGAGCTTTCAGGCTGCGGCGTTCAAGCATGATGTGATCGAGGTTGAGGGGAGGGGGAAGCTGGTAGGTGCAGGAGTGTGTGAAGCGTGCCGCTGCAGGTAATTTCTACACGTAACATATTGTAATTGGAGGCGGTTATCAGAGGTCTTGTATCAATCGACGGTGCTATTTTGAGTAAGTGTTGGTATTTGGGGCAGTTGGGGCGTGACTAGGGGTCGCCGACTCGTAATAATGCAGCATTCAGTCAACTCTTAAGCGCGATCATATGGAGAGTCATGGTGAGCGCCGAAACTCGGACGCGACGCTTCTCGGAAAGAACGATTCGTCAGGTCAATCTCGATTGTCGACGTGCGATGATCCGTGGCAGGTTTTGCCCGGATCGGAGTGAAGTCTCGCAGCAACGGTGTGTTGTTGACCGGGAGGAGAAGGATCAAAACTTTGGAAGCCAATTATGGTATTTCGAAGGTTGTGGAGTCGATTCGTATGATCAACGGCATACGGTTTTTGGCGTTGTTGAGTATTCGCTTCAATACGGATTGCACGAATTAATCGAAGATGCCGTTTTTGAATCCGATGAACAACGCGACCGATTCCGACAGATGTATGATCAGGAAAAGCAAAACGCAACGTGGCGTCACCCATCCCATCGGTGGCTTGCCTTGGGAGTGGTTTTGATGGCCGTTATCAGCTTGACTTATTTGACAATCGTGACGCTTACGTGAATTCAATACCTGTTTCTGATGCGCCCATTGTTCATGTCGACAACGTTGCAAAATGCTATGGAAAGTGGTCTCTGCGCGGCACTCGCAGGGTGCACGCGTTGAAGGGCATCTCTCTTGAGGCTGCTGCAGGTGAAGTTTTCGGATTGCTTGGTCCCAACGGCGCGGGCAAAACCACTCTCATCAAGGTTCTGTTGGGGGTTGTCAGTCCCACCTCGGGGAAGGCGGCTCTGTTTGGGCAACCTGCAGGTACGAAATTGGCTCGCAGCCGGATTGGTTACTTGCCGGAGACGTTACGTGTTGATCGGCATCATAGCGCTCGCTCAGCTCTCAGGTTTTATGGCCGCTTGAGCAATATGAGTCGGCAAGAGATTGAAAAACGTAGCGACGAATTACTTGAACTTGTTGGTTTGCGTGGTCGTGATCGAGAACCATTGAAGAGGTTCAGCAAAGGAATGAATCAGCGTCTTGGTTTAGCACAGGCACTGATCCATGATCCGGACTTGCTTGTGTTGGATGAACCCACCGATGGTTTGGACCCCGTGGGGCGCAGCGAAGTTCGTAAAGTGATCGAGCGTTTGAGTGCCGCTGGAAAAACGATCTTTCTCAATAGCCATATTTTGCAGGAAGTTGAGGTCGTCTGCACGCGCGTTGCCATTCTGGCCAACGGCGAAATACGTGGCTCAGGTACCATCGCGGACCTGGCTGGCAATGAAGACAACGATGCCGTCTTGCTGGATGTTTGTTTCAATGATGAGGCCGCCGCAAAGCAGTTCATTGAAGAATCGTCGGTGGGGCACCCAGCTTTGTGTTTGAGCTTTGACCCCAAGGGTTCACCCCGTGGCACGCATCGGCTGTTCGGTAAAGTGGAGGATCAGCACTCGGTTGATCAGATTGTTGACTTGGTGCGGGCCAGCGGCGTTTCCATCAAGAGTCTCGATATAAAACGTCCCAGCCTCGAAGATACATTCATGAAATTGGTCGGAATAGAAACGGAAGAGGGTTCTGGCTCATGAGACCGTACTTGGCAATTATCCGGGACTCCTTTCATGCAGCCCTTTCATCGCGAGTTCTCTGGATTGCGTTCGTTGCAATCTGGGTTGTGTTGGCGTCTTTGGCCCCCATTGGTTATCAGGAGGATCTGACCGCCGAATTCCGTGGGGCACGCGACTTGGAGAATCGAAGTCGATTGCAGGCTTTGTTGGCGCAGGCTTCAAGTGATCCTGAACTCTCAGACACGGCGGTGGGCAGATTGGCTGCTGCAATGCCCGAAAATGTCGCGGAAGATCTGGCCAACGTCAGTGCCGGAGGTGATGCCAAACTCCGTACTTCACAGTACGCGGATGCCTTGAATCAGTGCTTGGACGACGAGAGTTGGTACGACAAAGAGGCTTGGGAGTCTACCTTGCGACTCGCGGAGTTGCGACAGCTTGATGAGGTTCCTGACGGGGATCTGGATGAGTCCCGGCGGCGTCGTCGCGCACGCCTCAGAATTGAAGCAGCGATGCCGGGCGTCTTTGCAACACGCTCGATGAAGTCCATCAGCCTCACTTATGCAGGACTTGAATTTCCGGCAGCATTTGCTGTTGATAAAACGCGATTTGTTGGCATCATCAATCAGCTGGTTGTGCCGATAATCATCAACTGGTTGCTTGGGTTCATTTTGATCTTTCTGGGCATTCTGGTTACCGCGTCAATGATCCCAGATATGCTGCAGCCGGGGTCCTTGCACCTGCTGCTCAGTAAGCCAGTCTCTCGTTCGATGCTGCTGATCAGTAAGTTCATTGGTGGTTGTGCGTTTGTGTTTTTGTGTGTCGTGCAGCTCGTCCTTGGGCTGTATCTGGTGGCAGGTTTGAGGCTGGATATATGGAATGTGCGTTTGTTGTGGTGCATCCCGGTATCTGTCTTTCTCTTCTCCGTTTTTTACAGTGTCTCGGTACTTGCCGGGATGCGTTGGCGATCCCCGATCCTGGCCATCGGGGTGACAACCATGTTCGGAGGCATTTGCTTTGTTGTTGGAATTGTTGGGGGAGTCTTTGACGGGTTCGTGACGGGGCCAGCACGCATTCAAGCCATGGCGGTTGCCGGTGATGTGACAATCGCCAGTACGCAAGGTAGCGGCCTGATAAGGTTCGATAAATCCAGTAACCAGTGGGTCGAAATCTTTGGCAGTGATGCGATCAGTATGGACAGGGTTTTGCACCCCGTGGTGGTGGACCAGAACACGGTGGTCACCGCAAGAACGAAGGTTGGCCGCATGAATCCATTTGGTTCCGGAGCTGCTGATTTGCTTGTGCTCAGTGCCGGAAATGATTGGGAACCTGAACCAAGCCTGCGTTTGCCACCGGCGACAATTCGTTTATATCGGGCTGCTGACTCTCTGCTAGCTTTAAGTACCAGTGATCTGAATCAGACAGAAATTTCTGGGGTTCTCGCTGCGGCCGGCGAACAGACTGATGAGGAGGGTGACCAGAAGGCCGCCGAGGCTCAGGAAGGAGTCGGCGGTTTGCTCGGCAGTTTGAGCAGCATGCTGGGCATAGCACCAAGCGGATTTACATCTGTTCTTCCCAGAGGGATGGCAATTGCTTCACCGAGATCTGTTGTTGTCAGCTCCACGGGAAACGAGCTGTATATCATGAGTCGATCGCAGTTGCTGCGATTTGAAAGGCCTGCAAACGACCAGCCATGGGGGCAGACGGCGGAGTATGGTTTGGAGGGCGATTCATCGCTCACAGGCGTGATTGCGATTGAGGGATCAGTTCTGCTCGTGTCGCGAGCCGAACAGCCCATTGAATTGTTTGACAGCGAAACACTCAAACCGTTCGCTCAGTTGCCGCTTTCGGATCGTTTGTTGCCTACCTCGGCAGAGGGCATTGGGGAAGGCAGGTTCATGCTGCTGACGAGTGATGGCCGATGCAGGGTCATCAGCCCTGAGAATAACGGGGAGAAGAGTAACGGGGCGAAATCATACCTTCTCAAGGGCAAAGTGGGGCCAAGCAACGTGGAGGCAATCACATACGATGCCAGGCAAAATCTCGTTTATGTTGCACACCATACGGATTCGGTAGATATTCTCGATGCAGGTGACTTTTCAAACCAAAGTGACATCCGACCGTCTTTGGGGGTTTGGAGACGCGTTGACAAGTATCTGGTCGGTCCCCTGCGATTTGTAATTCCGCAGACCGGTGAATTGGGGGAAAACATCGGCTCGATTGTTAGTGGTAAGTCGGCGATCATCTTCAATGCTCCATCCGGCGAAGAGCGGATTGAGCGTTACGACATTCTGCGACCGGTTTTCAGCTGCTCTCTCTTTATCGCAATCATGTTGTTGATTAACTGTGTCTACTTCGGGACGAGAGATTATTAGGCTGTTGCCACTGCCTTTGTTCTGCAGCTCAACTGGGACTGTTGCTTCCGGTAGCTTGACTGACTTGAAGTGAATTTGACGGCCGAAAAGAGACCTTGCTGCAGCGCGGTGAGGAACGGGAGGTTTCCCACATCTATCTCATTATTTGACGATGCGATAAAGCTTGTGGCGGCTGCGGAGCAGGAGCGAATTCTGATAGGGAATCGGGCTTGCGACCGTGAATGGCTCATCATCCTCAATTGTATTCTTGGAAATGATTTCGGGTTGTTGCTTGTCGAGAGGGCCGATTACGAATGTCGTTCCATTTTCCTGGGTGACATAAAGATGGTTTCCAGCAATCAGCGGCGAACTGCTGTAGCCACCACGTGACTTGGGAAGTTTTACTGTCCATTCAGATTGGCCATTTTCAAGGTTGATGCAGGTGATTGTTCCTTTGGATGACTTCCCATCTGAAACAACATAGGCACGGCCTTGAGAGGCCGCTGGTGTTGGGACATCACTCCCGAGATCGTCTCGAAACCAGAGGATCGCATCTCGGCCCTTGCCGTTGGCAAGCGACTCAATATCGACCGCAGTAAGTGTATCGCCTCGTGCGTAGGGGCAAAGAATGATTTTCCCATCGGCGACGGGGGAAGAAATTGATCGCCAATACTGCTCCTGCCCAGGGTTGAAGCCTCCGAGTTTGCCAAGCAGTTTGCCGTCACGGGTTCGGTTGATCGTCAAGTGATCAGCACCCATGACAGCGATCGCCTCTTGCCCGTTGACCGATACGACAACCGGTGTTGAGTAACTTTGTGCTGCCTCTTCTGGGGCTTCCAATGTACGGTCAAACTTCCATAGTTCCTTACCCGTTTCCTTATCAAATGCGACCAGATAACTGGGGCCGGATTGCATGACTGCGACCACAATCGCTGATTCTGTCAAAACAGGTGAAGATCCCAAGTCCCACCAGAGCGTGTCTTGACCGAATAAGGATTGAAGGTTCTTTGACCATCGAATTTTTCCATCGGAGTCAACGGACGCCAAGTCGCCGCTTCGGAAGTAGGCAAAAATGTTGTCACCATCCACCACCGGAGATGGATTGCTACCGCTGCCTTTGCGGTGTTTATTGCCTCGATCACTCCCCAGAGCCACCGCCCATTTTTGTTTGCCCGTTTCCAAATCATAAGCCAGCAACTGATTCTTGCCCTCGACTCCCGTGGTGACATAAGCGGTCTTGTTCGCGATGATCGGAGTGCTGCCTCCCAGACCGGGCAGGGCTTTTTGCCATGCAATTCCCTTGGTTTGCGACCACGTCAGCGGGAAATCTCCACCAATCGCCGCTCCGTTTTGAAGCGCTCCACGCCATTGTGGCCACGAGTCTACCCCCGAAACACTCGTTGTCAGGAAAGGTAAAGAGACGGTAACCGCAAAAATCATTTCGGAAATTCGACGCTGCATGGTGGGAAGTTCGCTCCGGAATTGGGGGGGCAAGGCAGATATTCCAATCACATGATTTATTGCCGTTGCTGGATTCTGCGGTGAAAATGGTAGTCGCAGAATGTTAAGATCATAGTGAGTGGGGAGTGCGCCCGGGGAGGTGTCGTTGAACCGGTTCTTTTCGCATCTTCTCGTCTCATGGCTGTTGGTTTTTGGTGGGTCATGAGAGTAGGAAACATCGTTCGCTGCGAACGGAGTCGTAGGATCGTGCCAGCATTCTGGATTCACCTGATTGAATGAGCTTTAAATTGAAGTCTGAAATGAATCGATTTGCAATCATTGTTTTCCTGGTCAGCTTTGGCGTTTTGCTTGGCTCCCACCCGTCATTTGGACAGAAAGCCGAGTTGCGTCAATCTGTTGATGGAGTGTTACTGCAGGGGGTGGGTGAGAGTGCAGGGTTGCGGCTCCGGGAGATTGAGGAATCTTTTTCGTCAGAAAACTTTGGCGATCGTCAGCGAGCGATGCAATTGATTTGGGAAAATCCGGAACGGACTTCGGACGCCGTGCAACGAGCCGCACAGAGCCCGGATCCTGAGATTGCTGGTCGTGCCAAGTGGATCTTGCAGGGTTGGCAGAATGGGTACCTGTTCGGGAAAGGTGACGAGACGAGACATCCAAGCATGTCAGGTTCTTATTTGGGCAAGTTGTTGGATCAGGGGCATTTTGATGCATTGATGTTTGTGCTTGAAGTCACCGTTGATCCGCAGCGTTTGGCTCAGGTCCGAAAGCAGCTAGGAGTGTTGATCTCGACGAGATTTGCTGCTTACGTGCAAATCGCGATCGACGACAACCACTTGTCTGAATTTGTCAAACTCATCGACGTCATTGCTGAAACGCGAGAGATGGCTTTGTGTCGTTTGCAGTTGTTGCAACTCATGGGAGCCGACATGGAAACGTGGGGCTTGCTTCCAGAATCAGCCAACGCATGGAGCCCGCAGGAACGCGATGAAACCATGGTTTTGTTGTTGTACCAAACCGGGGAAATCGATGAGGCGATCGCTCGGGCGCGACTACTGATAAATAGGCAGGTTCTTGTCGCTTGCCAGATTCTCGCATCGCGATGGACCGCGCTTGCCGAGGACGCCATGACTGTTGTTAATGATTCTGAAGCTGGCAGCAAGGCGTCGGTTATGGCTTGGTCGAGGATTTTGACGGCCGCCGAACGAGCAGGGAATCAAGAGTTGCGACGGAAGGCTATCGAAGAATTATCGAATGTCGTTTTTGATGAGTCTGACGAGGTGCTTGGAATCCGATGGAGGTCGTTAGCCATGCACGGTCAACTTACGCAGGCTTTTGCGATTCTGGACAAGGATCAACCGCATTTTTCAGCAGAAATTGCACTTGCCTCAGCAAGACCGATGCATGCGTTCGAGGTGCTTGGGTATCCGCTTGAATTGGTTGACACCAAGTATTCCCAGTGGGTGGAGCAGGCATTGAAAGCTCAGATGGCCCTTAAAAAATTGAATCGACGCGTGGCTGGTTCCGTGGACCCACAATTCGATCGGCTGGTGCAACTGGTTCGCAGTCTCGATGCGACTGGTCATGATGAAGTTGCCTATGCGATTGCAAAGCAGGTATGCCAAACGCAGGATTTGGAACTCACCAGCGATTTGAGGCCTCACTTGCTTTATCGCCTTTCGTCTGTGACTCGAAATGAATGGACTGAGGATTTACTGTTAGCCAGTAATCCCAAAAAATGGGGATCCACTGAAAGCTACCTGCTTGCTGAATCGTTGGATGAGTGTGACGCTGCAACGCTTGTGATGTTGACGGAGGCTGTGCAGAAGCTAAACGAATCTGACACGTTTCGTGACAAGATTTCTTGCGTTTGTCAAATTGCTCGGGGGCTAAACCCGCCTGATCTGAAGGTTGATGAGGTTCTTGAGTTGATGGTTGCAAATATCCAGCAGCGGCAGGTCAGTGCACAATCCAGCAATCGAGCGCCGGTTTCTTTCAGTGCCAATGTGCATGGTCTGCTTTTGCTTCATGGTAAATACAGGCTCGCGTCATCCTATCTCCAGCGATTCGTTGAAGCGGGAAACGTGGACGCAATCCTGCAGCTTGCGGAAGACGAATTGTCAGTGGGGAGCATGCGCAAGGCGAAGGAGTGGTTCATGCAACTTGAGAAGTTGACGAGGGCGACCGAATCTGACCTGAGCAATCAACGATTGGTGAATAGTTTTGGGCAGTTGGATTTCGCCACGGTGAAAGCATTGGTGGGGCGGTGGACCAGCGCTAGAAGAGTGGGAGATCGTGAACTGACTTCTGCATTGAAGGCAAAACTGGACGCCATGTTGTGCTCGCCCTCGCTTCGATTTCGACTGGAAATGGCGGATTACCTTCGTGAAAAAGGTGAAATCGCCCTGTCGAGAAAAATCTACCAAGGAATGCTCCCAATAACAGCTCTCACCATCGATGAGAAAGGAAACACCTACTCGAGAGTAAATCTGTACGACGTCGTGCGAAAGTATGTGACGACAATTCACGAAGAACAACCCGCGGAAGCAGCCCGCTTGTTTGACATTGGCCTGCTTGGGATGGTTGATTCCAGTCGCTATCGGGCCAGCGCTTATGTGACCCTGCCACTCCTGATTCAGGAATGGATGCTGGAAGCTGCGATCGATGATAAAGACGATGCGAAAGTTGCTCAAAGTCTGAAACGCATCCTGGAACTGAACCCGTTGGACATCAGTTTTGCCGAAGAACGACTGCCACAAATGCGAGAGGCGGGGATGCGGAAGCTTGCAGATGATACCTTGGATCAAATCATGGATGCCGGATTGCTGCATGCCCAGCGTTTCTCACGCGATGCGATGACTTGCAACAATGTGGCATGGGTTGCTGCCAAGAATGAGCGGCGTTTGGAAGACGCTTTGGAACTCGCGACCCTTGCCGTGAGTGCCCAACCAGATAGCGCGACCTATCGGGATACTCTCGCCGAAGTGCTGTTCTTGCGGGGGAGAACGCAAGAGGCCCTGCAAATTGAGAAAGCTTGCCTGCTGGATGACCCAGGGCAGTGGCATCTGCATCAGCAGATCGAAAAGTACACGAAAGCGATCGAGCCGTGAGAGGGACTCCGATACGATCGCTCGAGCTGGGCTGGCGCTCTTGAGTGGGCGCTCTTGAGTGGGCGCTCTTGAGTGGGCGCTCTTGAGTGGGCGCTCTTGAGTGGGCGCTCTTGAGCTGACCGCGTTGAAGTTTGAATGGCTCGCTGAAGACAGTTTTGAGTTCGCTTTTTCTGGCTCAAAAACGGATATGAATTCCGCTGCTGTACCCACGATGGTGATGGTGGATCCGCTCTGAATAGTAGTAGCGAGGCGGTGGACAGTAAGGGATCAGGTGGTAACTATCCACGGGTGCGATGATTGGCACGTATCCGCGTGGTGGAATCGGGTTTTGCTGCATGGGAACAGCGGGTCTGCTGTATTGAGCGGGTCTGCTCTGTTGGCTTGGGCGGTCCTGAGCTTGTTGCATGGCGGTGATGACGTTTTCGCTGACACCTTGTTGATGCAAGGCAATGATTTCGGCGACTTGTGGGCGGGTTTGCACACCACGTTGTTGGATCTGGTTGATCATGACCTGCTCGCTAAGACCGTTGCGAGTCATCGCGAGGACATCAGCTGTGGATACGGCAGATCGCTGGTATTGGAACTGTTGTCTTTGATTTTGTTGGTAGTGTCTTTGTCTTTGATAAGCTTGTTGCTTGTCTTCTGCGTTGCCAAGAAGCCCACCGGCGAAGGCGCCAATCATGCCCCCGATGGCTGCGCCAGCACCAGTCTCGCCGTTGTGATCGCCGATGGCCGCGCCTGCGACAGCACCTGCAATACCACCGACCGTGGCACCACGTTGTGCATTGCCCTGTGCGGAGACCGTGCGAGAAACGACGCACGGAAAAAGAACGGCGATTAGGAGTAGCAGGCTTCGAGAGTGTTGCGTGAGAAAAGTGGTGTTCGGTGTGGTCGGCATCGGTCAAATTCTCCGGAACTTTCACCACAGCGTTTGGATGACACCATGGAACTGGGACAAAGCTACTGTCCTGTTAAGAAGAAATGGCCTTTGGGGGCAATCCCAATCTGCTGGCAGGGTTGGCAGAGCAACCGCCTCAACTTGCGGCTTCGAGCAAGGTCCACGGCTTTATTGACCCGGTGGCTCCACTCTTGGCCCCATGATGGTGGAAATCGCCCGAACAAAGTCCTGGGCGTCATCAAAATCACGGTAGACGCTGGCAAAACGTATGTAGGCGACTTCGTCGAGTTTTGCCAGGTGACGCATGACAATGTCACCGACTTGAGCAGAGGTCACTTCGGAATCGAAGTTTGCGTAGATATCCGTCTCAATATTTTGGACAACGCGTTCAATGATGTCGCTTTTGATGGGGCGTTTGGAGCAAGCTCGCTCGATTCCACGGCGAATTTTCTCACGGTCCAGCGGCTGGCGGGTTTCGTCAGTTTTGACGACTCGGACGCTGAGACCTTGAATTTTTTCAGCGGTCGCAAATCTCCGTTGGCACGAGTTGCAGAGTCGTTTTCGTCGGACCATGTAGCCACCTTCGGCTGCGCGTGTGTCCAGAACACGGTCATTATCGACGTGACAGTAGGGACAACGCATGCAGCACCTGGCAAATGACGGACAACTCCGGAGTCGGTATAGTATCGGAGGTGCATTCAAAACCTGCAACCGTTCCACGGATTTCGTGGTTTCTACAAAAGCGATTTTGAGCTCAGAAAATAACTCTCCATGAAAGGAAACGTGCGGTGAATAACGATAGTGAACCCGAGGAAGCGGAGCAAAACTCACCCGAGGAAGCGAAGGAGAATGTACCTGGGGAAGCGCCGGAAACCGCACCCAAGCCGGAGAAAGTAACACAAACACCTACTCCGAATGCTGCGGACAAGTTTCGTGAGCAGGTTCAAAGCACTCAGGAAGGAGTCGACGACTACGAACCGGAAGAGGAGCTTTGGGAGGGTGGCTACAGTGCCAAAGCCATGGTGGGAACGTGGGTGATGCTTGCCGTTGGTTCTGTGGCTCTGCTGATTCTTCCGTTTTTTGTCGGTTTTCTCAGCCTTTCGGTGTCCTTTTGGGTGATCGTTGTGGCGTGGTTGGTGGGGGCCGTGCTCTATGGGTGGAGACGTTTTGGTGTGCACTACGAACTAACAAGCCAGCGTTTCATACACCAGACAGGGATTTTGACGCGTGCTACCGATCGAATTGAGGTGATTGACATCGATGATGTCAGCTTTACTCAGGGGCCGGTACAGAGGATGTTCGGAGTTGGTAGAATAACGATTACCAGTAGTGACAGGTCGCACCCACTTTTGCATATGATCGGGATTGCAGATGTGAAAAGTGTGGCCGGTTTGATAGATGATGTGCGACGAAAAGAGAGACGCCGCCGCAGTCTGCACATCGAGGCAATTTAGCAGCGAGCAGTCCAGTTCAGCGTTGTCAGGCAACGGAGGAATGATCAGGTGACCAAGTGGTTTGTCCAACAGGATGAGAGTCAGGAAGACATTGGGCCGCTGCGACCGAGCGAGCTGCTTGAAATGGTGCGTTGCGGGAAAGTCACCTCTGATTCCATATTGCGCAAAGATGATTCGAGTTGGTTTACCGCTGGTGCTGTGGGCGGCCTGTTTGAAGCTGCGATGCGACCGACCATCCGCTACTTTTGTCCTCAGTGTGAGATCGAAGTCACAGAGCCACCGGTCAACTGTCAAGAGTGCGGTCGCGAGATTCATCAAGCACTCACACAGATCACCGAGAACAGCATCGTTAATCAGGCCGATCAGACCGCTGTTGGCAACGCAGGGAACTCAGTTAAAAATTGGCTCAAAAAGAAGCGGATCGTTAAGAATCGCGAAAACGATTCATAACGTTCATGGCTCACTGTACTCCTGAAGTGGGCTGTTCTGTTTGACTCATAAACTGCCGCTTGCAGGGTCAGCATCAAGCAGATGCCATCGGATCGAACTGAACAAGCATTGAAAAAGCCTGCTCAAGTTCATCCTCTGCAGAATGAATTTGAGCAGGCTTTGGTTCGTTGTCGTCTGGCTGGCTGAGCCACTGTGGGGCGTCAGAGAATGCCGTGTTGCCCACTACTTTCTAGTAGCGGAATTCAGCTCC
>PKCN01000141.1 GCA_002862205.1 Planctomycetaceae bacterium | reverse complement strand
TTCGCCATCCAGCTCGTGGACCGTGATTTCGTCGACACATCCATTGGATAGCTCAATCTTAATTTGATGGTCCGACATCGCTTCGACAGATTGAATCTGCGTCTCTGATGTATTTTCAAAAGGCTCAATCACCGTCAGGAAGCGCGCCGTTTTCCCTTTTGTCCGTGCGCTGTAGGTGCAGCGCTGATATTTTGCAACTTTGCCTTGTGGATAGTCTGCACCGAAATCAACCATCAATCTTGTCGCCGCGAGATCGGTCAGATCAACGTTAACTTCGCCAACTCCTGCGGGCTGTGCTGGGAGAGATTCCGAATACGGTCGCCCCGCGATTACAACAGGGCCTCCACCATAGTCTTGACCTGAGCGAATCGGTTCGTCCGATCCGTCGACGTGCGTGCGAATTCCATTCAGCTTGAGTCTGCCGTTCTTTTGGAGTTGTGAAAACGGAATGGATTGGCCATCGGCGAGCTTCAGTTGGCCGCCACCCCAGAACAAGCAGTCTCCTTTTGTCAGTACAAAGCCTCCACCTTGCCGACGATCCTGATTGGCTGACTTTAACGTAAGGGTCTTCGCACCGGTTGGAATTTCGACGTCAATCGCGTGGCGACCGAGAATGTAGGGTGAGAATTCGTGCTGATCCATCACGACACCATCAATGCTGACAGTGCATTGACTCCATCCCGCCCGAGCGCGATATTCCGGAGCCGCACCAACCATGACTTCCGCCTGCTTCGGCCAAGCTGAATACACGTCAACAAACAGATCGCCTTTGACGCCAGTAAGCGTCCGCCAATTCAGCGAAGAACGGTCATCGTAGATCGTGCGAAATCGTGACTTGGACGTTCCGTTTTTAGTCCACCATCGACAATTGGAAATCAACTGGCCAGCCAACAACGGGTTCGTTTCCATCTGGTCAGAATGCCGTTCAACGCTGAGGTTACCTCCGGTGATATTTTGAAAACCGCGAATCTGCAGCAAATTATCAAAGGTGTGTGGCTGTTTGCTGCGAAGCGAATCGGCGATCACAACGTAGTGGTCTGTGACAATTACCGCCCGGCGTTGGCGGACCCGCTCTGTCCACTCGCCAATGCTGGCGACTTCAGGGCGTCCCTTTTTGGGCGCGGGCATAAACACGTCCTCGGCGGCCAGTCTCTCTTCTCCCGACAAAACCGCGGTCTCACCCGTTTTCCGATTCGCTCGGCGCATTTGCAATCCGAGATACGGCGGATTGCTCCAGCGCGCGTTGGTTTCGACGGCTGCGACCTGCATCTTCGGTCCGGAATGAAACAACAGCCTTCTTGATTCCACGGACTCCTGATTTTTCCCATCGACAATCACCATGTTGTGGTTCACTGACGACTGAACAAACATGCCATACATGAAGCTGGCGTAGCTATACCACAACCCATGACCGCTGGTGTATAGGTTTCGGTCATAGCGTCTCAATGAATTCAAGGCACAGCGATCAAAGTGACCGTGATAGGCGCCGTGTGTTCCGTACTTCAAGCTGACTTCGATTTGCTCTGACGGATGGCGTTCTGGAGTTTGGGAACGTAGCGTGATCAAGCCGATGCCATCAGAATAGGCTGATCGCGTTCCGATTGGCGGAGTGTCTTTGGGAAGTTCGGGGACCCCGTACAAAAGGTTTCGATTTCCACCGTATTTGATGAGTGACGCATATTCCGGCTTTGGCCACATCATGTACGCGAGCTCAAACGCCTCGCCATCCGCAAATCGGACTTCCCCACTGTCATTGGCGGCATAAATTTGACCATCATGAGCCATATGATCGATGAAAGAATCCCACAACATGTCGAGCGTAATACGGGGGCGTGTGTGTTTGCCGAATTTTTGGAATGGCTTACCTCCAAATTCGCGTTTGCGCGTTTCAGCATCGTCGGTCAGTTGTCGGAATTCTCTGGAGTAACCCGGCGTGAAATAACCGTCAATCATGTTGATGCCAAACGGCTCGGCGGCCAAAGCCATCTTGCATATGTACCGCGAAACCCAGATGTTGTAGTTCGCCGAACCTTCGTACCACCAGCCATCGGGCATGATGCCGTTGGCAATGTTGTCGTAAACACCATCCGCTCCGTACAAAAAATACTCAAACCAGGCGAAGTCCTGAACAGCAAGTGCCAGTGTAAATCCGCAGCGGGCTTCCTGAAGTTCCAAATTCGCCACGCCACTGAGGCTGATCGAGTGCATCCGCTGACGCATTTCAAGCCTGATCCGTTCTTGCTCGCCAGCGGAAAAGACGCCCGAGTCGGCGATCATGTCGTAGATTTCGGCCGCCTGTATGAGGTCTTTACCGGAAAGTTCGAACCGGACACCGGGCTTGGCGAGTTGAGCGTATTTCCTATCACGCGTGATTTGCCATGCAACTGCCCATTTCCAGAATTGAAATTGATTGCGTTCCCGGACTTCCGTGCTTGAATAGTGCCTGAGCTCTTCTTTGGCCCAATCGTATTTCTCAACCTTGTTGCGAACTGCCTGCCAACGTTCTGGAGTATGAACCAAGTAAGGGTGTGGTAGTTTGCACGCCGAGATCAACTCGACCTCCCCACCCAAACGACCGTTTGCAACAGCAACAATTTTCTGACGTTCCCGCCCGCCGGGCGGAACTCGCGTGGAGATGGTGACGGCCACTTTGCAGGATTTGGTTTCACCGGGCTGCAGTTGCAATTGGCCAGGTGTCACGACGGCGCGCATCACATGTTTGCTGTAAGGATGATGAGATAATACGATCGCTTGAACACGGTCAGTGCAGTTCATGACTTGCAAGTCATATTCAACAATTGTTCCGGCGTTGGCGGCGCGGGAGCGAGCTTCTGAATAAAGTTTAAGCACGGGCGCACTGATGACGCGAACCCGCTGCAGAGTGATCGACCCCGGCTTCTCGTCCGCAAATGAACCGAGAACTTCAACCCAAGCAATATTGCGAAACGTATCGGCAAACGGATGAAAGTGATCGAAAGCCGAAAACGGAAGATCAAGCACATCGCGCCCATCGCCAACGACAGAAAAGGTCGCACTGGTGGTGACCGGCGAAGTGGTCCGGTAACTCGATTTGGCTTCTCGCAGCGGTGTATGCAGTCGGATAACGCCCTTGAAAGTACGACCCTTTGGGATCTTGAGATTGAGTCGCAGACCATAAAATGGCAACCAGTTTTCTGGTGACGCAAGTTTGACCTTCGTGACACCTGGCAGAGCAAGACGCTGCTTCTCATCCAATCCGATCCAGAAGTTAGCAGGATCATCTCCATTCCGCCCAATTTCAATCCACGGCGGCAGTTCCCGTATTGCGCCTTTGGGAACAAGTCCGCCTGCTACGCTCGGCATGTCCGCAGCATAAGCATTGGTGCTGGCCAAACAGCACAGAATGAGCAGGATCAGTCCTCGGTTGTCGATCATGATGTTAACTCTCGCGGGAATTTCATAATCTGAATTGTAACCCGATATGGGACCGAGGGCGGCAGTCGAATTGCTAATCGAGCACTGACCGCTTCAGTGGAAAACCATGTTTGTGATGCACACCATCCTTGGCCATTGAGTAAACGCTTGGGATCCCCGTGTATTTCTTAGCGTGCTGATGCCCTTCGATCCCAAATGCACCAAGGTTGCTGCTCTCTTACCGACACTGAAACGGCGGTTGATAAACAGCAGGACTGATCGGTAAACACTGGCCCGCTTCAAGCGACCATGAGTGCCGATGGCACGTGGTCGGCAAAGCGAAACCGTCCCCAGAGGCAACCTAGCGTTCTTCTGTATTGATTACGACGTTGTCATAGGTCACCGTCGTGGACACACCTTCCAATTGCGAACAGGCCACAAGTCCGACATAGATGGTTTCATTCATCCTGACTTGTTCCGATCCAAGTTCTTGCCAGGTGTGACCGTCGGCAGAGATCAATCCCGTGACGGTATCGTCTTTTCTAGTCAACTTCACCCAGTAGGGCGTCATCAATCGATTTCCGTTGGCAACGTGCGGCTCCCTGAGTCTCGTCCTGCCGACTTCCTTCGCCGATTCACCGGTCGCCAATCGCAGGACGAGTCCGCCGCTCCATTGAGGTGGCAACAACAACACCGAGGCTTGAACTGATTTGGGGTGCAGACTTTGACGCATCATGACGCCCGGCTTGGACCACTGCGAGCTTACAGGTTGGACGACCCGAGCTGTAATCGTTCCGTTGCCCCGAATCGTTGTGAAGGCAAAATGCAATTCGTCTGATGTGCCCCCAACGTTCGCCCCCTCGCCTTCCAACGAATACTGCTGCCCGTTGAAATCAGCGAATCCCTCGACCCCGACCGACCCAATGTCCTGGCTCGACCATTGCTCTGGCATGTGGGAAACAGCAAGTGCAACGGACGGTTGGCTCGCGCCGATTTGATTGACGGAAGTGACTGCGTAGTAATAGACCGTCCCTCGTTTGGCTGTTTTGTCTTCATAAATCGGGTGTGGAACATTTGAAGCGATCATTTGAAGATCACCGCCGAGTGTGTCGGCACGATGAACAATGTAGTGGGTCGCGTCCGTGCAACTTAATGGTTCCACTGACTGGACCCAGTTCAATCGAACCACATCATGTTTCGATCTTGCCACCAGTCCAGCTGGACGATGCGGCGGGCGCTGAGGATGAGAAGCTTGGTGTGGTGGACGCCAATGAGTCAATGTGCCATGACCACAGTGATCGCGACCACGGCCTTCGGGGCGATTTTCAAGGGTGATCTCAGTCAGAAAGGGTGCGTTCAAACCGCGGCGGCTCACGTAATGATTAAATGGTTGTTCCAGGACCGGTCGAAATCCGCCGCGACCGTCCGCTGAGATGGCGTTGTAATGCTGATGTCGTCCGCCGAATCCATATTTACCTGTCCGGTCAAGATAAGGTTGATACGGTACGTCGTGACCCAATCCGTAGGCCGCCACATATTCGAATCCCTTCAAAATCCGGTTGTCACGCCACCCATAAAGGTCAACACCTTGATTCCAAGCCACCTCAGCAGCGCAGGACAGAAGTGCCAATCCGAGTTGGGCGTATCCTTGCTTGCGTGTGCTTTCCTGTCCTTGGCCGGTCGGGTAGACGACCGTATGCAGGATGCTGCCATTGCCGGCTCCACTCACCGCATACCGAATCGTTTCCTCAAACAGATTTCGGTCGTTACAAAAGACGGCGATGGCCATCTTGGTTTGCAATGCAGCGCCTTCCCAATTGCCGTTAGCAAAATGGGCGTAGTTCTCGATCGTGGGGTGCCACACGTTCATGAACCACTGCTCGCACTGGACCGCATCTTCGTGTGACCAGCCCGAGTCGGTGTAGCGGAGAATCTCAGCAGCATTGGCAAACTTGAATCCTTGCAACCCTGAGGCAAGCACACCGTCGATTCCGCTTACTTTTTTGAGTTTCGATTGCCAGGCATTGATGATTTCAATTGATTTTCTCGCGTTTTCCTGCTTGCCGGTAATCGCCCACATCAACGCATTCTGATAAGCAGCCGTTGCGTCGTTCTCGGCTTCGTCGGTATGTCGATTCGGCTTCCGTCCCCACTCGTTAAACGGTCCCCGAAGTCGATAGTTGGCGTCGGAGTGCATGCTTTCGGCGAACTGGATGAATGCTTGGTAAATCGGACCCCGTTGTTGGGCCACAGCCTCTCGCATTCGCGCCAAGTCCTGCTGGGTATGCAACAGACCGGGATGCACAAACTGTGCAGAAACGTCGCCAAGCGATACGACACAAATCAGGCAAGTGACCGCGAAGGCATACACCAAGCGATGGATAGACAGCATTGATTGCCCATTCAATGGTAAAGAACCGATGACGTTATTCATTTTCAATGACGCATTGCAAAAAGGTAGGCTTGGTCTATCGCTCAGTCGCTTCGGAACGGTTTGTGAAAGACAACCAGACCTATGGCATCGTGCACAATACCCCCGCTGTTCTTGAGTTCACGGAGAACTTAATCCACACTCGGTCGATCGACGACTGTGCAATTGGATCAATAACATACGCTCTGTTCGTTAGTCCGTGGCTCCGACGCCTCGCTAAACGGCAAGTGTTCGAGCATTTCCTGGTTACAAGTGCATTGAGTTCAAGAACACACCGATGCGAGTGGCATTTTGAGAACCCTTAAACAAAAAGGCTGTGATGTTTTTCCATCGGGGTTAGGAGGCACAAGTAGCCATGAAGTACCTACTCGTCTGCCCGGGGTGGTTTTTTATTCGCACACCGAGAGGTTGCATTGATAGTGCTGACATTGCCCGGACATACACATGCGACCAACGATATTATCAACAGCTACGCAGGTGTGGAAAACTTACGTCCAACAATGAGGTGAAATGGCGTACGCTTTCCACTTTCCTACAGGAGATCGTTTTCGAATATGGTTTATTTCCACGAGCCGGGCGGGGGCAGCGTCTAGTCGCTCAGGTTCCGCCGTAAATTTCCTTTCGAGTCGAGTGCCGTCACGCCGGGTAAATGTCTCGCATGGTCCTCATTCATTTCGGAGCCGTTGGAGCAGGTCGCTGGTATGATCGATCGGGGCTTCCTCATCTTGCCCTTGTTTGCGTTCTTGTGCATAGCAGGTCGATAGAACCATTCCGTTCCGCTCTTAACGAGGTCACAAGGCCGAATATGACAAACTCCACTGGACCGCATTCCAGTACCACGCTGTACCCACACCATTGCTAAAATTCCCGGCGGTAGGAAGGCGGTAATTTTCTGCACACGTTACACGGGTACAGATTTGACTTTCTCCGTCTCCCTTGTTCCCTTTTGTCCTTGTTTCAAAGCTGGCAGGCTTTTGAGCGCAACAAGCTTTTCAGGCATTTTTAAACAACCGGGGCCACGAAAACGCATTCCCGTACTTCACGCTTTTGCTGAGCGTGCTAGCCATCCCCTGTGGTCCACGAGTCTGGCAACTTGGGACCCAATAATACTCCACCGCCACGCTGAACGAGATCGAAAGGATCCCACAATCAGCGAGCTCAGTAACACCGGCAAACTGCGTTCAACGAGTCACTCCGAAGCAAGTTGTGGGCACTGCGTGGGATGGTTAAGATTAGCAAGGAGTTTCAGGGCGAGAGCCACTCATCCCGCCCCAGCAGTCCCGCCCCAGCCATTTCGCCATCAGCCCAGCATGCAATCGAATGAGCAAATTTTTTCTCAAACGCGGTGAGGAGATTCGAGGCCCACTGAGTCTCGCCAGACTAAAAGAACTTGCAGATACCGGCCAGCTATGTGAAACAGATCTCGTTGGTCGCGACGAGACAGGTGTATTCACGGCTATCACCCACTACTTCAAAGTTGATGCTAAGCCAAATTCGGAAGTCATAGGCTCAAACGCACCGGCACCCGACCCGGCGTCACCGAAAAGTCCAACACGAGTGCCCGGTCAGGCAGCCCCCCCGACGCAACCGGCCCGCCCAACTGGAGTGCCCGGTCAGGCAGCCCCCCCGAAGCAACCAACCAGTCCAACACGAGTGACCGGACAGGCATCCACCCCGACGCAACCGGTCCGCCCAACACAAATTCCCGGGCAGACAGCCACCCCGCCGCGACCGGCGGTTCCAACACAAATGCCCAGGCAGACATCCCATGTAAAAGATTCGAACGCGGTGCGGGTACAGCCGTCACCTAACACAGCCAAGGTGGCTGCGAAACCTGCGTTGCCGCCGCTACCATCGGTGGCTCCAACAGCTAAGCCAGTAATCAAGTCAACGCCGGTCGCAGCGCCGATATCCGGTCCTGGTTCTCACCGGTTACTTTGGGTATTCGGCGGCATCGCAGCCGGTACTTTGGCACTGCTTATTTTCGGGTTGATACTCGGTTACTCTGGCATTTTTTCATCGTCTGCTGATGATGTTGCCCAAAACAGCGAAAGGAGAAACCCAGATACGAAAACTTCGACAAGTCGCCCACAAGAGGCGAACTCCACACCGAAGCAGGCATTTGTCGTACCGGAAACGCTTGAAAAAATACCAGCGAACTTCGAAAGCTTTACACTTCGCGAGTTGGCGCAGGAGCTGAAGGAGCAGGTAAAAACGCGAGAAAAAGGAGAGTTTGAGAAGACAACTGATTGGCTTGAAAGCCAGAAAAACCTTTGGGCTTCTTCAAGAATTTACAACCAGCCCTGTGACAGCAGGTTCATTTATTGTTTCAGAGACAAGTTTTTTGAGTTCGAGTATGACCCTGACTCAGAGTTGACCAGCGTCAAACTATCCGAACCCAAGGTTGTTGAAGTTAAGGGTGATGTGATGACCACGTGGCGCTTCGGAAATTTCCCCGATACAGCGTGGAGAGAATTGAATTGGGATTGCAATCCTGCCTCGGCAAAAGAACAGTCTGCCAATCTGGGGATCGCCATTGTTTTCACAATGGGCTTACCCGTACTGCGAGACTCGGAAAGCGACGTGAACAAGTTTTCCCCGCTCATCGAAGATTCCACCTTTTTTCGCAGCCTCGTTGATGGAAGGGCAAGCGTCGGGGTGGACAAGGGAATTTGGATCGATGAACTATCACAAGTCATCGCATTCAGAAAAGATACAGGGGAAATCATTGCAAGAAAGGATCTCGCAGTCGAGCGTTACGCAAAACGCTTGTTCAGCAACAACAAGCACGGACTTTTCGGAGAGCTTGCCTTTAACTCCGACAGCTCATTAATCGCTTCGAGCCATAAGGATGGAGTACTTGAAATCGCTGAGGTCGAATCCGGCAAAATTCTGACATACCTGAACGGGCACATGGCAGATATCCAGGGGATTGATTTTCATCCAGAAAAACAATGGCTTGTCAGTGGTTCCGCTGATGGCACTGCCAAGGTCTGGGATGTAGCAAGCGGGGAAGTGCTCAAAGAACTGGCGGTGCACAAAGATGATATCAATACCATCAAGTTCAGTCATGATGGCAAGTTAATTGCTAGTGGCGGGTCCGAAGGACTTCTACGCATCTTCGAGGTTGCCTCGGGAAACCTCTTGAAGACGATAACAACCCATCGCCAAATTAAATTTGGGGCGGCCAACAGCAGCGACACCTATCAGGCAATTAAGGAAATTGCCTTCAGTCCGGACGATCGATTGATTGCGACCGTCGGCTATGGGGATGACCCTGTCCTGCTTCTCGATTTGAATCGCGGAAAAAGGATAGGCGCGTTCCCTGCAGACAAGGATTACACTGACTCTGTGGTGTTCACACCGGATGGAAGGTATCTGATCACAGGTGGCTACGATGGTGATGTTTACGTGTGGGATACTCTGGCGGTTACAGAGGGCCCGACGATCGAGGAGCTTTGGGAGAAAGTACCAGCGGATGTGCAGCCCGATGACTGGTCCAGTTTGTCCACCCGCAGTACAAAAGATCGCCTGAAGTTTCTGCAGCGATTTACCGGTGATTCTGACTTCGATCTCTCCGATGTGGCTAAAGCGGAGGGCCGTGCGAAAACCTTCGAAGTTGGCGGGAAACTGAATACTGTGAGGATCAGTCCTGACGGAACAACCGTCACGGCGATGAACGATAGGACCGTATCTTTTTTTGACTTTGAGACCGGAAAAAAGATCAAGGAACACGATCTCGGTCTCTATACAAGGGGTCAAGACATCGAATTCAGTCAGGATGGTCAATGGCTTGCCGTGAAGACGACAAGAAGTGGAGTGATCTTCCATTTGGAAACGCTCCTTCAAACTGCAGACTAATGTGCGTTGTCAGGAACCGTTGTCAGGTTAAGACACCGCGGTTGCTTTGCCGCGAACCGGGGCAGCGGGCTTTGGGTTTCTCAGCCAGCCACACCCTGCAATTTCCATCCCGGCATAAATCATGTCCCACTCGATCCGGGACTGGGAGCGAGTGCGTCTTTCCGGTAGTTGGCAAGAAGGAGCAGGCACCATTTCCACAGCAGGCCGAGCCCTTGGACAACACGCTTCATCCGCTGCGTCTGCTCATTCAACCCCGGTCACCGGATTCGACCTGCGACCGACCTTCCGGTCCCAGCCAGCGTCGAGTTGAGGAAGATCCGAGACGAAAGTCTCGTGAGTTAAAATCCGTTTCATCGGGTTGAATCAAGGGGCAGGATACTTGGGTACGTAGCCGCTGTTACCCAAAAGCCGACACGCGATGCGTCCGATTCCATTCTGGCAACAGATGATGACCCATAACAAAAGATTTTATCTTTTTAGGAGACCAAAACCTGAGGAGCCCAGAGAACCTGTCTGGTCCAGATAAACGGGGCCAGGCCCCGTGTTAAACGCCCCCTTTTGGACTCGATTCACGATCACCGTGTGAGCGTGAAATCGACCCGGATTCCTAAACGGTTGATCAGATAACCATCGATGGTGTTTGGGGTTCGGGGGGTCAGCTTCCCATGACCGCTATCTCGCAAGCCGTTTCGTTGCTGGTAGGTGTAGTGATACGATCCGTCGCCGTTTGGCGTAACGAACAGGTCTGACCACCCGGCCAGTGGTGCCAGAGCTTGCCCGTTAATCTGCTGCTGGTTGCGAGTGAACCGGATTGTCCCGCCCAGGCTGGACCGCCACGTTGTGATCAAATGGGGGTTCGGTCCATTAATTCCGTTACCATTTGGGTCTGGAGGCTCGGGCTCACCCAGCGAACGAAGCACAATCTCGATCGATGTCCATTGCCGGCTGTTTTGATCCCACACACGAAGGGTAGTTCGGTTGGGTGCAGCGAGGATGGCAGCGTCGAAACGGGCTCTGCTGTTGACCCTCGTATTACCAACTCTCGAAATCCAGTCGCCCGCCTGCAGTCCGGATCGCTGCGCGGGTGATGCGGGATTGACGCGTTGGATTTTAAGATAGGTGTCACCATCACTTAACTCCTTGATGATGTACTGCACCCCGACGAGGGACTGTCTGTAAAGGATCTTGGGTACAAATTCGGCGTGAGCCTGAGGGGCGCAAGCAGTAATCAGTAGGCCGGTGAACGTGGCGGTTACGATGCGGGTTAGATTCCTTGTCATGATTGTCGCCTTTTCGTGTTAGAGAATTTCTTGCAAATACTTAATCTCTCATTCCTTCACACAGCCATTGCAGCTTGCATGCCAAAGTTTTGAAGAATGAATTGAAGGCAGAAGCCTCGCGTTTTCCCAGCGTTTTTAGGATTGTGTTGGCAAACATGAACCGCGGAAAGTTCGTTCTGACTTCAATTTGACAACCGAAGTATCAAAATGGGAGTGACTTTGCCATCTCTGGTACAGGCCCATGGATCAGACGCACACAGGACGGTGTTCTTTGCTCAGTTGAAGCAGGGCACTGGTTGTTGTTATCCGCAGTCAAGCAGCTCATAAGATGGCAATCATCGCGCACATTCACACGCAACAAAGAAGCCCCAAAGACACCCGCAGATCCTCAATCAGGAAAGCATGGCCGCTGCCATATCCCTGGTTGCCCGTTGACCCGCGACCTCGTCTGCCGGATTTCTCCTCTCGGTAAGTACGGCGTCGTGAGTTTTTTCTTCGGAGTCGGACAGCGTGCACTGATTGAAAACTTACATGGTGTCAGCTGCGATTAGGAACACTCCCTGCACGCTTTCGAAATTACATCGACACCGTGATTTTGCGGCCGATGGTGATTTAGCAGCCGATGGTGATTTAGCAACCGCTCACCAATTAACGCCCCATGACGCAGCGTATAATCAATCCGACGTTTTAACGATCACTTCTAAGTTAAAGCAGGCCGCAATCAGAACACGGTCCAACACGATATTCGGATCACCGCACTTGCCAGTATCCCAGATATTGAACTGATCGCCTTGCCATACTGCGCAGTAGCCTAGTCTGTTCACCTTTGGCACCTGGCTGCAATGAAAAGAGTGTCTCACCACATTTTCTCACATTTTTTGCGTGTGGAGTTCCCAGTTCTAGTTTGCAGAACCCAACTTCAGCTTGGTCTTCAACCCGAACGAACCGATCGCCCCTGCCGTCAGCAAACAGAAACGCCGCCCCTTCAGCAGCGTCGATATTAAGAAGTCCAATACTATCCAGACTGGGTAAGAGTTGACAAACTTCCGCTTGCGCAAATACTGATCTTGTCGCCAGCCCGCGTCAGATAACAAACGGATGCTCTTGAGCTGGTTTTATCGGGCGTCTTCGCACTCGCTCATTCACGTCGATTTCCAGCCCGGTTCTCCCGAACTTTATCAGGCATGATGCCAAAGATTACCTTTACTCTTTTGTTGGCTCTTGTCGTGGCAGAGTTTATTCTCACACGGCAAGTTTCACCGTTAGCTCTAGTACCTTTTGTTGCTTCCTTTGCGCAGGCATTTTTTCCAGCGGCGACTTCCGACGACCTCTCACCGAGCGTCAAATGGGTGCTAGTATTGGCACCGCTTCCATTTATCTTGCTGCTTTTGGCTGAAATTCTCTACCGGCCATCCGTAGTATTCACACGAATTACGGAATCGCCCTCAGAGATTATCAACGCTTTGTACCTGTTGCCAATATCTTTGTTACTCTACAGCCTGTTGCGATCAAAACGAGCGACGATTCGTTCCAAGCCGGGTACGCAGAAACGGGTGAGCCACTCGCTGCACAGAAGGCCCGACATCGCGTTTCAAATCTGGAAACTTTAGCGCTGGTCCTCGATGATCGGTGCCGTTGGACGACATGAACCATTCGCCATGAGAACACTTACCCTCCTTTTTCTCGTCGGCTTGATCAGCTCCGCCTTGCCCCGTTGCGAAGCTGCCCCACCTAACGCGGGCACAGGGAGAGACTCAGGTCGAAAGCCCCCGTCCTCGACCGTGGATCAATGGACAATCAAAGGGCGTGCATTCATCAAGTCCCGGTCGGTCAATGCGATTGAATTTGGACTGACAGCAGGCGTCACTTCCGATCAATCCACCCACCTCGCAAAAGCAATTCAACATGCATCAGAAAGTCACGAAGTTGACACAGTTTATATTCCAGAAGGAGTCTACTTTTTTGCCTATCCCATTCGGCTTCGGCCAGGGGTGAACCTGATCGGCGACGCCGCAGGCAAGACCGTACTCGAAAGCAACGACAACAGCGACTATCTGCTAAAGGCAAAACATCTGGATTGTCGCAAAGCCATTGTGGCCAACCTGACCCTTCGTAACCCCGACCGAACCTTGCTGATGCTGGAGGTCAGGAATCTCCAATTCAGCCATGTCGAATTCTCGGGCGGGATCGTTCGCTTTGAAAAAAGCTCCGGCATCACGCTAGACGGGAATGTATTCAACGAAAACCGCGGTAAGTCCGCCTATGCAAGTTCGGAGTGCGAAAACGTAAGAATTGTTAACAACGCATTCAACTCCGTAGAGGATGGCAGTATCAACCTGAGCGGCCACAAGAACTGTTATGTTGCGTCGAATTACATCACCTCCTCCACGCCGATCGATTCCGGTTATGCGGGCATCCGACTTCCCAATGGAGCCAAAAACAACACTGTCGAAAACAACTTCATCGAGAACCATGGGAGGGGGATTTTCATCTTGTCTTCCTCCGAGAACAATATCGTGAGGAACAATGTTGTGAAGCACACGAC
>PKCN01000009.1 GCA_002862205.1 Planctomycetaceae bacterium | reverse complement strand
GAATTATAAGGTAAATCCGATCCGCTACCTAACGAAAAAGCTCACCAAGCCTGCTCTAGAGTTTTGAACAGGCGGTGGTGCTCACACTTCTGCTGCAACGTTTGACTTTGGTTGAGTCAGGTACGGTGAAAATGCACATGCCTCCAGAGCCCATCGATGCGTTGCCATACCCGTGTTTCCTGAGTGGAACTGGTCACGCTCTTGCCATCACTTCCTACTCGTTGTGTCAGGCGGATATAAGCGATCACAGCAGCGTTTTCTCCCAGTATCCTCACTGCAGGACTACTCAGTGTCGTTGTTACATTTGCGTAAGGGGATGCATTTTGCATGTCGAAGTAGTGTTTATGAAAACTCATCCCTTTGACGAGATGTCCGTTGGCTTCTGGTTCGTAGGCAGTCAGGTCTTCCGCACAAAGCTTTGTGTAGGTTTCCCAGTCAGACTGCACAATTGAATCGACCAGTTGTCGGGTGAGTTCAATGATCTCGGTCTCATGGTTTTCTGTGTTTGGCATATCTTGAGTTGTTCCTTGGTTAAGACCCGTGGATGTAGCCTTGTGGTGAGAGTCGCTTCAGTTTTCCCTGTTGCCGCTGCCAAAGTCCGGTTCGACCGACTATGTTGCCAATTTGTGTCAATGGTGCACCCATGTTCTGGTCAGCTAAGCTGTCAGCGTGCTTCTGGCTCATCGTGATCAGCAACTCAAAATCCTCTCCGTCTGACCAGGCGTGTTGAAATGGTGTTCGCCCTGAGGATTTTGCCAAGGTACGGGCGTCTTCGTGTATGGGGATTTTTTCTGTATCAAGTTCGGCTCCCAGACCACTAGCAGCGCAAAGGCGATCAAGGTCCAGCGAAAGGCCATCACTGATGTCAATCGCTGATGTTACGACGACAGATTGCTGAAGTCGTTGTGCCAACTCAAGGCGGGGGACCGGGCGTAGATGTCGGCCACGAATGCTGCCGCCCACCGCCCCGGACACAAGGATCGCATCTCCCTGCATCGCACCGCTTCGTAGAAAAGCCTGACCATGTTCTACGCATCCCAGCAGGGTGACTGATATTGCCAGAGGTCCGTCGTAGGTTGAGATGTCGCCACCTGCAATGGATAAATGGAATTCTGCCGCTGCTTCAAGTATTCCCTCATATACCTCACCCGCGATTCGGGTGGAGTTCTGTTTGGGTAGGGAAAGGGTGACGAGAATACTGAGTGGTTTGCCTCCCATCGCGGCCATGTCACTCAAGTTGATGGCAACGGATTTGTACCCGACGTCCGCCAGTGAGTGCTGATCTGAAAGAAAATCAACGCCGTCGATGATTTGGTCGACACAGGCTACCTGTTGGCCAGAGACCGATTCCAGAATGGCTGCATCATCACCGATGCCGATGGTGACCTGGGACAACTTGCGACAGCGGCCACGGAGATAGGCAAGAAATGAATGTTCCACAATTGGTTTTCGGGACAGAGGAGGTGAACGTGGGGTGGCGAATCCTGCTATCAACGCTGTGGCATGAATACGAGCGATCCACAGTGGCCGTCTCGCAGGCTGTTGATAAGTCGTTTTTGAACGCTGGGTTCGTCGTCTGGTGATTATTTACCCCGGATTTTGACGACTTCGACAGGTTTGAACAAGTTGCCCACGCCAACACAATATCGGCTTGTCCGCTACAATTTTTGGATCACCAAACATTACTCATTCGAGATTCCAGATCATCATGTCCACCACAACCCCTGTCGACCCAGGCGTCGAAATCAGCGAAACAGATTGTTTCATCAATGGAAAATGGGTTCCCGCCGTCAGTGGCAAGACGTTTGCTACTGTAAATCCTGCGACTGAGGAAGAGATCATTCAGGTCGCAGAAGGTGATGCCGCAGATGTCGATGCCGCCGCAAAAGCAGCGCGAGAGGCATTTGATAATGGACCCTGGCGAACCATGGATGCGAGGGATCGTGGGCGGCTGATGTATCTGCTTGCAGACCGGATGGAGCAGGAAATTGATTCGCTTGCTCGTTTGGAAACGTTAGATAATGGAAAGCCCTTCAGTGACAGTCGTAATGTTGATTTGCCATTGGCGATTGATTGCCTTCGCTACTATGCCGGATATGCCGATAAAATTCATGGAAGCACCATTCCAATTCGCGGAAACCATCTCTGTTATACGCGGCGGGAACCCATTGGAGTTGCAGGGCAAATCATCCCTTGGAATTTCCCCATTTTGATGACGGCATGGAAATGGGGGCCCGCCCTCGCTGCAGGTTGCACGATTGTGATGAAACCTGCTGAACAGACACCGCTGACCTGCTTGCGAATGGCGCAATTGGCCAAGGAAGTCGGGATTCCTGATGGTGTGATTAATGTAGTGCCGGGCTTTGGGCCAACAGCAGGCGCCGCGGTTGTGAAGCATCCGCTGATCGACAAGATCGCTTTCACTGGTGAGCATCGAACTGCACAGGTGATCACACGCGATTCAGCTGAGACGCTGAAACGCCTGACATTCGAGTTGGGTGGGAAGAGTCCAAATGTTATCTTTGCAGATGCAGATCTGGATGCCGCTGCGATGGGGGCGTACATCGGGTTGTTTTTGAACCAGGGGCAGTGCTGTTGTGCTGGCAGTCGTGTGTTTGTTGAGAAAAGTAAGCATGATGCTTTCCTCGGTAAATTGAAAAAGCTGACCGAGAGTCGCAAAGTTGGCGATCCCTTTGCCGCTGATACTGAGCAAGGACCGCAAGTGGACAAGGCTCAGTTCGACAAAATCATGTCGTACATCGAAAAAGGAAAGTCAGAAGGTGCTTCCTGTGTGACCGGTGGCGAGCGTGTCGGAAGCAAGGGGTACTTCGTCGCGCCAACCATCTTTGATGATGTTCGCGATGATATGTCCATCGCAACCGATGAAATATTTGGGCCTGTGCTCAGTGTTTTGACGTTCGAAGACAAAGAAGACATGATTCGTCGTGCTAATGATACCTTTTACGGTTTGGCTGCTGCGGTCTGGACAAGAGATGTCTCAATTGCCCATGAATTCGCTGCTCGTGTGCGAGCTGGGACCGTCTGGGTCAACTGCTATGATGTTTTTGATGCAGCGGCCCCTTTTGGTGGATTCAAAATGAGTGGTTACGGACGGGAGTTGGGAGAAGAAGGTTTGAAGGCGTACACGGAGAGCAAAACTGTGACTTTGGCACTGTGACTTTGGCACGGTGACTTTGGCACTGTGACTTTGATAGTGGTGACTTCGGCACTGCGATTTTGGCAGAGGCGACCACGATTAGTAGTCGCCTTCAAGCAGCAGCAGTGGGGTTGAGCCGTAACTGCGTTCAGCACGCGGAAACGGCTGCATTCAGACTGTAAGGCATTGCGGCCAGAGATTAAAATCAGGTGAATCGAGTGGGCAATGCCCGCGTGCTTCCCAGAGCATGGCGGAGACTAGGATGAGGGGTGCTTTCAGAGTGAAACGGGCATGAACGATACAATGCAAGGCGTCGTACAGGAACAAGTAAATCAGTACACTCAGCTGCCTTGGCTGACTCTGCTTGTGCTGGCTTTACCGCTCATCCTTGTGTCGTGGAAACTGAAAATCTACCCCACGATCTGGTGGGTTTTGATGCTGCTTGCATCATTGTTGACGAGTGTTGCTGCTGTTTTTCAACCAGACTTTTTGTTCATTGCTGCCGTCTTGGATCTCGGCTTGATTGGTGTTGCGACAGTGGATTTGCTGTTGGTGTATCTTCAAACCAACCGAGGGATTGGTGTATCGAGATCGATACCCAGAACCTGTTCACTGGGGGTTCCGCTAGACAGCGAGTTGACGGTAGAGAATCGTAGTTCAATGACTTTGAAAGGACGCATCAGAGACGATCTCCCGGAGTATTTTGAGTGTTCGCCAAGTGAGCATCAAATGCGAATTCCGCCAATGGGGCGATTAAGCACAACCGGAAAATTGACGCCTGGAAAGCGAGGTGCGTTTGAATTGGAATCTGTTTATCTGCAGTTTTTTAGTCCACTGAAATTGTGGAATCGACAACTGTGTTTGCCTCTCCATAACAGATTGAATGTGTACCCGGACATGAAACAGTTGTCCGATTACGCACTGCTGGCACGAACGAATCGTCTCAGCCTGATTGGGGTCCGAAAAACTAGACGAATTGGACAGGATAGTGAGTTCGAAAGATTGCGTGACTATTCACGTGATGACAACTATCGACACATGGATTGGCGAAGCACAGCGCGACGACGCAAGTTGACGGTCCGGCAGTTCCAAAATGATCAAAGTCAGCGGGTCATCTTTTTGCTTGATTGTGGAAGGATGATGACCAATGAACGTGATGGCTATACGCTGTTGGACCATGCACTGAATTCAACATTGATGATGGCCTATGTCGCGCTCTCTCAGGGAGATGCCGTGGGCATGCTGTGCTTTTCAGACACGATTCATTCGTACATCCCACCTCGCGGCGGAAGCAGTCAAATGAACCGACTGATTCAAGCCGGTTTTGATCAGTTTCCCCGCTTGGTAGAGTCTCGCTACGATCAGGCCTTTCTTTATCTTTCAACCCATTGTAAACGTCGGTCTCTGGTTGTTCTCGCTACCAATGTCATTGATGAGGTCAATGCCGCGTCGGTAGTCGACTATCTGGGGAATATCAATGGTCAGCATTTGCCTCTGGGAATCCTGCTACGAGACCGTGAAATGTTTGAGGCAGCTGATTCTCCTGATGGGGATGATTTTCAAATGTATCGCGCCGCTGCGGCCGCTGACATACTGCTGTGGCGTGATCAAGTCGTGAAGGATTTGACCCATCGAGGTGTTCTGGTTGTGGATACGTTTCCGGATGAACTCACTGCACCTTTGATCAATCAGTATCTTGAGGTCAAAGCAAAGCACCTGCTTTAATGGGTTGTTAGCCGTGTCGTCTTGTTGGAACAGTTACCTCCCTCAGCAGCATTCAGCTCAGCAACATTCAGGCAAGGTTGGTCTCGTGCGTTGCATCTCAAGGGAGCCGAGAGCCATGGGGATGACGGCACAATGAGTCTGCGGGTGCCGCTTTCCGTCCGCGAGTATTTCGGTGAGACGCCTGACGCTGTCTCTTCTGCAAAGACGATCGCTGTTAACCAATGCTGTTGCTGCGTTTACCAACGCAGCAACGCAGTGCCCCAAGCCAGTCCGGCACCAAATCCACATAGCAGTACAAGGTCCCCACGATTGACCTTTCCCGCGTTCACTGCTTCATCCAATGCCAAGGGGATACTTGCACCGGAAGTGTTGCCGTATTTGTCGAGGTTGACAAAGACTTTCTCGCGTTCCAGATTCAGGTCAGAGACTGCAGAGTCAATGATGCGTTGATTCGCTTGATGCAGCACAACAATGGCGAGTTCGCTTGAGTCCACGTTGGCCTGTGTTAAAACCTGTTTCGCGCTTTCATCAAATACACGAACGGCCCATTTGAAAACATTTCGCCCATCCATGGCGAGAAAATGTTGGCCCTGCGAGTGCATCTCTGGGGTCAGTTCCTGCCGTGTTCCTCCTGCAGGAATGCACAGCATTTCTCCACCACACCCTTCACTCCCTATCTGATAGGAGAGGATGCTTGAGCCCGTTTTTTCGGTATCGGGAGTCAGGAGTACAGCGCCAGCAGCATCGCCGAAAAGCGGGTAGGTTTTTTTGTCATCAGGATTTACCGTGCTGCTCATCATGTCAGCGCCAACCACGAGAACACATTGATTGTTACCCGTCGCAATGAACTGGGAACCTGTGATCAATCCGTACATGAATCCCGCGCATGCAGCGTTAAGGTCCATTGCCGGAGCGACGGCGCCCAGACGGCGTTGTAAATGGCAGGCGGTCGAGGGGGTGGGATGATCAGGTGTCATGGTCGCGACGATGATCAAATCAATTTCATCAATGCTGATCCCGGCATTGTGGATGCATCGGGCTGCAGCTTCATAGCAGAGGTCGCTGGTGGCCTGATCCTTGCTGGCTCGCCGCCGTGCATGAATGCCAGTGCGACGGATGATCCACTCGCTATCGCAACCCAGTGCAGCTAAGTCTTCGTTGGTGACAACTTCTTCGGGCACATAGGATCCCGTTGCAGCGATTTGAACACCTGCAATTTGACCCATTCGGCCACGTGTGGAGATCGGGGACTTATTCAATGGTGAATTTCCGCTCCGAACGGAGAACCTCTTGAGAGGCAATCTATGGCAATTAGTAAGTGATAATTCGATTCTGATTCTCAGGCGTTATACTGGATCAGAACCCCCTTGGAAATGTCCACTCGTGACGGCCTTTAGTATACCCCGAACCATAATTTCTTGTTAGATCACGCTGGAAAACTCTCGACCGCCGATTCCGAGCCGATTGATGTTCAGGTGGCGGTGATCGCTCAGCATCGTTCAAACAGTAGGCCGAGAGATCGACACAGGATCACTCTCGGCGTCGTTGTGGTCGTTTTCGCAGCATTTGTCATTGCTTGGATGAGTTGGAAACGGGGACGCGATTCCGGGCTTCTTTTCGCCATTCATGGCCCGTCGATGGCACCCACACTGCTAGGTGAGCATCGAATTGCGAGTTGCGGTACTTGTGGTTTGGATTGGCCCGTTGGGATTTCGGATGATGTTGAATCTGTCGATTGTTTTCATTGTGGCGATCAGGCGAAAGTAAACGATCATGTAAATGTTGCCAGTGTGGTTATGGTTCACGCCTACGATGGTGAGTTCTCTGACTCAGGGGCTGATCCACTACGCTCGGGTGATGTTGTTGCCATCGATGGGGAAGATGGATTGCGCATCAAGCGGATTGCTGCTGTTCCTGGTGATATTGTCGAGCTGGATGGGGGCTACCTGTTGGTCAATGGAAAACGGGTTCCACAAAACATGGCATCGGAAATCGAACTGAATGTGCCAATTTCTGTGATGCCGTTTGAAATGGATTGTCGACGAGTGGTGACGCGGTGGGCCGGGAAGGGTTGGCAGCGTAGCGAGCAACGTGATTGGGAACCGGAAGGCCAAGAGTGGTTGGTCTATCACCATCAGAGTATTCATCAAGGGAACCGACCAAGCCGTCTTTGGGATGACTATCCCTATAACATTGGGTTGAGTCGCAAGTTGCAACCAGTCCAACGGATTGTTTTGAGTGGAAAGGCAGGTTGTCAGGGTCGGGGAGTCTTGGAAGTCGTTTTTTGGATTAACAATTGCGCTGTTGGGGTCATTTGTGAAATCGAAGATGACTGCGAATTCAATATTTCGTCTGATGATGCTTTGGCTACGAAGACTGCTCCGATTGCTGCTGATGCACCTGTTGCTATACGTGTGCTTGCAGGCAGTGTGCGGTTGTCCTGCCTGCAACTGTCTCGTCAGATTGAATATCGTCTTCGGTCTCATGATGATCGCACTTGCTATCCGATTGACTTGGGAAGTGGTGAGTACTTTGTGGTCGGCGACAATGTGCCAGTCTCGTTGGACAGTCGCAACTTTGGTGTGATTCAAGATCGTGAGATCAAGGGCCGGGTTGCTCTGATTGATTCACCTTGAGAAATAGCCGCTTGCGGGGAAATATTGGACGTTCATTTGGAGATTGGCGGCCGATTCGAAGAATGATGCAAACGGGAATTTGATGTCCGCGATTTATGATCTGCTAGATGATTACAGTGAGAAGTATGCAACGCATGAATGTGAAACCGAAATCAAGTGCTTCAATCAGGCAATCACTCAGCTTGATGTTGCCATGGAAGAGCCATCGCTGAAAAAGCGTTTGCAAGGTCTGCGGGATGCTGTCGCGATATCAAAAACACTGGCAGATCGTCAGGTCTCTCTGGTTTTTGTCTTTTATTTAGCAAGTGAGTTGATTGGAACAGCTAATGACATGATCGAGGGACTTGCCGTGGTTTGTCCTGCGGCCATGGAGTCGCGTTCTGATGATTATGAACTCAAATCGCAGCGGATTGGCTTGAACAATCTTATGGCGAGTGCCTATTCGTTGGTTGATCCACTCGGTTATGCGAGTGAAATTAAGGAGGCTGGATCGCTTGTCGAGGCATCCCCGCTGACGGATAACGAAGATCTTTGTGTCGGGCTGGGAGCTCAGTACGAAGTCCAGATTGCTGGCGGCAATCACGTCGCAGCCAAGCAGATACGAGACGAGATCTGGGCACATGCTCGGATGTTGGATGATCCTCTTTATTATCTGCACGCCTCCGCTTTTGATTGTGAGTTGGCCTTTTTGGTCCAGAATTGGCAGGACATGGTGGATGCTGCCTGTCATTGCATGAAGCTGATTGCGGCGTCCCAAGATCAGTTTGAGGCGGATTTCTCTGGGGATTGTGGAGCTACAGAGGATGACGGCACAAAGGATTTTGAGAGTGACCCTGATTTCCGGATTGTCTCAGCAGCTCACGCTTGTGGCTTGGCCAAACTAGGGTTTGGTCAGCAAATTACCCACCGGGAGACGAGCAATTCGGACTCGGGGGTTCCTGTCCCTTTCCATTTCTACCTGTACTGGACTGAATGTCACCTTGCTCTCGGGGATCCTTCCGTTGCCACTAATCTGGCTGTCGATTCGTGGCACGAAATTACTGGTAAAGGGCAACATTACCGGGAAGTTCAGTCGCTTTGTTTGTTGATCCGATGCTTGCTGGCTGCCGATCGCAAGCAGGATGTAGCGGGGTGGGTGAAATTGGCCCAGGCTGCTGCTCATCGGTTGCGTGACCCCCATCGGGCGCAGAAGCAGATTCAGGCTCTGTTGTAGTTTGGTGAGTTTCCAGCCAGGCAGTGGGCAGTCAGAAGATCGGGATGACGAATGGCAGCTGCTACCAGAAGCATCTGAAATGCGTTTTTTGAATCGCCTGATTGGGCCTACGTTGGGGAAATGAATCCCGTAGGCTACATTAACCGTTCTTTTGTCCATTCCATTACTTACTCCAGCGATCAGTACTCCCTTGAAAGCAAATATCGTTTTACTGCCTGGTGACGGCATCGGCCCAGAAATTGTGACGCAAGCGCAACGAGTCCTTGAAGCGGTTGCGACGACATTCGGCCATCAGTTTGAATTCAGTTCCCACATGATTGGCGGGATTGCGATAGATACTGGTGGTGACCCGCTGCCACAGCAAACGATTGACGCTTGCCGCAGTTCTCATGCGATTCTCTTGGGAGCAGTCGGGGGTCCAAAGTGGGATGATCCCTCTGCTAAAACACGGCCCGAAGCCGGATTGTTGAAAATTCGTAAAGAGCTGGGTCTGTTTGCCAATCTGAGGCCGATTTGCTTGTTTGATGAATTGCTGGATGCATCTCCGCTTCGACGGGACATCATCGAAGGAACCGATATTTTGTTCCTGCGGGAATTGACTGGTGGCATTTACTTTGGGGATTCCGGAACGGACGGCAGTGGCAAGTCCGAGTCTGCGTATCAGTCCATGGTCTATAGTGTTGGCGAAGTGGAGCGAATCGTGAGGCTTGCGGCCAAGGCGGCGCAAGGACGTGATAACAGGCTCACCAGCGTTGATAAAGCAAATGTGCTTGAACCCAGTCGCTTGTGGCGCCGCGTCGCAGCCAGGGTGATGCAGGAGGAGTTTCCTGATGTTCAATACGATGTGGTGTTGGTGGATGCCATGGCGATGCATCTGATCAATCGTCCCAGTGACTTTGATGTGGTTGTCACGGGCAATATGTTTGGTGATATCTTGACCGATGAAGCATCGATGTTGCCAGGGTCGCTGGGGATGTTGCCCAGTGCTTCGCTTGGGAGTGATGGGCCCGGGCTTTATGAACCAATTCATGGTTCTGCACCCGACATTGCTGGGCAAGGTATTGCTAATCCGCTTGCTACTATTCTTGCTGCGGCAATGTTACTGAGGCATTCTCTGGGGCTGGAAGATGAGGCACAAGCAATCGAGGGTGCGGTTCAGAAGGTCCTCTCTGCTGGTCTTCGAACGCATGATATCGCTCGTGGGGGCGAAGCAATTGGTACCGAGCCCATGGGGTCGGCTGTGGTTGAACGGTTAACTGTTTGAGAATGCCTGTGCATTGCATCATTACAAATATTCTTGGGCAGTCCAATTGGCATGACCCGAGAACCTACATTCTTCTTGCCATTGTGCTGGCAGCGTTGAGCATTGCATCCGTTGTTGGCTTCATTCTGGCACGACGTGAGAAGATTGGTGTGGAGTCAGCCTTGGTCCATCGTTTCAACCACAAGTTGAAAGTGTGGTGGATGATGGTTGTGATTTTTGCTTTGGGGTTTCTGCTGTACCGAATCGGAATTGTGATTCTGTTTGGTTTTGTCTCTTTCTGGGCACTCCGTGAATTCATCACCATGACGCCTACTCGACGTGGTGATCATCGGTCACTGTTCTGGGTGTTTTTCATTTTCACGCCACTTCAGTACATCCTCATTGCCTTGGGCAGTGATCCTCCCAGTTTTCTTGGTGGGGCGCAGCAGATCGATTACTACGACTTTTACAGCATCATGATTCCGGTTTACGCCAGTTTGTTTATCCCTGCACGGGCGGCCATTGCAGGTGACTACAAGCGATTTCTGGAACGCAGCGCTAAAATCCAGTTTGGCTTGCTGATTTGTGTCTATTCCCTGAGCTATGCGCCAGCACTCTTGGATCTCAAGTTCACATCGACCATCAGACCACCCATGTCGGACCCAGAACAGTGGCAAGGAAGTCCCGGTAGCGTGCTGGTATTTTTCGTTTTGATCGCCCAGCTTGCTTCGGTATTTGAGCGTGGTTGGGGATATCTTGCTGGCAGGCATGTGATCGCTGAAAAGATCAACGCATCCCGGACATGGGAGGGCTTTCTGGGGTCGATGGTGACCACCGGCATTGTGGCTGCTCTGCTCGCATGGGCAACTCCCTTTCACTGGTGGGAAGCTGGCATTCTGGGGGCAGTCGTGACCGTGATGGCCTGTGCCGGAACCATGACAATGAGTGCGATCAAACGAGATCGTGGTGTGACGGATACCGGCACTCTCGTTCAGGGCCATGCTGGAATTCTTGATCAAATCGACAATATGTGTTTCGCGGCACCTGTCTTCTATCACCTGACACGATTCTTTTGGTCGATATGACACTGGAACTTTTTGATACCCATGCCCACCTGAACGTTGATGCATTCTCTGAGAATGTTGATGTGGTAGTACAGCGTGCCAAAGACAATGGCGTTATGGGCATTATGGTTATCGGGATCGATGTGGTGACAAGCAGGAGGGCGTGCGACTTGGCGGCTCGATACCCGGGATACATTTTTGCAGCGGTAGGAATTCAGCCAAATTCAGCTGCTGAATCAAAACCAGGTGATTTTGATCTCATCCAGGAACTTGCTGGTTTACCGGGTGTTCGTGCTATTGGTGAAACGGGACTGGACTGCTACTGGGATGATACCCCGTTGGATATGCAGCATGAGTTCTTTGACCAGCATTTGCAATTGTGTCGTGATACCGCACTGCCGATGGTCATTCACATGCGCGAGAGTGGAGCCCTGATTGCCGAACAGTTGCGCCGGCAAACTGGTATTCCTGCAGGCGTCATGCATTCTTATACGGGTGATTTGGAACTCGCTGTTCAGTGTCTGGAAATGGGTTTGTTCATCAGCTTTGCAGGCATGGTTACGTTCAAAAAGAGCGAAGAGCTTCGTAGTGTGGCCAAGGCGATTCCAGAGGATCGTTTGCTGGTCGAGACTGATTCTCCCTACCTCAGCCCCGAGCCGCTCCGAGGTAAGCGACCAAACGAGCCAGCCAGAGTTGAGCATACTTTGCGCTGCATCGCCGAGACTCGTGGTGTCACTGCAGGATATTTGGCTGGGGTGACCACCGAGAATGCAAAACGGCTTTTTCAGTTGCCCTGACTTCGAAGGCGGTCGTTTTGAACGCTCTGATTTCGAAGTCTCTTTTGAGGGCGAGAACGCTCTCTCGCTGCTGAATCTGACGACTCAAATGAAACTCAAGTCCTCTGATTCACTGGGGGCACGACGCCGGGATTCACTGGGGGCACGACGCCGGGATTCAATGGGGGCACGACGCCGGGCTTGGCGCATCCCCTGCCACCGATGTTATGACAGTAAGCGAGTCAACGCCGCAGCCTTGACCAGTTCACGAGGCTGGTTGAGGTGGTTGTAGACAATTGTTTCTGGGTGTATTCCGAAGCTATGATAGATGGTGGCCAGGACTTCCGCAGGGTGGACGGGATCCTCCAGTGGCGCCGATGCTGTTTTGTCGCTCTTGCCGTGGACATAACCACGTTTGACACCAGCACCAGCCATCACGGCGGTATAGCAATATGGCCAGTGGTCGCGGCCGTCATCGGAGTTGTTATTACCACTGGTGCTGACACCTCGCTGTGGACTTCGCCCAAACTCGCCCACGGCAACCACGAGAGTCTCTTCAAGCATCCCGCGATCATCGAGGTCGGCAATCAATGCTGACAAACCGCCATCAAGCATCGGGGCTGATTGATCTTTCATCCGCTTGCTCAGGCCGGTGTGGTGGTCCCATGAATGGTTATCACTGTTGGCTACCTTTGGCCAGATGACTTCCACAACACGCGTGCCTGCTTCAACAAGACGCCGCGCTAATAGACAGCTCTGCCCAAAAGTGTTGCGACCATACATGTCCCGCATTTCAGGGCTCTCGCTTGCCAGATCGAACGCTTGACGGGCGCGACCCGAGACAATGAGTGACAAAGCGCGATCATAGTACTCATCAAGTTCAAAAGACTCCACTGCCTTGTTAATGTCTGGCATTTGTTGATTCAGCAAGTCACGTAATTTAGCACGCCGCTGTAGTCGTACGCTGAAAACCTCTGGGCGTAGTTTCAAGTCGTCAATCTTGATGCGATCCATTTTTCCCATGTCGAGATCATCGCCGCTTGGATACAAGGTATACGGATCAAATGATTTTCCAAGGAACCCAGCTGAACCACCTTTCCCTACAACGTTCGATTCCTGCAATGGTCTTGGCAACATCACGAATGGCAACATGGGTTCATCGACAGGCCGCATCTTGACGATGTTACTGCCGTAGTTGGGGAAATCCTTCGGTGACGGTGGTTCCAACTGACCCGAGGGGCTGACCTTGTCGGTCGTATAACCCGTCATCATCTGATAGATCGCTGCGGTATGATTGAACAATCCATTTGGTGTGTAGGACATGGACCGAATCATTGAAAAACGGTCGTTCAATTGACTCAGCTTGGGCAGGTTCTCGGTGAACTTGATCCCGGGGATTTTTGTGCTGATTGGATTGAAGGTACTCTTCACATTGTCAGGTACATTTTCTTTTGGGTCCCAGAGATCCAAATGACTGGGGCCACCCTGCAGGTAGACCATGATGATGCTCTTCGCTTTGCCCCAGCCCGGTCCGCCACCTTGCAGTCCGCCACCGGCGAGACGCTCAGCTGCCGCCGCCGATTGCAGTTGCATCATCGATGGCAACGATAATCCCAATGCACCACAACCACCGACCCTGAGAAAGGATCGGCGTGTTGCTGGAAGATGGGGATCACAGAGGTCTTTTGCCTTGAAGCCTTTGAATGAAAGCATGGCAACGTCTCCGGGGAAAGGGTTGAGAAAGTGTATCTGAATCGATTTAATGATTGAACAAAAATGCAGGGCTGTTGATGAGCGCCCAAGTCAAATCTTCTGCGGCAGTCAGACGAATTCGTTCCAACTGTTGTGCACTTTGTTTGGCGTCGTTCCTGAGTTGGATCAACTGTGGATCGACAG
>PKCN01000005.1 GCA_002862205.1 Planctomycetaceae bacterium | reverse complement strand
GTGCCATTTGTGAACCTGTGCCATTTGTGAACCTGTGCCATTCGTGAGTCTTCTCAAGAATTCGTACCAAGCGTCTCCTGAGCTGCCCGCAGCCAGCCATGCTGCGTCCATCATCTCGTGACGCACATCATGAGTGTCACAAACGGGGGAATCGAGAGCACCGGTTGGCTACTGCCGAAAAACCGCCATGGATCCTGTTGCCTGCAATCACGACAGCACAGACAAACAGGACAGCACTGGAATCAACGACAGAATGAAACTTTGCTGATCAAAACATGATGGTTCATGCAGGATCCAGTAGACTAAACGATTCAAGATGCACCGAGACCTTGAATGGTCAACGCCCCAGCCATGCCCCCCAGCCATGCCCCCTTCATTGGAACCTATCGTGAAGTTTTTCACCTGCTCAATCAGCTTGCTTGCTGTTCTCATCATTCACACCAAGGTGCTGGCACAAAATCGGTTTGTACCCAATTACGACGAATCTGCGATTCCAGCCTATGAACTTCCATCAGCGTTGATCACCAATCAAGGAGCGGCTGTCACCGACGCCTCGATATGGAAAGAGTCACGTCGCCCAGAAATCCTGGAGCTGTTTGCAGCGGAAGTTTACGGGCGAGGTCCAGAAGCGTGCGAAATCCAACATCAGACAATCAGTAAAAAAAGTAATGCGATCGGCGGCAAGGCGATTCGTCGCGAGGTTGATGTCAAGATGCTGACAGGCTCTCGCAGTACGACCATGCGTTTGCTGATCTATACACCCAAGTCCGCTGCCAGCGTGCCCGTATTTATCGGACTGAATTTCCAAGGGAACCACACTGTCGATGCAGCAGACGACATCAGCATTACCAAGAACTGGGTTCGAAACCGTGGCGACGTCAAAAACAATCGTGCAACTGAAGCGACTCGCGGCACCGCAGCGGGGCGATGGCCAATCGAAACGATCATCGACCGCGGCTACGGTCTGGTCACCATTTACTATGGAGACATTGACCCTGACTTTGCAGATGGATTTCAAAATGGCATTCATCCCCAATTCGAAAAGGAAATGTCGTCCGTACCCCAAGGTGAACGCTGGGGAAGCATCGCAGCATGGGCATATGCTCTCTCTCGAGCCGTGGATTACTTTGAGCAGGATGAAACCATTGACGCAGAGCGTGTCGCGGTGATCGGACACTCGCGACTTGGAAAAACTTCATTATGGGCGGGAGCCACTGACCCTCGCTTCAAACTGGTGATCAGCAACAACTCCGGTTGTGGTGGAGCAGCACTCAGTCGCCGGGCTGTGGGTGAAACAGTGGCACGTATCAACACCTCGTTCCCCCATTGGTTCTGTGACAACTACCTCAAATACAACCAAAACGAAAATGCCTGCCCGGTCGATCAACACATGCTGATTGGGCTGATCGCTCCCCGCGCGGTCTACGTGGCCAGCGCAACTGGTGACAAGTGGGCCGACCCGCGGGGGGAATTCCTGTCCTGCATCCACGCTGATCCGATTTACAGATTGCTCGGAAACTCCGGCATGGGAAGCAGCGGTCCACCCGCAGAATTCCCGACTGCCCAAGCACCCATCAATTCCGGACGAGTAGGCTATCATCTACGTACAGGAAAACATGACGTGACTGATTATGATTGGGCCCAATACCTTGATTTCGCGGATCGCCACGTCAAGTAACGGGCCGCCAAGTTGCAATGCACTGTCCGGCATGAAAACAGGGGCTGAAAACACAAGCTGCAGTGGTTCATGTGGCAGCAGTTGTTTTGGCAGGACCATGAATGTCAGCCGGAACCCCAAGGGTGCCACCGGGACTCACATCACAACAGCCGCCCGGCCTCCTCGTCTCATCAACACATCATCGTCTCATCAACACATCCTCGTCTCATCAACACATCCTCGTCTCATCAACACGTCATCATCTCGACCAAAACCGAATTGAAGCAACCCAAAAAAATGCTCTTGTTACCGAACATATTTCGACTGCCATGCCTGGTCACGATGCTGTTCTCGTTGATGCTCATGGGGCGTCTGCCTGCATGTTACTCCGAAAACCCGAACATCATCTTTGTGCTGGCTGACGATCTCGGTTGGTCGGAACTTGGGTGCTATGGGAACAGTTTCAACGAAACGCCTCACCTGGATCAACTTGCAAAAGATGGCATCCGATTCACTCAGGCTTACGCTGCCGCACCCGTCTGTTCACCTTATCGGGCCGCGTTATTGACGGGTCAGCACCCCGCTCGCATTGGCATCATGGACTATCTGCGTCCCAATTCAGCCAATGCTCTTTCGACATCTCACACGAGTCTTCCCAAGGTCCTGTCCAAGCATGGATATGCGACGGGCATGATTGGAAAATGGCACCTCACAGGATACGAGTACCATTCAGCCGCCCATGAGATAAAACCTCAGGACCATGGCTTTCAATGGGACTTTGCCCGCGAGGTAAAAAGCGTCGGCAACGGAGCCAACTTCTGGCCCTACGTATTCAGGCAACAACCCATTCGGTGGTTGGACATTCCAAACAACACGATGGGCGATGATGAGTTCCTGGTTGACCGGATGAATCAGGAAGCGGTTCAGTTCGTGCGGCGGAACAAGGACCAACCCTTCTTTCTGTACCTCAGCCACTACGCAGTCCACTCCATTTTGAATGGCAAACCCGCTGTCGTTCAAAAATATCGTGACAAGCATCCACCGGGCAAAAGCTCTCGTGAGAAGTGTTACCTTTGCCAGGACCAAGGGTACCCCGGTGACGCACTGAATCACTGGGCATCCGATCACAATCCGCATTTGGCTGCCATGCTCGAAAGCATTGACGATGGTGTCGGGATGTTAAGGCAGGAACTGAAAGATTTGGGAATTGAAGAAAACACCCTCTTCATTTTTTCCAGTGACAACGGCGGCGAAACCAATGTCACCAGCAATCATCCACTGCGTGGTGGAAAGAGCGAACTTTACGAAGGTGGAATTCGTGTTCCCCTGCTTGTCAGTTGGCCGGGACAAGTGCCCCGGCAGCAGGTCAGTTCCGTGTGCACCACCAACACCGATTTTTATCCCACTCTTCTGGAAGCAACCGGTCTGCCCGCACCTGCCACCCAGATTCTCGATGGCCAATCGACGTTATCCGCATGGCAAAATCCCAATGCCAGCCATACTGAAAGAACGTTGCACTGGCACTACCCTCTCGATCAGCCACACTTTCTGGGTGGTCGATCTGCCGCCGCGATTCGTCGCGGCGACTGGAAGCTGATCGATTTTTACGATACAGGCGAGACAGAATTGTATGCGTTGGACGAAGATCTTTCTGAAGCCACGAACCGAGCCGCCGAACACCCTGAATTGGCGAAAAAACTGAAACAGGAACTCGCCAACTGGCAGAAAACTGTCGGCGCGCGAACCTCATCACCACCCCGCCTTGTGCAACCTCGGCAACTGACATTTGCCGACCACTTTTCGGACGGCCAAATCAGCCCGCGATGGTTCTTCAACAAAGACTGGTCTGTTGAAAACGAAATGTTGACGAGAAGCAATGCTGGAACCGAAACAACACGCATTTTTCTCAAGGACACAAAATTTACCGATGCCT
The DNA here is from genome assembly GCA_002862205.1 of Planctomycetaceae bacterium. Taxonomy (GTDB): domain Bacteria; phylum Planctomycetota; class Planctomycetia; order Pirellulales; family Pirellulaceae; genus Rubripirellula. The sequence goes on along the minus strand of PKCN01000005.1, from coordinate 10,126 downwards.
TGATCCGGTTTGACTTCCGACTCGGCGACGCCAAGGACATCCGCCTGGTGACTGGCACCGGAGGCCACTACAACTCAATTCTTCACATTCGCCCGGATCACTTCTTTTTGCAGACTGCCAAAGATCCCGATGGCCCTTACTTCTCCTATCGCCACGGCGAATGTTCTTTTCAATTCGATCCGGAACAGTGGTATTCCATGACCGTCGAGTTCCTTGCCGATGAATTGGTGGCCCACATCGACCCCACACATCTCGTGCATGCACAACACCCGATCATCGACAAGCAGCGACAGTACTTTGCATTTCAATCTGATCAAGGCGCTGCCAAATTTGACAATGTCCAGATTTTCACCGCCAGTGAACGCGCCAACACGGAAGCAAGCCGACAAGCCATGCTAGCACAGGCAAAGCTTCAACCCGTGCCCAAAACACTGCAGGAGCAATTCGCGATTGAAAAAATCAATGCACACGAACGGCTCTTTCAAAACGATCCCGAGTATCGCCGTTTGATCAACGAAGTTGATCGGTTGGACGAACAGAAAACCAGGCATTTTCCGGAAGTATTCCAATCACACAAACAGATCAGAAAAACGATCTCGGATGCAAGAAAACAACTTCACGCCGAAGACCCAAAGTACAAGGAGTTGCTGTTTGCGACCCACCGCGCGGCGAGGGAGATCGATCAACATATCATTGCCCAGCATCCTGAATACGATTCCCTGCCTGCCAACCAACAAAAGGAAAAACTTGAAAAGTGGAGAAGCGCGATGAACAGGCTGACTCGCGAAAGAGCAGAAGATTACTTTGAACTGTTGAAAAAACTGGAGACCAGACAACGCAAGCTCGAAACCGCGTATCCCCAGATATTTGTCTCCGATGAGAAAATCAAACAGTCCAGAAACGCAAAACGGGAAAGCCTCAAAGACAATCCCGAATTCCGGGCTTGCATTGAGAAACGGGCGGCGGCTTGGCGAACGCAGCAGGATTACCTGATGATTCATGACCCACAACTATCCAAGCTGAATGAACGTTTGCTGGATTCACAGGCCCCATGAATACGCTGACGAAGCACCCCAGCAACAACACCACGCCTGATTCGGGACTCCATGCGTGATGCCCAGTGCGATGCCCCCTGATTCATCAACTCCCGATGCTTTGCCGATCGATGCATGCCTCGATGAATTGACAACCGTGCTTGCTCAAGCACAGCCGGTCGTTCTGCAAGCACCACCCGGTGCTGGAAAGACGACTGGCATTCCCCCCGCTCTACTGAATTCAAATGCGGCGGGTGATGGCAAAATATTATTGATTCAACCCCGCCGCATTGCGGCTCGAGCAGCAGCCCATCGGCTTGCTTCAACGTTGGATTGCCGCGTGGGTGACACCGTTGGCTACCACGTGCGATTTGACAAGCGACACGGCACAGATACACGATTAATCAGCATGACAACCGGGATGCTGCTGCGACGAATTCAGTCCGATCCAATTCTGGAAGATGTTTCCTGTGTCGTACTGGATGAGTTTCATGAACGCAGTCTGGAAATTGATCTGGCGTTGGGGATGCTGCAGAGGATCCGAACCTCACTCAGACCCGAACTGCGTTTATTGGTCATGTCAGCCACACTATCACCGGAGCCGATCGCCGAATTTCTTGGTGACGCTCATACCATGATCAGTCAAGGTCGGTCATATCCGGTCGAGGTTCATTACGCAGAGCAGGTTTCGCGGGAACCAGTGGAGCAAAAAATTGTCCGCACCTTACCCAAGGTGCTTGAGGAGACTCCCGGTCATATACTCGTTTTTTTACCTGGAATTGCAGAGATCAATCGAACGCAACGCGAGATCAGTTCGCATTCGTGGGCCGAAGATTTTCAGGTTCACCGACTGTATGGTGATCTGCCTGCCAAAGACCAGGATGCGGTCCTTCGCAACTCGAAACAACGTCGCGTCATTCTTTGTACCAACGTCGCCGAAACTTCACTGACAATTCCCGGCGTGACCGGTGTGATTGATTCGGGACTGGTTCGCACGATGCAGGTGGACAGCCAGATCGGGCTGCCAAAACTACAGCTGGAATCCATTTCCCAGGCCTCTGCCGAACAACGCGCGGGAAGGGCAGGGCGGACATCACCGGGATTATGCTACCGCCTCTGGCCACGTGCCGTTCATCGTGCGCGTCCCAGCAAAGACACACCTGAAATCACGCGTTGTGACTTCGCCAGTGCCTTGCTGATGCTTGCTGCCTGGGGTGAACGCGATGTGTTCGAGTTCCCATGGCTGACACCGCCAACGGCTTCTGCTGTCAAGCATGCCCAAAGCCTTTTGGAACAATTGGGTGCGACCGACACAGAAGGCAGAATCACCAAACTGGGTCGCCACATGGCCTCGCTGCCAATCCACCCCCGTCTGGCCCGTTTCATGGTGGAAGCCGCGCGATTTGAGATCATTGAAGAGGCTGCGATTGCGGTCGCCTTGCTGACAGAACGGGATCCACTGAGGGGAATCCCCACCGCAGCCAAAACAATCCATGACTGTGATTTATCAGATAAAGTCGAACGCCTGAAAGCCATTTTTTCGGACCCAGGATCACCACATCGACACTTGCCGGCGATCAGGAACAGCAAACGCATCGCCGAACAAATTCAGCAGGCAACCCGCCAACATGCGGACAAACTGTCCGCGACACCTTCTGCCGCAATCACAGACCATCCACTGCAGCGGGCACTCATGGCAGCCTACCCTGACCGGGTTGCAAGGCGGCGAGATGATGATCCCAGAAAAGGTTTGATGGTAGGTGGACGGGGTGTTCGACAAAGCAAACGCTCTGCAGCCATTCAAGGAGAATTTTTCCTCTGCCTCGAGATTGATTCACAAGGCAAGGAAGCCAGTGTCCATCTTGCATCCACTCTTCACAGGGATTGGCTTGACCCGATGCTCATACGGGAAATCGATGAGCCATTTTTCAACCACAGCGTGTCCGCTGTGGTTGCGCGGCGGAGAAGTTATTTTCTGGATCTGCTGATTTCGGAAACGCCGATTGAATGCCAACCCGATGAGAAAACCACAAAACTTCTGGCCAAGCACGCAAGGCAGAATCTGGACAACTGCTTTCCTCGCAGTCCAACGACCCACCAGTTCATTGAACGTGTGAGATTTCTTTCTCAACACATGCCGGAACTGGAAATCCCTCCCCTCGATGCTGACGCCATCGACGCTGCACTCGTCGAGCTCTGCACGACACGAACCTCCTTTTCGCAACTGACAAAAGCCCCTTGGCTTGATCATCTGCGAAGTCGATACCAGTACGATCAAATGCGTCTGATCGACTTGCATGCCCCGGTTTCAATCAAGGTGCCCAGTGGCAATGAACACTCCATCAGTTACGAGATCGGCAAACCGCCACGGATGGAAGTCCGCATTCAGGAACTCTTTGGTTGGCAACAAACACCCCGAATCGCCAATCGAATCCCCCTACAATTACATCTTCTGGGACCGAATCATCGTCCACAACAAATCACCGATGACCTAGCCAATTTCTGGTCGGAAACCTACCTTCATGTCCGTAAAGAGCTGCGTCGCAGATATCCCAAACACCATTGGCCCGAAAATCCATTACACGCGACGCCAACCCGCAATGGACTGAAACCACGAAACTGACTTCGCTCTACATCTTCACGCTACACCACACCATGAATTCAGACTGAAGATGTGAACTTGCCCCTAACGCTCCAGCAATCCACGGCATGTCAAAAACTCCACTGATTCGGCTGCGTGATGTGTCACGTCACGATAACAGCACAGGCAAGCAGCTGCTGAATGCTGTCTCGCTGCAGGTACGGGGTGGAGACCGGATTGGGCTGGTTGGTGCCAGTGGTAGTGGAAAATCAACCTTGCTGCGTGCGATGGCCATGCTTGACCGCTTCTCTGGCGAACTGTTGTATCAGGAAAAACAGATCACCCACGATGCCATCCCCAGCTACCGGCGAGAAGTCATTTACATGTCGCAGCGGCCTTTTTTCACTTATGGCACCGTCGAGGAAAACCTGCGGCTTCCGTTTCAATTCAAATCGTCCCAAGGATCTGGCAGGGGGCGGTCATTCCAGACAGAGATCGCGGCCACTGCGTTGGACAGATTTGAACTCCCGGCTCAGATACTGGATCAACCATGTGAATCCCTGAGCGGCGGTGAACAGCAAATGATTGCCTTGATCCGGGCGTTATTAATGGAACCACGGATTCTGCTATTCGACGAACCAACCGCAGCTCTGGATTCTGATGCTCGCGACAAGTATGAACAACGCATTCAAGAATGGCACAGCGAATCGATGGCTGATCCAGAAGCAGAAAGAGCTTTTCTGTGGACGAGTCACGACCCCGCACAAATCGATCGCATGACTGGGAAAATCATCACAATGGATCAAGGTACGTTGAAGACGTTCCCGGAAGCAGACCCAAACCAGCAGCAAAGCCAGATTGACGGTGAAAGTCAACACGACCAATCAGCGGAGGCTTTGAATGATTGATTTTGAGACTCTGTCGTCAACGCTTCCATTTTTCAACCAGGCTGATTTATTGGGGCAATTTTTCAAACCGCGTCCCGAGGGGAGCATTTCGCTTTCGTGGCTTGAGGTTGGCGTTGCTGCCACGCTTTTATTCATCAACGCAATCATCTCTCTGCAGCTTGGACTTGGCATTGCGAAACGCATTGCCACCAGTTCAGTTCGAATGACGATTCAACTGGCCATTCTGGGGCTGGTGCTGAAACAGATTTTTGAACTCGCACAGCCTGCTCCTGTCCTTGGACTGGCAGCTCTGATGACGGTGATCGCTGGTGTCTCCGCCGTCAAAAGAATTGACCATCGTTACCCATCGATCTATCGCAATGCAATCTTTGCGGTATGGACCAGCGCCTGGATTGTCACCTCAATCACCGTCCTTCTGATCGTACGCCCACAACCCTGGCACAGTCCCCAGGTGGTCATCCCGTTGCTGGGAATGGTACTGGGCAATTCACTGACGGGAATTTCATTGGGACTTGATCGCTTCCTGAGCGAGCTCAAGAATCGCCGAGGTGAAGTTGAGACCATGTTGGCACTGGGTGCCACCCGCTGGGAAAGCTGCCGAGGTGTCTTTATCGAGGCCACTCGGACGGCAATGATTCCCATCCTCAACACGATGTCAGTCGCTGGAATCGTGAGCATTCCTGGCATGATGACGGGACAGTTACTGGCTGGGGCAGAGCCCATCGAAGCAGTGAAATATCAGATCATGATCATGTTCGTGATCGCGGCAGCCATTGCCATTGGAGTCGTCTTGTCACTGGCATTGAGCTATCGCAATGTGACTAATGAGAATCATCAGATTGAATGGGAACGGATCCGCCGCTCGTGAGCGAGCAAAGGGGCGGCAACTGCGAGGTCTGAAACGTGCTGCTTTTTGAATGCACGTGCTTCCCGGGCTGGGAAAAATTCCGACCCGATCAAAATTGAAAATAGACAAACGGTTGAAAATTACTGGGTGCATAGAGCACCAGAGCCCAAATCATCACGGTGGTCAGAATCGGTGAATACCACGCACCGATCGGAAGTCGCATCGCGCGACGCAAGGGAGTGCACCAGGCGATGTGTTCGATGACACAGCAAATCAATGCGGCAATCGCCAGAGGTGGATACCAATCAATTCCTTCGGCAAAGCTCAACATCCGCTGCAGGACACCCATTGCGGTGCCCAGGCTGTCACTGCGAAACAGGACCCATCCAGCCAGAATCACTGACATCGTGAGCAACCATTTGACAGGCAACGCAAGCCTGTAACCAATGGAATGTTTGAAAGCCCGCTCAACAGCCAGGGCCAAACCATGCCAGATACCCCACAACACAAATGTCCAAGCTGCCCCATGCCATAGCCCCCCCAGCGTCATCGTGATCATCAGATTGCGGTAAGTCACCCACTGACTGACACGACTTCCCCCCAAGGCAATGTACACATAGTCGCGAAGCCAACGAGACAGCGTCATGTGCCAACGGTGCCAGAACTCGGACATCGATCCCGACAGATAAGGATGCCTGAAGTTGACAGGAAACCGATAACCCAGCATTTTTGCTGCACCGATCGCGATGTCACTGTAACCAGAAAAATCGTAGTAAATCTGGCCCGCGTAAGCGAACACCACAATCCAGATCGTCACACCGCTGTAGAGATCAGGTCCAGCAAAGACCACATCAACCGCTTCACCAAGACGATCAGCAAGCAACACTTTCTTGACAAGGCCACGTAACATCTGCTGCGCTCCCCCATAGAAACGTCGCTTGGAAAATCGCGGCACAACTGCCAACTGTGGCAACAATTCTCTGGCACGAACAATGGGACCTGCGACCAATTGTGGAAAGAATGCAACATACAAGGCAAAGTCAAGAAAGCGATTGATTGGTTTCAACAGACCCCGGTAAACATCAATCGTATAGCTGAGCGTTTGAAAGGTATAAAACGAAACCCCCACTGGAAGAATGATGTTCAAGGTCTCGCCGCTCAAACCAATCGCCTGCAAGGCGGGACTCGCCGAGTCGATGAAGAAATTGAAGTACTTGAAAAAGCCCAGCACACCAAGATTGACGACCAGACTGACCGACAGCAAAATACGCCGAACTCCCTTGCCCGTGCAGCAAACCATCCCTCTGGCAAGGCAATAGTCAACCACCGTCGAAAGCGCGAGAAGACTACAAAAGCGATAGTCCCAATACGCATAGAAGTAATAACTGGCGATCAACAAAACTGCGTTCCGAGCTCGTCGCCCACGGCACAGCCAGGCAGCGATCAAGACACACAGAAAGTAAATCGGAAACTCAAATTGGGTGAACAGCATGGGCGTCAGTCCCTGCTTTCAACAGAAGGCAAAGCTGATTTACCGCTGGAATCCGGCCAAGCTTCAAACAGTTTGGCTGCCAATATTTGATTGCCCACCTGATTGAGATGTCCTGAACCAATGTGACCATTGTGAAATCCATGTGGCCAACGTCCGCGCGAAGTCACCGAATTCCGCAACTCCTCTCGGACATCCACCACACTCATCCCTAAAGTCTCTGCAGCGGTCTTCAATAAAAGAAATTGGTCCGCGGTTGGATCCTGCCAGCGGATCTTGCCATCAATGACATGGGGTGCCAACGGAGCGTACAGCAATACAATCGGCAACTCGGTTGCGTTCCTGATCGCCGCAAGAGCGTTCAACCATAAAGCACTGTCATCATGGCTCAGTGGATCACCCGACTGCTGGCTATTTTCAGTCTGCTTGCTGTTTTCATTTTGAGTTTCGGTGACGGGCGGATCGCCAGCCTTGGGCACGGGGCCTACCGCAAACCTCAAACGTCTCGGGGTCGCTCCATCGGGTGCACGCAACACATTACGGGCAGCCTGAATCACAAACGCAGGAAGTTTGGCTGCCAAAGCTGCATTCGCAGCAGAAGCATCACCCGCAGACGGTGATTCCACCGGTGCGTCCACGGCGGCCAAGAGGTCGACGGGTTCCACCACTAGAATCACGTGCTGATCGATACCAAACTTCTTTTCTACGCTGCGCATCTGAGTGACCCAATCTGATGCATCTTCGCCACTGCGGGCAAGAGGATAAACATTCAGGTCACCATGGGACGCATTTTCAATTTTCGCGAAGAGTTTGTCAGGATCATCAACAGAAACACCCTCCGCCTGGGAATCTCCCCAAAGAGCGATCTGCAACGGCAGACGTTGAGCATGCTGACCACTTTCCACCTGTGCGCGTTGCGAACGGGAAAAGTCCGCCAGACCCGCAACTTTGCCCGGCATGCCATAAGGGCCAATCGCAGTGTTGGCATACCCCTCGCTACGCCAGCGATATTCTGAATCAGGCGGTAGAGTCCAGACCCCGCGAACGGGATCAGCACTGAGCGGTAGATAACTTCGCAGGAACAGGGGCGATGTGACTGCGATCAAACTGGTACCGATTGCGGTACCGAGAACCCAACGCCACAGCAAAGCCCAAACGGAATGCGATCCCAATTCAGGCTGCAGTTTTTCCGGAGCAGATTTCATGACAGCCACCGCGTGGATCAGGGCTCTGCGAGACCAACGTTTCGATCAGTCCGATTTCAACGTCGTCGCTCAAACATTCCAAACTCGGATTCCGAACCAAATGGAATCCACTTGAAACAAGCCTACACAACATGCAATTCGAGAACACGATCACTACTCAACACCAGGCCCGTTTTTGCCTTTTCACAACAAAACAAGGCATCTGAAGTCACTCTCAAATCCAAACGACGCTGACTGCTGGGCACCTGTGCCTCGTGACCGCACCGAAACAAACTTCCTGCTCCACACCATTCACCGCCCACACAACGCCGCCTGCTTGCGCAGCAGATTGATGCGCAGCAGATTGATGCGCAGTCGGCTGATTGCACTACTCGCAGCCTTGGGTGGTTAACACGTCAAGACGATCCCCGTCTTCGACAACGATCTCAGTCTTCGACAACGATCCCAGTCTTCGACAACGATCCCAGTCTTCGACAACGATCCCAGTCTTCGACAACGATCTCAGTCTTCGACAACGATCTCAGTCTTCGACAACGATCTCAGTCTTCGACAACGATCTCAGTCTTCGACAACGACCACTCGAACCGAGTTCATCGTGTCACCCTGCTCGATCGAGTCAACGACATCCTGACCTTCCAGCACTTTGCCAAAGACACTGTGGCGATCATCGAGATGTGGACAAGCAACATGCGTGATAAAAAACTGTGAACCATTTGTGTTGGGACCAGCATTGGCCATGGAAAGAACGCCGGGGGCATCGTGCCGCAATTCAGAATCAAACTCATCCTCAAACTTGTACCCTGGCCCCCCTGCTCCCGTTCCGTCCGGGCATCCTCCCTGGACCATGAAGTCGGAGATCACACGATGAAATGTCAGTCCGTCGTAATACTCTTTACCGCACAACGTTTCAAAGTTGCCCACTGTCTTCGGAGTTTTTTCCTCGAAGAGTTCGAGTCGAATCGTTCCCTTACTCGTTTCAAAAATTGCCTGTTTCATCGGTTCTCAAATTCTTTCGTTATGGTTTCACTCACACGCGGCGAGTTTCAAGTAAAAAGTGGGTATTGATGGGATCAGACCAAAACGGCCCGGCACTAAACGAATCCAAATACCCAAAGCGTTCGTTATCCAAAGCGTTCACTCCCCCGAATGTTAACATCTGAGCATCTGATGCGGAATGAAGTCCAATGCAGGTGACCCGCTAGGGGATATCGGCAGACGAACTGAAGCCTGATCCTGCCACTTCGCTGTGGTATCCAACGCTGTGGCATCCAACGCTGTGGCATCCAACGCTGTGGCATCAGGATTCTCGTCGGTGCCAAACGAGGTCAAACCCCGATTGTCAATCAAATTTGTCAATCAAGGCACAGATATCTACGTCCCCACCAACGCCGTCAGGAGTTTGTCCCAACGACTCTGCGGGATCTTGATCCCCGTTAAAAAGGATCAACATACCTTCATTGAATGATTCTCAATTGACCGAATCAGGCACCATCACCGCACTCCCCTTTACCTTTTGAATCTTTCATCCAATGGATCATAGGTGTCGTAGCATCAGGCTTTTCCATTCATTCTGCTGTCCCTGCGGCAGAAATCATGACTTCAAAGTCCAACGAGCAGGACTCGATATCACCAACGTGTTCCACGAGGGCCGGGTCACCCTCCAACAGGGAAACCAAGGGCGAGTTGGGTAAATCTGCGTCGAAGGATGAAATCGCCACCCCAAGCAATGCGAGGAGCACAATGAAAATGAGGCAAATGGGCAGGCCAAAAACTGCAAACGCCAGCGAGACAAATCCCATCACTATGCCTGACAAGGCCATTGCCCGCCCTGACGCCGCCCCTCAATCAAACTGCTTGATCTCGACGCGCCCACAGATGATGACTGGAATCGCCGTCAATGGGCTGCGGATTGTCAACGATAAGGATGCCTGCAACCAGCGAAGCCATTGCTATCCCTTGCGGCAGTGTGGCTGACTAATTCGAAAACCGATGATGCTGGCCAGGCTGCACACGCATGGTAAGGCTGCACACGCATGGTAAGGCTGCACACGCATGGTAAGGC
>PKCN01000202.1 GCA_002862205.1 Planctomycetaceae bacterium | reverse complement strand
CGAAATCTATGGAGCTCTGGGCGTGCTGGAAAGCGGGCATCTGGTCGAGACCGATCGCAGCGGACTGGTGGCCGAGTACGCCGGGCAAACAGGGCCGAAAACCAACGCGAAAATCGATGAAGCGCTCAATGGAGTTCTGTTCATTGATGAAGCCTACACGCTGATTGATGAAAGTGGGCAGGATCAGTACGGTCGTGAAGCGGTACAGACATTATTGAAACGCATGGAAGACCAGCGGGATCAACTGGTGGTCATCCTGGCCGGTTATCCCAATGAAATGCAGACCATGATCCGGAGCAATCCGGGACTCTCCTCGCGTGTCGGCACGACAATGCATTTCGATGATTATCCGCCAGAAGCGCTGTGCCGCATCTTTGAACTGATTGCGGGAAAAGCCAAATACACCCTGCCCACTCAATCACGTCGCAGATTGCTGCGAGGCTTCACCTTTCTGTACATCAGCCGGGATCAGCACTTTGGTAATGGTCGCTGTGCTCGAAACAGCTTTGAGCGAAGTGTTCGCCGAATGGCCAATCGCCTCGCAAAACTCAGTGACATTGATCACAAAGTTCTGACCACCTTGGAGCCGCAGGACATTGAGGTCGCCGGTGTCACCGAGAAGCATTTGACGACGTTGGCCGAAGAAGCCGGTTCCGTCCGGGTCAAGTGTTCAGATTGCAAGGCCGCGCAGGTAGTCGATGACCAGTTGTTGGGCACGGAACTGAAGTGCAATTCTTGCGGTGCGTCGTTCATGGCAAACTGGGGTGAGCCTGTCATGACCCTGCCCCCGGCCACGGATGACTCCGGCGTCACACCCGAGAGTTCTGATTCCTCGAAGTGGGACGCAAGTGACGAGAGCGAGTCGGGCGACGAGAGCGAGTCGAGTGACGAGATTCGATAACAGCGAGCTTTTTTCCCGCCGATGCTCAATGGCGAGTCACGCCACGCTTGGGAGCATCGTGGGCTATTCTTTCATCTGGTAGGCCCGTATCTGGTAGGCCCGCATCTGGTAGGCCCGCATCTGGTAGGCCCGTATCTGGTAGGCCCGTCCCGTGCGTTTGCGTTGAATGATTCGTTCATGCTCACGCGGCCATTCTTCGATCGGCTCGATAGTAGGATCGTCTTCCAACGCCTGCACTGTATCGCCTGCCTGTATCGCACACATTGGTGAATGCCGAAATGGCGATGCTGCCAATGATTGGAACCAGCATCAGAGCCACAAAGATGCGGCCATGAACGGTGATTGGAAAAACATCCCCGTAGCCCACGGTCGTTCCGGTAACGATCGTGACGCAATGGCTGGTTTGGATCCGCAGTGCTAATGAGGTTGGGCTAATCAGGTTGGGCTCGCGAGCACGAAGATTGGAGCATTCAGGCAGAAGTCTTGTATTGCTCCGGTCTTGTGTTGCTTCGCACTCTGTCTAGCGTTTCACGCGGGCATTGCCCTCCCAGATGCTCCAGACTTGGTCTTCGTCAGCGGGTTGTCCGTAGTCGGTGTACATGGTTGCAGCCAAGGCACCGGTAGCCCAACCGAATTGGGTGCATTTTTCTGCTTCCCACTGACTGAGCACACCGTACAGAAGACCACCCACGAAACCGTCACCGCCACCGATTCGATCCAGGACTCCGATTTCACGGGGTTTGACGACATGCCAGTCATCGCCACTGGATACGATGGCTCCCCACATATGGGAATTTGCACTTTCCACTTCTCGAAGCGTGGTCGCGAACAGGCTGGCACCTGAGTATTCCTGTTTCACACGCTGGATCATCTCCTTGAATCCTTCGATTTTGGCGCCGATGTCTTCTCCGCCAGCTTCTGGACCTGCGATATCGAGGCAGAGCTGGAAATCTTCTTCGTTTCCAATCAGGATGTCAGAAAGGCTGGCAATCTCTTTGAAGGCTGCCGAAAGTTCAGCTTCACGACCATGCCAAAACGAGGCGCGATGATTGAGGTCAAACGAGATGCGAGCGCCGTGCTTTTTCGCAGCGCGGGCGATCTCGAGGCAAAATTGACTTGCATCTTCGGACAGTGCTGCAATCAGACCTGACATGTGAACAATCTTCGCTCCGTCCTGGGCGAAAATGCGGTCGAGGTCAAAGTATTTGACATTCAGCTGCCGTCCAACTTCGCCAGCTCTGTCGTTCTGAACTCGTGGTCCACGAGTTCCCCAGCCGCTGTCGGCCATGTTGATTTGGTGTCGAACGCCCCAAGGTGTGTCTTGATCAAACTCGGGGCCTTCATAATCCATGTGTCGGCGAGCAAGATCGTCCTTGATAAAGCGAGCAACGGGGCTGTCTTTGACGAAAGCCGTCAGGATTTTTACAGGGAGGCCAAGAAAAGAAGAAACACTACCAACATTGGATTCGGCACTGGTCGCCTGCATCTTGAAGGTATCGCTGCAGTGAAAGGGCTGGTGGTCTACTGGGGTCAAGCGTGTTCCCATGCTGGTGGGAATGACCAGTGAATATTTGGCGTCACTACGAAGTTCGATCATTTGTCTTTACCTGAGTTTGGATCGGTGTCAGTTTGAGGGCAGTTGATTGTCTTGATTCAAGGGTGACTGCTGGACGCGAGTCGACCGCAGCTGAATGTTTTTTTGAAATAGGGTATCTCGCGTTGGTGATGCGAGCTTTCTCACGTCAACATTGGATGATGTCACATCAGCAGTCAGTATTGGTGTGTTCTCACACTTGTAATCTGGTTTTCAGTGCGAGACGTCAGATGGTGACGGAAGCAAACCCGCCATCCACGGCGATGTTTTGTCCGGTTACAAACGAAGCCGCTCGTCGGCACGCCAGCCAGGTCACAACGCCCGCCAATTCTTCTGGCTTGCCAAATCGATCCATCGGTGTGTGGCCGATGATCTGGCCACCTCGTTCCGTGTAGCTGCCGTCATCATTGAAAAGCAATTTTCGGTTTTGTTCGGCGGGAAAGAAACCTGGGCTGATCGCATTGACTCTCACACCGGTCGTGGCCCATTCGCGTGCCAACCATTGCGTCAGGTTGATCACTGCGGCTTTGGCTGCCGAATAGGCGACAACGCGTGACAGTGGAATCATTCCGGACATGGAAGCGATGTTGATCACGCTGCCAACGCCCGCGTCGATCATGTCCTGGCCAAAAATCTGGCTTGGCAACAAAGCGCCACCAACCAGATTCAAATCGAACACATCACGCCACGCTTCCAGTGGCAGTTTGCAGTAGTCGCCTCCGGGCGGGATGGTGGCGTCAGGACGGTTCCCACCGGCTGCATTGACCAGAATTGACGCGGGACTGCCGGACCACTTGGAAATTGCCTGGCGAGCCTCGTCAAGAGAGTCAGCATTCAGGCCATCAGCTGCGAAGAATCGGGCCTCCCCGCCGTTGTCCACGATACGACCGGCACGTGCATTGCCTCGGTCTGAATTGCGTCCGACAACGGCAACCTTAGCACCAGCAGCGCCAAGTGCTTCTGCCATCGTGCCACCAAGTTCACCAGTGCCACCAATCACGACAGCCACGTCTTCGTTGAGGTTGAACAGGTCTTTCATTGCAGATTGGTCTCTCAAGTTGTAGCGGGGAGTTGTGAAGGTTGTCAGGAATCAAACCCAACTTGTGCTTGAATCGGAGCACGGAAAGATGCAAGTTCCTGTTTTTCAGTCAGTGCCCGTCTCGAGTTGGCTCAGTCCGTCTCGAGTTGGCTCAGTATTGACGCGTGCGTTCAAGCAATGCGTGCAGTGGGCAGCAAAGCAAGTGGGTATGGTTGGGTGTCCAGTGTGGCGTGATGCCAAGCCAAGCGAACCGCCGTTTTACTTCCCACCATTTTTCAATGGATAGCGTGTTTTTCGATGGCAAGTTACTTGGACAGACTGATTTCTCGCTGATTACGCGACCGACGACCACAGTTTATGCGTTGGCGTTGGATCACAAAAGGTGTGGTGCTATTGGGGGGGCTTCGATGCCGGTAAAGATAGATGCATGGCATGATTGACTGCACGTCTGGGACATCTGTGTGATGGATTAGAGACATCTGTGTGATGGACTTCGGCGTTGTGATCTGGCAAGCAATGGCCTAGGGTATCGGCGACGCAGTCATGAACATCAGTTTGGGGAAGCGATGATGACGAATAATCCGCAAGAGTCGGGTGATCCAGCAGGTCCAGAGGTGGGGGAAAGTTTTGATCCCCCGGCCATTCGCCGCGGACCGTATCCTGAATTCACTTGGACAGCCGTGTTCATTGGTTGGGCGATCGGTGCTTTGATCGCTGTTTCCATCGGGTACGCGGCTTTGATTCTTGGTTTTGCGATCGAAGGATCGGAACTGGCTGCCATTCTGGGCTGGGGGCTTCTGCGAGGTGTGCTGCGACGTACCAGCATCGTTGAAAATAACATCAACCAGACGATTGCTTCGTCCGTCAACGGAGCCTCCTCTGGGATCATGTTTTCGGTTCCTGCTCTGTTCATTCTGAGTCGGACGCAGGGATTGGAGTCCGTAGCAGATTTCAATGTGCCGCTGATGATTCTCGCCTGTATCACAGGGTCGGTGCTCGGTTTGGCCTTTGTGATTCCGCTCCGCAAACAGATGATCGATTTTGATCGTCTCGCTTACCCGGGCGGAATCGCCGTTGCGACCATTCTGAAGTCGCCCGGTGCGGGGGTTCGAAAAGCCGTTTTGCTGCTTGGTGGCGCACTTTTGTCTGGGCTTGTCCATCTGTTGGTTCTGTATTTCATGGGTGACCACAGTGATTGGCACGCTGGTGCTGCGTTCGGTTTGCCCTCGTTGTTAAACATCAGTTTGTATTTATCCGTGATGACGATTGGCGTTGGTTTTCTTTCCGGGAAGGGTGGTTTCTGGTTTGGGGCCGGTGGTTTTGTCTGTTACTTCGTGCTGTCCCCGTTGTTGAGTGGGTTTGCCGGCCCCGAGATTGCCGGAATGATGTCGGCTGAAGGTGAAGTGGTACAGGGACTTGTGGATCAGCCTTCCAAAATGCGTGCGGTGATCTACAAGCCGTTGGGCATTGGGATGCTCGTGGGCGCAGCGATTGGTGGAATTGTTGCTGCGTTCCCGTTGATCCTCAGTGCGATGAAGTCGATGCACTCAGCAAGTAAGCAGGTTGGCGGTGACATCAAGAATGACGAGATGCCAATCCGTCTGCTTTATGGAGCCATCGGGTTGGGGGCGTTGATGATGATCTGTATCGCCTACACTTCTGTTGAAAATTTATCCCTGGGGCGTGCCGCTGCGATGGCGTTGCTGGGCACGTTGTGGGTCTGGATCGCGGGTGTCATCGTTGCTGAATGTGTGGGTCGTACCAACTGGTCTCCACTGTCAGGGATGACATTGATTGCTGTCACCATTTTGATCCTGATTGCCAAAGGTGGAGTGGACAATCCGGAGACCATCGTGTGCTCGATGTTGATGGGGGCTGCGATCTGCCTGGCCATTTCGCAAGCCAGCGACATGATGCTGGATTTGAAATCAGGTTATCTCGTGGGCGCTATTCCCCGTCGGCAGCAGCTCGCGCAATTTGCCGGCGTGTGGCTGGGCCCGGTGATCGTGATCGGATTGATGATTGTATTGAACGAGCAATACGAGATTGGGTCTGACAAGTTGCCAGCGCCGCAAGCTCAGGCGTTGGCTGATGTGACTCAGGGAATTCTCGACGATAATGTTCCGGCTTATCGATACACAGCCGGCGCCGGGTTGGGCTTGCTATTGGCTGTCAGCGGATTGGGAGGCATCGGTGTTTTGATTGCCCTGGGTTTCTACATGCCGTTTGCGATTGCCCTGACATACACCATTGGAAATTGTCTGCGAATTGCTGCAGATAAATTGAAAGGAGCCAAGTGGAGTCATGAAGTCGGAATCCCCATCGCGGCAGGCATGATCGTCGGCGAGGCATTGGTGGGAGTGGGGAATGCGTTTTGGAATGTAATCTTTGCCGATTCCGAAGCAGCTGAAACAGCCATGCAGCAAAGTGCAGTGGTCGTGCAAACAATTTCAATGGGGTTGTAAACAGTCATGAAAATCATCGGACAATTACTGATGTGGTCCGGGTTCCTTGGTGGAGCCTTTTGTGCCGTGCTTCGGACTGGGCCGCCTGAGGGTGCAGCCAGTGAATCCGGTTGGTCAACCATCCCTTGGGGTTGGTATCTGTTTTCTGTCGGTGTGGGAGTTGTCGGCGTCATTCTGCTTCGGCTTGCCGCGGCGAAAGACAAGCAGGATGACGGCATGACCGAGTTCGAGTATTCCACTGTTCAGCAGAGTCTGGAGGAGGTGTCCACGGTGGTCGCCAGACTGTGCAGTCAGGCAGTGAGCGATCCACGCGTGATCGTTTCGGTGATTGACAACGAATGCGTTGAGCCACTTGCCGATTTCGCGAACGCGAGGCAGGCTCTGGTAAAACGCTTCGGAATGACCATCTATGCCGATGTGATGACCGAGTTTGCTTCAGCCGAACGCTTTCTGAACCGTGCCTGGTCGGCCGCAGCTGATGGCTACGTTGATGAAGTCGAAACGTGCCTGAACCGCGCCAATTCGCATCTTGCCAGTGCTCGGCAGATTATCGGAGCGGCAGATCTTCAGGCAGGTTGATCGTCCCAAACAAGTCAATCGCGGGCCATTCAATCGCGGGCCATTCAATCGCGGGCCATTCAATCGAAGAAGCACGTCACGGCTGAGCGGTTCATTGAGAGTCCGTGCTCTCGGACAAATCGTAGCATCGCAGTTCTTGGTCGTTGCGCAGGTAAATGTTCCCGTTGGCAAAAGCGGGGTGGGACCAAACCAGTTTCCGGCTGCCAACTTGATGCGTCGGGGCAATCATCTGGGCCCGGTCCTGTTCGGTGTAACCTGAGGGGTCCATTCTTGCCAGCATGATTTCACCATGATCGTTGATCAAAAGGTAGCGATCTTTGTAGGCCGTAAGACGCACGGTAAAAACGTTGCCCCATGAGATGGGGCGTTTGGAGGATGCGGGTTGGAAGGTTTCCCACATTCGTTTGCCATCCGTCAGGCGGGCACAAATGTATCGTCCCCCATTACCGCATCCATAGGCATGGCCGTCGACGAGTTGCGCGGTGTTGTGAACGCCGTCGATTCCCGTACGTCGATCGCCTTGCCATTGGATCTTTGCGTCATTGCCGTCTGGACCCACGTTGATCAAGCATGATTTCCCATTGAAACACATGATGAATATCGAAGCATCAAGCACCTGCGGTGTGGCGACCGACATGGCATAGGTTGAGGGGAATTCGACCGACCAAAACGGTTTGCCATTGGCGGGGTCCAGCCCATGAATGGCGTCGCTGTCCCAAATCAATAATTGTCGATGTCCGCCGACTGTGCGAATCACCGGTGCGCTATAGCCCGGTTCTGATGCTGTCAATGATCGCCACAATTCACGACCAGTGTGTTTGTCAAACGCGACGCAGCCAGACGACTCACCTCCAACGATACAGATCAAACGATCCTCATCGACAAGCGGTGGAGATGCAAAACCCCAGTTTGGAGTCGGAACGTTGTAGTCTGTCTTGAAATCCTTTGACCAAATCATGCTTCCGTCGGTGATTCGCAGACAGCGAAGATCACCTTCTGAGCCAACGGTGTAGACGCGATCCTTGTCAATGGTTGGGGTGGCGCGAGGCCCAATCGCGTAAGTGGTTACCGTGGAGTACGGGCAATCATACTGGTGTTGCCAAAGAAGTTTTCCATCCGATTCTCGGAAGCACAGGACGCGTTCTTTGCCCGGCAGACGTTGACGAACAAAATTTCTGTTTCTCGGGATCTCACCCTTGTGGACGAATTCTTGATCGCCCGAGGTTGATGTTGCTAACCTGTCCATCATGATCACACAGCCCGAAGCAACCGCTGGGCCGCTGTAGCCACCGCCGACAGTCTGTTTCCAAAGCAGTTTCGGGCCGTTGGCAGGGAACGTTTCCGTGATGTTGTCAGCTGCCCATGTGCCATCTCGGTGCGGGCCAAGCCACTGCTGCCAATCATCGGCCCAAAGAACCGATGGCTGCACCATAAGCCAGCTCGTCATGATCACAAGAATGCGGGTCATCATTTGGTGCCTTGCCACAGGAATGACATCCCTGTGTTTGGCAGCAGCGTGTGAAGTGTGGTCGATCAATGAAGACATGGGGGCGGTTTCCGTTGTGCCGAATCAAAGCCGCAGGGCTTCCTTTGTTCCAGCATTTTCTGTTCATGTTGTGCGTTCTGATCACATGAGTTTAGCTTGTGACTTTCACTTGGGGCAGATCACCGCTGATACCACCTGTCTGGTGTTCCCGGGAAATATTGCGGGATATTCGTTCACGGCTTGAAGCACACGTGAAGGGGCATGACAATGAAGCCGTAAGAGCAGGGCACCGTGGTTATGTGTTGGCGGTTATGTGTTGGCGGTTATGTGTTGGCGGTTTTGTGTTAGCCTCGGTGTCGGAGTTGCCCGTCTGCGAGTGATTTGTCCTGCCGTCCCCCCGCCACTCAGAATCACTCCACCCCCTGAAAAACCGAGAGTAGCCGATGTTTCGTTGGTCCTGCCTGATATTTGCGACGGTTTTGGTCTCCCCCTTTTGCGTTCAGGGGTATGCCGAGAATTGGCCGGGATGGCGGGGTTTGCGTGGTGATGGGACCAGTGCCGAGCTGAATGTACCTACGGAGTGGGATGGAAAGAGTGGTAAGAATATTCGCTGGAAAACTGCGATTCCCGGATCAGGGTACTCCTCTCCCATCATTCATGGTGACCGCATCTTCCTCACCTCCTGTGACGAGACCGAGCAAACCCGTTTGCTGCACTGCGTGAATCGTGAGTCGGGAGAATTGCTTTGGACTCGCGAGGTGTTGGAGTCGCCCCTGGAAGGGGTGCACAAACTGAATGGTCGCGCCTCGGGTACTCCCGCAACGGATGGTGAATTGGTTTATGTGACGTTTTTTCGCACCGATGCGGCCAGCGGAGAGCGCGGTGAGCCGGGTGAAATGTTGGTGGGGGCATTTGATTATGAGGGCAACCAGAAGTGGTTGGTGACGGTGGGGGCTTTCTCAAGTATTCACGGATATTGCACCAGCCCTGTGTTGTATCGTGATCTGGTTTTGGTCAATGGTGATCACGATGGCGAATCGTATCTGGCTGCCTTGGATAAGAAGTCAGGCGAAGTGGTTTGGAAGACTCCCCGTGTGCATCAGACGCGAAGCTACGTGACGCCTTTGTTACGCGAGGTGCAGGGGAAAATGCAAGCCGTCATGGCAGGCAGTAAGTGTGTGGCCGGATTTGATCCGATCAGTGGAAAGCGGTTGTGGTGGGTTGAGGGGCCAACAGAGCAGTTCGTGGCCTCGATGGTTCACGACAGCAGTCATTTTTATCTTACCGCTGGTTTTCCTACCTACCACGTGATGGCCATTCGCCATGGCGGTCAGCAGGATGTGACAGAATCACATGTGTCCTGGCACGTGAACGATGCCAAAAGCTATGTCCCATCACCGGTGCTGGCAAACAACCTGCTCTTTGTCGCAGATGATCGCGGGATTGCTCATTGTTTTGATCCTGCCGATGGTGAGCATTTGTGGCGTGCGCGTTTGGGGCCTCATTTCAGCGCCTCTTTGATCACTGCAGAGGGCTTGGTGTATTTCACTGCGGATGATGGCGCAACCACGATCATGCGGGCTGCACGTGAACCCATCGTGTTGCAGGTCAACGAACTGGGTGAGCGGGTCTACGCGTCTCCTGCCATTTCACAAGGCGAGTTGTTCTTGCGAGGAACCGACCATCTTTTTTGTATCAGCCAAAAGTGAGAGTGTCCGGCTGTCAGCCTGATATGCCGGATGGCGTCATTTGACCTTGGCCTGGTCGCTCAGACGCTTCGACTCAAGATCCCAGATCTTCGTCAGTTCAGTCAGTTTGTCTGGTTGTTGCTTGGCCAGGTCGTTGAGTTCCAGGGGGTCCTGTTTCAGGTGGTAGAGTTCCCATGGCTGTTTGCGTTCACGCACGATTTTCCAGGGCCCATGTCGCAATGCAGATCCGCGAGCGTGGTGGAAGAAAAGTGTGCGTTCATGCTCCAGTGGGCCCGTGAATGCTGCGGCAAGTGATGTTCCGTCTTGTGGGATTTCGGCTGCTTTCAATTTCCTGTCCTGATCCTCATCTCCGTGAGTGACTTCAAGGACGGTGGGCATGATGTCGACAAGGTGTGACACTGCGGGAATCAGGCGCCCCGGAGATTTAATGCCAGCAGGCCAATGGGCGATCATCGGCGTTCGGATTCCACCTTCGTGATCAAACTGCTTGAACATGCGATAGGGAGTGTTGGACGCGTTGGCCCATCCATAGCCATAACTTTGGTAGGTGTCCTCAGGACCCGGCATGATGTGCGGAAGATTACCAGGTCGCATGGGACGACCATCTCGCGTCGTTTCAGGCAAGTAGTCACCTTTGCGATTTGCTCCATATTCCACGTGGCAACCGCCATTGTCGATTGTGAACAGAATGAGAGTGTTTTCAAGTTTTCCTGTGTCTTTGAGTGTCGTGATGATGCGACCGATGCCCCGATCCATTGCTGTCACTTGAGCAGCGTAGACTTCCATTCGCCGCTGTTGCCAAGCTTGGTTGTTCTCATTTTTCCAGCTGGGAACTTGAGGGTGACGAGGTGATAGTTCACTCTCCGGTTTCAGAATGCCAAGTTCTTTCATTCTTTGCAGGCGTTGTTTTCGCAGTTGGTCCCAGCCCATGGAATACTTGCCGTGATACGGCTCGATGTCTGCAGATTTTGCATGGAGCGGCCAGTGCGCGGCAGTGTAGGCGACGTATAGAAACAATGGTTTGTCAGCTGGAGTGGCACGAATCATTCGCGTGGCTTCAGAACTGATGGCATCAGTGATGTAATAGTCTGGGTCGTTGCCTGCTTCGTTCTCTACGTTCTTGCGATTGCGGTGCAAGTGAGCCGGTGCATAGAAACTCGCGGCGCCACCGAGGATGCCATAAAAGTCATTGAATCCCCGATCATTCGGAAAGACACGGTAGGACTTTCCACCCAAGTGCCATTTGCCAGACATGGCCGTTTGGTAACCCGATGGACGCAAGCATTCGGGCAGGGTCGGGCACTGTTTGTGAAGGGCACCATTGACCATGGACGTTTTGTGATAAACCCCCGTCAGCATGGCTGCTCGGGAAACCCAGCACATGTTCTCGCTGTAGAAATTGGTGAAGCGGAGACCACCGTACGCCAGCTGATCGAGATAGGGGGTTTTGATTTCACCACCAAAGCAGCCGAGGTCCGAATACCCCATATCGTCCGACATGATGATCAGGATATTTGGGGGCTGGGCATCTCTGTTCCCGATCGTATTTTCGGTTGCATGACATTTTTCGCCCTGCTCGCTGCCCGACAACACAGCAATGAAAATGCTGGTTAGCACAGCAATGAAAAGCAGGTTGGAAGTCAGGGGTGATGGCAGTTTCATGACGCGAACTGGGGGCTTGCGGTGTTGGGTGGTGGTCTGCTGCTTGATGCCTTGCCACTCTCGGTGCGAAGCCGGTAATCTGCACTCAGTGAACAGGCTTTGTGCCGGGCAGAGTGGGCATGAACCAGCGCTCATGGTAGCGGATCAAGTCATGGCTGGCTCAGATCCGCTGGGAATGTGGGAGTGGCACCTGATTGTGAGCAAACGTAGGCTGAAACCTGGCAGGCCCATTGATGCAAATCCGTCAACCGCATCTTGCCAAGCATGCCGAGAACAATTGCTGCAGTAAAGCAGTCTCCGGCGCCCACCGTATCGACCACCTCAGCTGGGATGGCAGGCAGTTGGCTTATTTCCAGATCTCTGGTTTGCTCATCTTCGTGCAGTAGCATTGAGTCGCGCCCACCACGGGTCAGGGCAACCAGTTTCAGTCCAAAGCGTTGTTTCAACTGCAACAGGATGCTGCGGTCATCGCCGTTGATTTCAAAAACCTCAGACAGGACGGGTAACTCGTCTTCGTTGCACTTCAGGACGTTGGCCATCGGCAGTGATTCTTTTAGAACCGTTGGATTCCAGAATGGAGACCTCAGGTTGATGTCCAACACACGCAGGCAATCCGGAGGCGTAGCAGCTATAAATTTCTGAATGACATCCTGTGAGGGTTGGCAACGTTGCCCGAGTGTGCCCCAGCAAACAGCGTCAGCTTTTGCGGCCAAATCGGCGAGACTATCGGACCATGACAGATTGTCCCACGCCGCGTCAGCTGCGAATTCATAGCTCGCACTGCCATGTTCATCGAGGGTCACATTGACTTGACCAGTCGCTTTGGCGTTTTGCTGAATTGCATCCGTGCGGACGTCATGATCACTGAGTGCTTGAATCGCTTGCTGTCCGAGCGAGTCTTTGCCGACAGCACTGAGCATGTACACTTCGGCCGCAATCGTTTTCAAGCCTGCCGTCGAGCAAGCGAAATTGGCGGGCGCGCCTCCAAATCTTGCTGCATCAGGGAAAATGTCCCACAGTATTTCGCCCAAACCGATGATGGTTTTGATGGCAGTGGCGTCTTGTGTCATCTGCACCGAGGTCGTTTGAGGATAGTCATTTGAGGATAGTCATTTGAGGATGCATGTGTGGATCGCTGCAATGAGGCGTTATGGCAACGATTGGGATGAGAGACAGCGTACCCGTCATCCAGTTCCCTGGCTACAGACTGGGCACTGGCTACAGGCTTCAACTGGTCGACGTGGTCTGTACTGCCTGTTGGTTGCGGATTGCTGTGCTGATCAGGCAGGCCGGTACCGTTGGCGACCCACTCAAGGGAAGTGAAAAGTGGTGTAGAATCAGTGTCTGTCTGACAGGTTTCTGTTCGTTTCCCCTGGAATATCAGTGAAGTATCGAAATTGTTGGTCGATGACTTTTGCCCCGATTCTTTCGAGCCATTTTCATGCGTTCGTGTTGCTGGCGTTGTCAATCGTATTGCCAGTGGGTTTGGCAGACGCTCAATCTGATCAGGCAGCTCAGTGGTCGCGCTTTCGTGGCCCCAATGGTAGCGGCGTGACGACTGCCAGGGGCATCCCTTCGCAGTGGTCCGAAAATGACCATGCATGGGTGGCTGAGCTACCTGGCGTTGGCAATTCATCCCCAGTTGCATGGGGCGATCGAGTTTTTGTGACCGCTGCTGATGTAGAAAATGAAATCAGGTTCCTGGTTTGCTTTGACCTGCACAGCGGCGAGGAACTTTGGCGTGCAGCGGATGACTTCAAGTCCTTCAAGAAACATAAGAACAACAGTTTTGCATCGGCAACGCCCGCAGTTGATGCTGATCATGTTTATCAGCTTTGGCACTCAAAAAAAGCGACCTCGCTGATCGCTTACGATCATGGTGGTAACGAGCAGTGGCGTGCCGAGTTGGGGGCCTATCTGCACGGGCAGGGTGGGGCGACCAGTCCCATTGTGGCGGGGGATTTTGTCGTGGTTGCACACGATCATAAATCAAACAGCTTCTTGCTTGCGTTGGATCGAAAAACTGGAAAGCAGCATTGGAAGATTCCCCGCGATGGAAAACGGGCCTGCTATTCGACTCCGTGTGTGCGCGATGCAGATGGCAGGCCCGAAATTGTTTTTGTTCATTGCTTCGAAGGCGTGACCGGCGTTGATCTGGAAACGGGCCAACTGAACTGGATGGTTGATCCTTTCGGGCGGGAATCACAGCGAGCGTTGGCGTCGCCGGTGGTCAGTGGGAATCTGGTGATTGCCGGTAGCGGTGCGATTGCGGGTGATCGTCAGGTCGTGGCGATCGGAATCGGTAAGGATGCCGATCAGCCGGCTGCTGAACTCTATCGCGT
>PKCN01000204.1 GCA_002862205.1 Planctomycetaceae bacterium | reverse complement strand
AACCTGACTCTGGGAACCTGACCCTGGGAACCTGACCCTGGGAACCTGACTCTGGGAACCTGACTCTGGGAACCTGACCCTGGGAACCTGACCCTGGGAACCTGACCCTGGGAACCTGACCCTGGGAACCTGACTCTGGGAATCTGACTCTGGGAATCTGACTCTGGGAATCTGACTCTGGGAACCTGGAACCTAACCGCGAATTGTGCTCCCGGACTGAACGATCTGGGGCAGCATCATGGCGGCGATGGCGAGCGACCTTTGATCCCCCACCGGAGACGTCAGATTTGGGCGAGCCATTTTGTCACACCCTGTGAACGGGTTTGGATATCACTCTGGAGAGACAGGATTGCCTTCATCGCGATGTAAATAGGGTAAATTCGCTATTTTGGGGGGGACTTTGCCTCACTGATGAGTTGTGCACGCTGACACAAAGCCCCCCCTGCAGACTGCTGGCCCAGATGTTTCTGACCAATCTTGAATCAAGGGGTTTTCAGATCCCGAATCGGGTGCATAATTCCGACCCGCTTGTGGAAGCCGGGTCAACGACTTTGGCAACTTCCCGAGCCCAGTTTCGGCTACCGACCGCCACATTTTTTGCATTGGCTGACGGTCAAATCCTAACACTGCGGAACCTGAATCAGATGTTATCACTGTCCCTCGGACGCATGATCGCTGTTTTCCTCGCGTTTTCGGTGCTATCACCGCTTCACGAGTCCTCCGTGTTTGGCCAAGCTTCGAGTTCGCCCCCAGAGCCGGCCCAGAAGTCTTCCTCGCTGCGTGAGGGTGATTCTGTCGGTGTGTTCTATGTGACCAAGGTTGCCGGGGCTGCGGATGATGGTGTTCGACCTGGCGAGCAACTTTGTTACCGCTGCCGTTATGGCTCCAGTCCTATGGTCATGGTCTTCGCTCGCCGGACAGGCGGTCGTGTCACCGAACTGGTGAAGCGAATTGACAAAGCTGTCTTCTCGAATCGCAAACGACGTTTGAAGGGTCTTGTGACGATGATGGGAGACAATTCCTCGGCGGTCAAAGCCGCTGCTGGCAAGGTGGCTGCTGCCGCAAAAGTCGAGCACGTTCCTGTCGTGGTCGCAAAAGAGTTCCAAACGGGCCCCCTGAACTACAGGCTGCCGGCCGATGCTGATGTGACGATTGTTGTGGCCAAAGACAGTCAGGTAGTGAAAACGCACACGTTCACTTCCGAAAAAGTCGACATCGCAGCGGTCATGGATGAGGTGGAACGAATTCTCGAGTAAGACTCCCAGTTGGGCCACAAAACCAAAAAGCCGACTTCTCCGTGACGTCGGCTTTTTTGCTGCGCTATTTGTGTTCTTTCCGCCTATCCCGAGATACTTTGGCGTGATTGTGACCTAGGCTTCCTCTGAGACAGAGGACTGATGCGTCATCGTGTCTTGATCTGAATATTCGGATTATACGGACTCCTACGCCCACGACAAATTCTTCAGTATGAAAACTGCATCCCGCTGGTTGTCCATCATTTTGCTTCTTCCAGCGGTAACCACAGTGATGATCAGCGCTGTGGCAAAGTCAGCAAAAAACGGCGGTCAAAATCTCGAGCCAGCAAAACCTGCGAATCCCCATCTGGTGCTGGGTACCGAAGCATGTGTGAAGTGCCACGCCGCCGAAATTCAAGTCTGGAAGAAAACACCCCACGCAACCACACTCGACCAGTTGCATCGCCGGCCGGAAGCCAAAGCCATTGCATCAAAACTTGGGTTGAAATCCATCAAGAACTCAGGACGTTGCGTCGCCTGTCACTACACTCAAAAACAGACTGCTGATACGCCGTTACATGTGATCTCCGGCGTCTCCTGCGAATCATGCCACGGTGCTGCAAAGAACTGGGTGGCTGTCCATCATGATTTCGGGGGCGAAAATCTGACTCGCTTTGACGAAAGCCCTGCACATCGCACCCAACGCATCACTGACAGTGTAAAAGCTGGCATGCGGAACCCGAGGAACCTCTATGCGGTTGCCCAGAGTTGCCTGCGTTGCCACACCACGGCTGACGAAGAGCTGGTCAACATCGGTGGGCATTCAGCAGGAAGTCTGGAGTTCGAATTCGTTTCCTGGAGCCAGGGCCTGGTCCGCCACAACTTTCTCAACACTGATGGCAAAACCAACGAGTTCAGCTCTCCTGAACGACTTCGCATGATGTTCGTTTCTGGCATGATCGCGGAGTTGGAGGCAAGCCTCAGAGCGACCGCGCTGGCGACAGAAAAAGCGACTTACGGCATCACCTCTGCAAAACGCGCTGCTCGCGCCGGAGCACGCTTGGCAAGTATCCATGCAAAAGTTGATTCCCCTCAGTTGCAGCAAATTCTCGATGTCTTCAAGTCGATCAAGTTGCAATTGAATAACGAAGCACAATTAACCCATGCGGCAAATCAGATTGCTGTACTCGGGCATGAGTTTGCCGAGTCCAACCAGGCTGACCTGAGTCCCCTGGACCGTTTCATTCCAGGTCCGGACCGCTACAAATAGGCTCATCAGCCCGCTCTGGATCCTACCCCGCTTGAAACTCCGGCAGAGACTGCTTTTTTGCAATGAACCGGCAAACAGCGGGCACTGTGTTCCCCAAATGGATCTGCCCACCATGTTCCCCCAATGGATCTTGGCACCGTGTTTTCACGGTAGATTCAACGAGAGATCATTCACTGGGTCAGCAAGATTGGGTTCGTATCATTTAGCGGTCTGACTCGGAAAATCGCGATTGCGAATTGCAGAAAGCAAAATCCTCATGACTTTCTTGATGGTCTGAAATGGATGAGCCAGACCGCGAATCTCCGTTTATGGTGGGAAATTCCACCTATTTCCGACTCTATCCGCGTCGCGGGATTGCAATCACCTGACCGACAGAACAGGGTGTTCTTGCTACATTAACCCGGTTCAGCTACCGACACGTTCAACCTCGAAACCCAACTCACGCAGCGAATGCACGAATCCATTTCGTATCGCTGGGCAAAGCAAGTCACCCGATATTGGTGGATCATTCTCACTGTCTGGTTTCTGGGCGCCATCCTGATTCGCAGTGTTGCTCCTGCATGGAACGAGGTGGCCTACGACGGTGACTTTGAATACTTGCCAACCAAGATGAGCAGTGTTGCGGGTGGCCAGCTATTGGACGAGGCATTTCCAGATGTCCGCAGTCGCAGTCAAATCGTGTTGGTGCTTGGCCGCACTTCGGGTGAATTGACAAAGCGTGACGAGATCGTCGGTCTTGATTTACTCAGACGCCTTTACCATCGGCTTGGTGAAGTCAGTTGGCAGCGTGCGATTGAGTACGGGTACACAGGCGGGCCGATTCAGGAAAACACCAAGTCAACCCAATGGATCAAACTGGCCCGTGAAGCATTTGACCATTCTATCGCAGTGGATGAATCGTTCTATGAACGCATCGCGGATCAAGTTCCCTCGGATGCCCCGGCACTCCGTGAACCCAGGATGGCTATCGCGTATTGGGATCGGGGCAAACTGCTGGAAACACTGGAAGAACCGGCAGAGGATGTAGGGCGTGATTTTGAGGCGGCACTGATATTTGTTCCCGACCTGCCAAAAATCGCTGTACCAATCGACGAACGTGACCTCACAGGTTGGACTTCGTTATTGGACATTCTGGGTTGGGATGACCAATTGATCGGTGCCAGCCTGAAACAGGAAGGCGCACAACTTGCTGTGATGCAACTCTCGTCAGAGCTTGCGGCCACAGGCAACATTCAGACCGTCGAAGTCGTTGATCAATTGCTCGATGACGTCCGCAATTACAGCATGCAATATACCGAACCGGGCCTGCAGTTGTTGATGACAGGGTCGGCAGCGATTGGTGGAGAGACGTTGCTGGCCGCCCGGGATGCCATCCAGTACACGGAGTGGATCACGGTCGTGATGATCCTGCTCATTCTTGCCATCGTTTATCGTGCACCGCTGCTGGTTGCGGTCCCCATGCTATCGATTGGTGTGGCTGTTGTTGTTTCGGCTTCCCTGGTAACGCTTTTGACGCAGGGCTCTATCAATGGCACGCTTCCCGGCCTGGATCTGCGGGTATTCACCACCAGTCGCATCTTTGTCGTGGTCATTCTTTTTGGAGCGGGGACTGATTACTGCCTGTTCTTGATTGCCCGATTACGCGAGGAAGCAAGTAAGGTTCCATGGGACCAGGCATGCACCAATGCACTTTCGGGAGTGATGGGTGCTTTGATTGGCAGCGCGATGACCACGGTCGTCGGTCTGGGCATGCTCTGGATCGCAAGTTTTGGAAAATTCCATTACACGGGTCCAATCATTGCCATCTGCCTGCTCGTTGGTCTGCTGGTTTGCACCACTCTGACACCTGCACTCCTGAGAGCGATTGGTCCCAAGGTATTCTGGCCAGCTGACATCAAAATCAATGAAACCGGTCCGCTGACGGTTTACGGCAAGACTCACGCACAAGGAAGATCCTCCACCGAGAACCTGTGGAACTGGATTGCACTGACCCTGACGCGGCATCCACTGACCACGCTCATTTTTGGAATTGGACTGCTGCTGGTGCCGAGCTTCTATGGGCTCAAGAACGAGGGCGATGTCACTTATAACCTCAGCGGTCAACTGAACCACTCTGCTTCAAGTCGCCAGGGCTTGCGTCTTCTCGCTCAACACTTTGACATCGGGCAGATCAATCCAGTCACCGTGCTGTTGCTGCACCCGGAAAACGTGGCAAGGAAAGATCTGGAAAAACAAATCAAGTCACTGGCAGAAGAGTTGTACAAACTGGAGGGAGTCTCCACTGTCCGAACCGCCGACGATCCTCTTGGTGACTTTCCACCAGACCGAGACATGAGTCTGTTGAATCGGGACGCATGGCGGAGAAGGGCACTGAGAAATCATCGTTTGGCGCAGCAGTACTTTTTCTCACCACTGCCTGCGATGGAAAATCGCCTTGCGCGAATCGACATCACGATCGATGGCGACCCCTTTGCAATGGACACTGCCAAGATCGTTACCGACATTGACAAGTTCCTGCACCAGTACGTGGATGCACCAGATTCCGAATGGGCAGGATCGCGAGTCGTTCTGACGGGCACAACACCCAGCATCATTGACCTGAGGACGGTCACCCTGCGCGATAATCAGCGGATCAAAATTGCTGTCGTGCTTGCCGTCTTTGTGGTGTTGCTGCTTGTCATCCGCAAACTTGGACTCTGCCTCTACCTGATCGCGACTGTGTTGATCAGTTACTACGCAACACTCGGTCTCACACTGATCTTTTTCAAAATTGTGTATGGATCAGATTTTGTAGGACTGGACTGGAAACTGCCGCTGTTCCTGTTTGTGATTTTGGTAGCCGTCGGTCAGGACTACAACGTCTATCTGGTAACCCGAATTGTTGAGGAGCAAAAGAAACTGGGATGGATATCAGCGCTCAGACGGGCAATCACCAAAACAGGAGGGATCATCACAGCATGCGGACTGGTGATGGCGGCCACGTTCTTCAGCATGACGTCGTCATCCTGGTTTCCGACCGTCGCAAGTTGGTTTGGTTATTTCAATGACTCGAGTGGCACCTCACTCCGTGGTATCACTGAACTTGGTTTCGCGCTTGGGCTGGGAGTCCTGATTGACACCTTCTACGTCCGTGTCATTCTGGTTCCCAGTTTCGTCGCAACTCTGGGACGTTTCTCGCGGCGCGAAGCGACCGGGGCTGCCAATCCCAAGGTCCCCCCAAACACCGACGCGTAAAATCAGCCCTTGATCAACATGCACCCGAATGCGACTGGCACCGCCCCACAACGCGTTCTCCACACTGCCGTCACAGCCGTGGTTTCAATCTCCGACACCCAGATCGTCATCGAGCGAGTCGAGGATCAATTTGAGTTCGCGTTCCTCGTGTATTTCAAACGCACGTTGAAATGCGCCGAACCGCTGAATGAAAACATTCACCTGCTCTGGCCTGTCAGAACAAATTTCAGTCACTTGATCAGCGAGGTCGCGAATGTCCGCAAACAGACGAGGGTGTTCGCTTCGTAGCACTTCCGCTGTCACGCTCAATTCCGGAGTTGAAACAACGGCATCATCGAAATAGCCATAGGCTTCTTCCAACGAAAAGTGCAGCGCCAGTTGATCTCTCAAATCACTCAGAAGTGTGATCAGCTCAGGCCAATGATTCGTCGCCGTCTGTTGGTGATGGGTGATCGGTATGATCTGGTCAAGCAGGCCTTTCAAGTCCTGATTGTCATCCTTGATATCTTTCAGGAATGCGGCATTCACCGCCAGCCTGCGTGCACCTGTTTTACGTCCTGTTGTCGTCCCACCTTGTGAAGCTATCTCAATCTGTTTCATATCGACCTCCTCAATCGAGCCACCCTTCATTTTAGTCGAGATGACGATGGAATGCGATAATTTTCTGTCATGCGTTCAAAAAGGTAAATGGCATGACACTTGAAATTGATTTTTCTCCCAACTGAACTGCCAGCAACCGATCAACTCCCAAAGCCACGCCCGCACATTGTGGTAACCCCACACGCATTGCTTCCAGCAAAGGCACTTTGACAGGTAGTGGGCGGCGTCCCACTTTTTGACGTTTCTGATTACAGACGCGAAAACGTTCCAGCAACACATCTGGATCACGCAACTCATCATAGCCATTGGCCAACTCAATGCCGGCTACAAAAAGTTCAAAGCGTGCTGCGCATTGTGTGTCCTGTGTCGAGGGCTTGGCTAATGCAGCCTGGCTCAGTGGATAGTCACGCACAATCATCGGGCTCGCGTGTCCAAGTTTTGGCTGAATCACATGGCTCAGAATCAGATCCAAAACACCATCACGATCTTCTGCGATCGAAGCCGTCACAGATGCATCGACCGTTTGGGCGTATTGCTGCAAATGCGAAAGCGGAGCATCGATGGGATCGAACCCGCAATGCTCTTGAAACAGATTTCGATACGAATGAACTTCAAAATTTTCAACATTCAGAACATCGCACGCCAACGCACCCAGAATTCCGATTCCCTGTTCTGCATCGGCTCCCAATTCGTACCACTCAAGCATGGTGAACTCCAGATTGTGTTGCTCACCCTGTTCCCCGGCACGAAATACGGGTCCCAGACTGTAAATCGAAGGTGCTCCCGCAGCCAACATCCGTTTCATGGCAGCCTCTGGCGAGGTTTGCAAAAAATGAATTTCTTTTCCGTGCCGCGGACCCAACTGAAATTCACTGGCTTCGACACGCAATGGATCGATATAGGGATCAATCACACAATCTGTCGTCAAACAGGGTGGTTGAACCTCGAAAAACCCTCGCTGATCAAAGAACAGACGAAGCTTTTTCAACAATTCGGATCGCTCACGGAGCCGGTGCAGATTGGGAAGAGAACGCTCGTTCATCGTGGAAAGTGGCGGCTAAGGGTGGGGCTGAGGGTTTTGGTGGCTTGCATCGAGCCCTGCGAGCAGGCAAGATCGCATTCATCGAACTAACTTACCCGCCCAGCATTTGATCGACCATCGTCTTCATGAGCAGCGATTCTCCCGATAATCGATACGCAAGACAGATCCAGTTCGCACCCATCGGTTCCGAGGGCCACGATTGCATTACCCATTCGCGCGTGGCCGTCTTGGGTGCCGGCGCTCTGGGAACCGTGGCAGCTGAAATTCTGGCCCGAGCCGGCGTTGGCAAACTTGTCATCATTGACCGGGATGTTGTCGAATGGACCAATTTGCAACGACAAGCACTTTATATCGAACAGGATGCAATCGACGGACGTTCAAAAGCGGATGCCACTTGCGACCGTCTCAAAGCCATCAACAGTCAGATCGAACTACAGCCCGTGGTCGCAGATGTTGCCTCTGGAAATATCGGCGACATCCTCAAAGAGGTTGATCTGGTCATCGATGCTGCTGACAATTTCCTGCTTCGCTTCCTGCTCAACGACTGGTCCCTGAAAACAGAAACACCTTGGGTCCATGGTGGTTGTGTGGGAGCGGTGGGGCAAGTGCGACTATTCACAGGAAAAGGGAGGCCATGTTTTCGTTGCCTCGTCCCTGAACCTCCACCTGCCTCAGCGGTGGATACCTGCGACACGGCTGGCGTTGTCGGATCAGCGACACACACCGTTGCAAGTCTGCAGAGTACGGAAGCAATCAAGTGGTTGTCCGGGAATCGTCAGCATGTACGAACCGCGCTGTTATCGATTGACTTGTGGAATAACCGCTTTCGTGAACTGAATATCTCACCATCCTTGAGCGATACCTGCCCCGCCTGCGGAAACGGTGAATATCAGTTCCTGGAAGGTGACCGGACCGTTCAGTCCGAAGCTGCTGCGACCCTGTGTGGACGTGATGCAGTACAGATCACCGGAAACTGCAACACGAATGTCGACCTGAAGTTGATGGCTGATCGATGGAAAAAAGTGGGACGCGTGCAAGCCAACCCATTCTTTGTGCGACTGTTCCCCGATGACACACACAGCTTGACCCTGTTTCGGGATGGAAGAGTCGTCGTCACCGGCACCTCGGAAATCAGTGTCGCAAGAACCCTTTGTGATCGATTTGTGGGAGGATAATACTGAGGTGTGAGCAAATGATGTCATCTCCAGCACGCTTTGTGGCTGCGGAAGACGCGATGCTCGGGAGTGACTGTTGAAACAGTCTCGATGAGTTTCCACCTTCCGGATGTGATCCAAACCGGATGTGAACTGAATCAAGCATGGCAGCCCGATTTTCAGTCTCGCAGCCCAATTTTCCAGCCTCGCAGCCCGATTTTCCAGCCTCGAAAAAAATACCATGACCAAACCCGAATCCGCTCTGGGACGAAGACAACTTCTCACCTACGCCGCCTTCGGAAGTGCGGCCCTGGCAGCCACAGGAACCGGCAAACGTGCCGACGCGTCAGATCCCGAGCCAGAGCGTCGAAACTACAAAATGAAGAAGTCCATCAATCTGTGGGCGTTCCCCTACCCGGATAAAATGAGTCTCCGGCAATGTCTTGAGTTGGCCAAGAATGCTGGATTTGATGGCATCGAACTCAACTACGACCTGGACAGTGAACTTTCTCCCAAGTCAGGCACAACGGAGTTTGTTCAGATCCGGAAAATGGCAGAGGAAGTCGGTATCGAGATCAGTGGTCTCTGCTCCTTCCTGTTCTGGCCTTACCCTCTCACCAGCAATGATCCCGCAGAACGGGACAAGGGAATGGAACTGGCAGCGAAAATGACCCAAGCTGCCCACGATCTTGGAACGGAGAATCTGCTTGTGGTGCCCGGTGCCGTCCATATGCCATGGCGCGAGGACCATGACCCAACTCCCAACGATGTCTGTGATAAGCGGGCTCGTGAAGCAATCGGCAAACTACTCCCCAATGCCGAAAAACTGAAAGTCCACCTCAACATGGAAAATATCTTCTTCAATGGATACCTGATGTCACCCATGGAGATGGTGGACTTTGTTGATAGCTTTTCCAGTCCGTATGTGCAGGTTCATTTCGACACCGGGAACATCATGGAATACCAATTTCCAGAGCACTGGATTCCTATTCTTGGCAAACGCATCAAAAACGTGCACTTGAAGGAATACACCAAAAAAGGAACGGACCATTCGCTGGAAGCATTCCGCCCACTTCTTGATGGAACGACCAACTGGCCCGCTGTATTGGAGGCCTTTGACGGCATTGGGTACGACGGCTACCTCACCTTCGAGTATTTTCACCCGTACCAGCACTTTCCCGAAGCACTGATCTACCAAACCGCTGATTCGCTCGATCGAATGCTCGGGATCAAACAGTCCACTGCAGGGCGAGGTTGACCAAGCGGCTTGATTTGAACCTTGACGAGAGAGTGTTCTTATGTACACTTCCGGGCCGGCAATTGGAACAGGAAGTCGTCGGGACGCAAAAAAATGGAATTTGAGGAACAAGCATTGGGCAATCGACAACGAATGGAAAATCACGCAACCGTTGATGATCCGCTTGAAATTCTGCAACAAAGTTTTGGTCTGTCGAATTTTCGCTCAGGGCAATCGGCCGTCATTGAACGCTTACTGCAAAGCAAAAACGTAGCAGCCGTGTTTCCGACCGGTGGCGGAAAGAGCCTTTGCTATCAGCTACCCAGTCAAATGCTATCAGGCACCACAGTCGTCGTGTCACCCTTGATCGCCTTGATGAAGGATCAGTGTGACGCATTGGCCGCTCGGGGCATTGGTGCTGTGCGTCTTGATTCATCGATGCCTGCCCAAGCCTTTGCCGCGGCAATGGCAGACATTCGTGAGGGTCGAACGAAGTTGTTATACGTCGCGCCAGAGCGTTTTTTCAACGAACGTTTTCTTGCGATGGTGGGCTCACTGCATGTGTCGCTATTCGCCGTCGACGAAGCTCACTGCATCAGTCAGTGGGGACACAACTTTCGCCCCGACTATCTGAAACTTGCCGAACTTGCCCGCGACTTAGCTGCCGAACGCGTACTGGCTTTGACCGCAACAGCCACCCCAAGTGTTCTGGCCGATATCCGTGAGGCCTTTGGAATTGCCGAAGACGACGCCATTCGGACCTCTTTCTTCCGGCCCAACCTGCATTTGAAAAGCACAGTCGTCGATGCTGACGACCATTACCCGACGTTGCTGTCACGTTTGCAGGAACGTCCTCGAGGTTCCACACTGATTTACGTCACTCTGCAACGTACTGCCGAAGAAATCGCCGAGCAGTTGACTGAAGATGGCCTTGAGGCAACTGCCTATCATGCTGGCATGAAGCCTGAGCAACGGGAACAAATTCAGCAGGATTTCATTACTTCTTCTGATGGCATTGTGGTCGCCACCATCGCGTTTGGCATGGGTATCGACAAGTCAGACATTCGATATGTGTACCACTTCAATCCGGCAAAGTCACTTGAAGCGTACGCTCAGGAAATTGGCCGCGCCGGACGGGACAATGAGCAGGCAACCTGTGAAATTCTGTTGTCGGTTGATGATCGAACCGTACTGGAAAATTTCGTTTATGGCGACACTCCATCAAGGCATGGTGTCGGCCGCTTGATTGATTTGATCAAAGACCAGCATGATCACTTTCACATTTCGCATCACAAACTATCCTACGAAACCGATATCCGAATTCTGGTCATACGAACACTGCTAACCTATCTGGAATTGGCGGGATATCTGAAAGCGACATCACCTCGATACGATACGTACAAGATCAAACCATTGGTGACTTCACGTGTAATTCTTGATCACTATCAGGGAGAAGAACGTGATTTTTGTGCAGGTGTACTTTCAAATCTTACCAAGGGGCGAACATGGTTCATGCTGAACACCGTTCTGGCTGCACAGAAACTGGGAGTCGATCGCCAGCGGATCATACGAGCGATCGATCAGATGAGTGAACAGAACTGGCTTGAAGTGAAAGTATCCGACCTTGTTCATGGATATCGAAATTTGAAAAACATCGATGACGCCAAGACGCTCGCCGATGAACTTCATGAACGGCTGACCGCACGCGAAACAAGTGAAGTTGAACGGCTGGATGAATTTTTCAACCTTGCCATGGCAAATTCATGCCAACCTCAAAGCCTTTCGAAACACTTTGGAGAATCGACTGAGCCTTGCGGCGAATGCACAGCCTGCCAGGGTGAAGGACCGTGGACCATTCAACAGGCGGGAGTTCGATCCATTGGCTCGTCCGCACTGAAATTACTTGAGGATGTATCTGCCGAGTACCCTGACCGATTTGTCCAACCACGGGATCAGGCGAGATTCCTTTGTGGACTCACCTCACCTGGTTTCACCCGTGCTCGATTATCTCGACACCCCAGCTTCGGGATTTGTGATCGAATACCGTTTTCTGACGTGCTTGAGCAGGTCGTTCGCCACTCCAATCGGTAAATTCCCTTTTCGCGTCTGAGGCAGGCCAATCGGCAGCATTTGACGCCTCAGAAATCAACCTTCGACGTTTTTGAAAAATCAGCCAGACGATCCTTTCACGAAATCGATTCGTCGACTAAAACATGAGTCTACCTTTCGGGGGATTAGCTCAGTTGGGAGAGCGACGCGCTGGCAGCGCGTAGGTCATCGGTTCAAGTCCGTTATCCTCCACTTCAAAGCCGCTTGTGATTTCACAGGCGGCTTTTTTCGTGCGCTGATCTCCAGCTAAACGCACGATTTACGGCATTTAACTACATTCCGCGATTTGTGAATTCACCGGTGATGGCGGATTTCGTGTCGCTAACGGACACCAGACACGCAGGCAGTTTCAAACTCAAAACTCTCTCCCAGGAGCCTGCACCAATGATAAACCGAACCAACCGCGGACGCCTTCTCAATCCTGACCGCCGAGGCTGCGTCCGACCTGAAGTCGGCGGTAAAAGATTTATCGTCGGCAACATCAAAAACGTGAGCATATCTGCAATGGAACGATGACTGGCTGACCTACGCAATCCATTTGAACGGCAACGCCACCCACAAGATGAAAGCAGCAGGCCAGCAGCCACGGTGCCACGGTGCCACCAAAGATCATCCAAATGAGCGCCCTGTGTCCCGTAAAATGAAGCCTCACCTGATGGAATTTCAACGTTGATACTCTGGTGGCTTGCCCGGTGACGTTTTTTTGAAGCAAATGGAAACCTGAATGTTAAATGACTTCAATGAGCGACTCGCGATCGCAAAAGCGAACATTCGTCAAAAGAACAAGCTCGATTCGATGCTGCGTTCAGCTCTAAACTACCTTGCGGTAGCAAGAAGAAAACGCACCAAGCTCAAGGATGTCCTTGCGAAAGAACAGGCTGATGTCGATGCATTGGAAGGTCTGAGCTTCACTGGTTTATTTCATGCAATGCTTGGCAGTAAGCAGCAGAGGTTAGAGAACGAACGTCAACAGCTTGTCGCAGCGAAACTGAAATGCGATCAAGCCGCCGACACGGTTGAAGACCTGAACGATGATGTGAAGCGTTTGAAAGATGCCCTATCGCAATTGGAGAATGCAGACTCCCAATATGAACAGGTGCTTGCTGAGAAGGCGGAACATCTTGCTGCGAGCGAGAGCGACACGGCAAGTAGCCTCATCGAGCTTACTCAGCAGCTTGCTGATTTGAAAGCAGATCAACAAGAACTTGACGAAGCCTCTGGTGCAGGTCAGTCTGCACTCAGATCCATCGAAGAAATCGAGAGCACAATTGCTTCCGCCGCCAACTGGGGCACCCTGGACATGCTCGGTGGCGGTATGCTCACAACGATGGCAAAGCACTCGAAAATGGACGCTGCCAAGAATCAAGCCAGAACCGCACAACGAAAGTTGCTTCAATTTGAAGAAGAACTAGCGGATGCTGATGAGCGTTTTCAGATGTCACTGCAGATCGATGGATTCTCGAGATTTGCAGACTACTTCTTTGATGGTCTGATCTCTGATTGGATCGTACAGTCAAAAATCCAGAAGGCAAACGTCGAATGTTCCGAAACAATCTCTCGTGTCAAAGCTGCTATTCGTCAGTGCGAAATTCGTCTCGAGTCAGTTGAGGCTGAAATTGAGTTACTTTCCAAACGCAAGAGAGAGATGATCGAAGCGGCATGAATATCACAGAAACGACGAAGGACCACTGACCGAGCGTGAACCAACCCGAATTCTCTGACCTTCTGGCAGTAGAGCTGCCTTACCATCGATCGAGTGCGAAAGATCGCTGACGCTCTGGTACATCCAAATGAGAACCCCGATGGCTGAACAGAATGAAGATCAGATCGACCTGATTGTCAGTTGTCTGGAGGACCCTGATTATCAGTTGTCTGCAGGACCCTGATTGTCAGTTGCCTGCAGGACAAG
>PKCN01000024.1 GCA_002862205.1 Planctomycetaceae bacterium | reverse complement strand
TTGGTGACTCATCCGACCATGGCTGCGTTTGACGATCAGGGACGACTTTACGTCTGCAATAACGCGGGTGTGAATATGAACAATGAGGACTTGGAGAAGCAGCTTCCAAATTCAATTCGGCAGCTGGTCGATGAAGATGGCGACGGCTGTTTTGACTCCTTTCGAGTCTTTGCCGACAAAATGACATTTCCGATGGGCGGAGTCTGGCATGACGGATCGTTGTATGTGGCCTCACCGCCGAACATTTGGCGGTTGACTGATCTCGATGACGATGGGGTAGCGGATCGCAGGGAAGCCATTGTTCGTGAGTTTGGGTACAACGGGAACGCTGCCAGTATTCACGGTTGCTTCTTTGGTCCTGATGGTCGACTGTACTGGACGGACGGATATCACGGCCATGAATTCAAGGACCAGCAAGGCAATGTGACCAGCAAGCGGGAAGGCTCCTATCTTTTTTCCTGTCTTCCTGACGGTTCCGATAAGCGGATTCACT
Organism: Planctomycetaceae bacterium; assembly: GCA_002862205.1. Classification (GTDB taxonomy): domain Bacteria; phylum Planctomycetota; class Planctomycetia; order Pirellulales; family Pirellulaceae; genus Rubripirellula. The sequence goes on along the minus strand of PKCN01000024.1, from coordinate 13,430 downwards.
GCGGGGGTGGAATGGATAATCCCGTCGAAGTGGATTTCACCGATAACGGGGACATGCTGGGAACCGTCAATATTCTCTACACGCGGCCTCGAGTCGATGGTCTGGTGCACTGGTTACATGGCGGAGCGTACCCCCATCGGGAACGCGTGCTCGATGAGCTCAAAGTCAGTGGGCCGCTGTTGACGCCTGCCCATCGGTTTGGGCATGTGGCTGTCTCCGGAATGACACGTTATCGCAGTGGTTTGCTTGATGAAAAGTGGAAGAATGACGCCTTTGTCACGTTCTTCAACAGTGGCAAGGTTGTGCGATTGAAGATGCGGCCCAGGGGTTCCACTTATGAGTTCACGCAGCATGAGTTTCTGAGTTCAGAAAGTCGGGAATTTCATCCAACGGACGTGTTGGAAGACGCGGATGGCAGTTTGTTAGTGGTGGATACCGGCGGCTGGTTTTATCGAGGTTGTCCCACGTCGCAGTTTGCAAAGCCAGAGTTGCTGGGCGGGATTTATCGCATCCGTCGCGATGGCATGGCGGTGCAAGCCGATCCCCGCGGGCAGCAGATTGCCTGGGCTTCGGAGACACCACAAATGCTGGTCAACCGATTCGCTGATAGCCGATATGCAGTGCAGCAAATCGCTGTCACGCAAGTCGTTGCCCGTGGGGCAGAAGCGATTCCCGTTTTGCGATTGGCTGTTGATCACGCATCACCCAGCGTAAGGCGTCACGCGATTCTTGCGTTAGGACGCCTTTCCCAGAATCCAATGCTGGCCAGTGCTGCGGTCTCTGCCTTGATGCCGGCACTGGATGACTCATTGCCCGGGTTGCGGCAGTTAGCCTGTCGAAGTTTGGGTTTTAGCAAGTGCCACGTGGATATGGCTGGTTTGTTTCTTTTGCTGAATGATTCCGATCCGCATGTTCGTCGGCAGGCTCAGACCACATTAGGGATGAGGAGAGATTCGGCGGCCGTGCAGCCTTTGGCTGATTCCCTGTTGAGACCGGAAATGGACCGAAGTGAACGACATGCCATCGTCTATGCCTTGATTGAAATTGGAGATGCTCAGGCCATTCGGAACGGCTTGGCAAAAAGTGAAACTCGACAGGCTGGGCACGCACAACAGGTGGCAACTGCTTTGCGGAGACAAGGCTTGCTGATGGCTGTTTCACAAATTGATAGTACGGAAATGACGCGTGCTGAAGTGTTGGAGGCCCTGTTTGGCTTTGATGAACTCATGTTGCACAGAGTTGCATTGCAAGTGGCCCAGAAGCATCCCGAGTGGGGAAGCGAGATCTCGTCCATGCTGAAAGCGAAATTGGCCTCTGCGACCACGGGAAATGTCGGCGTGCGACGTTTGCTTTCCCGCTTGTTGGATCAGGATGCAGTGGCGAGATTGGCGGCGGCGAAGATGAACGATCCAGATCCGGTCAAGCAGGTGATCGTGCTCAATGCGTTGGCTGAAGGAGACAGGAAAGAGCCTCACGAGGCGTGGATCAAGCCTGTTGGTGAATCGATGTTGGCCACACGCGGGGATGTCGCAAAGGCAGCCATTGCGGTCGCAGCACGGTGGCCCAACGCGCAATGGCAGCAGGGCTTGCGCAGCATTGCCGAGGATCAACAGCGGCCAATCGAATTGAGAATGGATGCACTGGCGGCTCTTCATGCGGGTACGGTCAAAACCGAATTCCTCATGCAATTGGTGGAACTCTATCGTGACTCTGTCTCGCCCACGGAATCTGATCGTGCAGCACAGATCATTGGCAATGCCCGCTTGACGCCGACTCAATTGGAATTGATTGCACCATTGATGGCAGCTGCTTCATCGAGTCAGTTGCGCGACTTGGTGCGCCCGTTCCAACGTCAGCTTCCCGCAAAGGTTGCGGATCAGTTTCTCGCCGTGATTGGCGGGGCTGCGGCTCTGCTGTCGTTGCCCGAGCATGAACTGTCAGACGTGATCAAGCGTTTTCCGCATGAGTCGATCCCGGCTGGCAACAGAATTCTGGATCGATTGAAAAGGCATCAGCAGCAGAAACTCGGCCGGTTGGAAAAGTTTCGCGGCCGTTTGGGAGTGGGTGATGCGGTTCGCGGGCAAGCCTTGTTTGCCAGTGAAAAAGCCAAGTGCAGCAGTTGTCATCGTGTTGGTGGTCAGGGGCAGGCGGTCGGTCCCGATTTGACGACGATTGGTGCGAATCGCTCCGCGGCCGATTTGCTTGAGTCGATCGTGTTTCCATCTGCGAGTATCGTCCGCGACTACTCGACCTATCAGGTTTTGACGCTCAATGGCCAAGCGTTCTCAGGAATATTGGTTTCAGAATCCAACGAGGCAATCCAGTTGCAGCAAAGTAGCGGTAAGTCCGTTCGGATCTTGCAAAGCGATATCGAGCGAATTGAGCCAGCGACCGTTTCGATCATGCCTGCAGGGCTTGAGCAAGCACTCAGCGAAGAGGATTTGGTCGATGTCGTCAAGTATTTACAGTCATTGAAATGATTGTGCGTCACTGTGACCGAGTAGTCATTGCGGTTGTTTTTTTTTGAGTGGAGCTGAATGATGGCACGTGATGCAGAACAATCAACCAGACGGGAATTGTTGAGGAAGGCGGGGGTTGCAGGGGCGGGAGCCACGGCAGGCTTGATGTCCGGTGTCGGTGAATTGAGACACTCGTGTGCCATTGAGCCACCGGCAGCGAAAATCAGGACTGATGAAAACACACGAAATGATAATCGGATCACACGCGAAAACGCGATTCCAGGAGCAACGGATTGGCAATTGACGCGAGTGCGTACCGAACCAGCAGAGAGTGTGCGTTGTCCAGCGATTGAGGGGTTCTGTACTCGGCAAAGTGTGAGTGCCGGTGAGACTCTCGGAATCTGTGTTTCTACCACCCCGGCAAAGCCATTCAAGGTCGAGATTTTCAGGACGGGTTACTACGGAGGACGTGGCGCTCGTCTGATGAAAACCATTTCTGCCTTGCAGGGCCAGCAACGCCAAACGCCTGAACGCGCTGAAAAACAGTTGCGTGAGTGTCGTTGGAAGCCCAGTGTCGAGTTGCAAATACCGGACGATTGGATCAGTGGGGTGTACATCGGACGGTTGACCACCGAGTCCGATGAGACTGGTTTTGGTTATTGGCAGAGTTATGTTGTCTTCATCGTCAAGGATGATCGTCCCGCGGATGTATTGTTTCAGTGCAGCGATAATACGTGGCAGGCGTACAACGAATGGCCGCTGAAAGATTCTGTTTACACTCACCCCAAAGGAAATCAGGGGCCCTGGGCGGATGTCAGTTTCGATCGCCCCTACGGAAAGTATCCGCAGATCTTTGATAATCCCCAGACAATCGGGTCAGGCGAATGGTTGTGCTTTGAATATCCGATGGCCTATTGGCTGGAAAAGCACGGGTACGACGTGAGTTACTGTAGCAACAGTGACATGTTGACACCGGACCGTGGTTTGAAATGCAAGGCGTTTTTGAGCGTTGGACATGACGAATACTGGGACCTTCGGCAGTACCACAGTGTTGCGAAAATGCGGGATCAGGGAGTGAACCTGTTGTTTCTCTCAGGCAACTCGGTTTGCTGGGTGAGTCCCTTTCGATCCAGTGAGGATGGTCGACAGAACCGTATCCTGTTCCGCGGCGGACCTTATGGGGGTGATTATCAATGGGCCAAATTGAGAGAAGACCAGCATGGCCCATTCCCCCACCGGGGACCGGATGAAGGGTATTTGATGGGGGCTCGTAATGTTGACCCGGTCAACGGTGGCGGTGATTGGGTTTGTACTCTGCCAAAACACTGGCTGTATCAGGGCACCGGAATGAAATCGGGAGATACCATCCCCGGTTTGATTGGCTGGGAATACCACGGTGATCCACCCCGTGATCTGGAAGGTTTACAGGTGGTCGCTGAGGGGACTGCTTTACAGGGTGGCAGAAATCCCCAGCAATGGGCCTCTACGATTTATCCTGGACCGTCCGGGAACTTTGTTTTCAATGCATCAACGATCTGGTGGTGCCAGGCATTGTCGAGTCCACCGGGGCACATGCTGCCTTGGTCGCATTGGTCCCGACCACACGGTCCTGACGAGCGGGTTCAGACAATGACTCGGAATTTGTTGACCAGGGCAGTGAGCTGAGCAAGACAGCGGTGAATCGCTTTCTCTGGCTTGTGATCACACGAACTTCTTCAGGATTTTCGCTGGGTTAAAAGAGTCAGGAACCGAGGCATGAATGGATGCGGTGATGGTGTGGCGGGGCTACGCTTACGCCATCGAGCAATTGGGTGCACTTTGCTCTTTCTCGGTCGGGTCCCGTCATTCGGCCGATCTCAGGTTTCAGTTGTGATGTGGTGGTAGGTGTCGTCGCTACTCCCGTTACGCAGGCTGTTTAAATGAAGAAAAAAGCGATTAAATTGCGCCTAAATACCTTGATCGCGGAGCCTTGAAACTAAGCTATCTTCGAGAACCCCCAATCCAAGGGATTGAAAGTTGTGCCTGAATCGCTCATTGAACTAGCTGATCGAATGTTTGTAGGTCCTGTATGGCCTGCATCGATTCTTGTTTGTTTGATGGTTGGATATACCTTGTTGGCCTTGATTGGTCTGATCGATTTGGGTTTTGACCCACCTGATTTGGATTTGGATCCGGGGATTGATTTGGATCCGGGCTTGGAAATGGATGTCTCCGTTGAGGGCGTTGGCTTGGATGCACCGGATGGTGCAGGCATTGACTTTTTGCACGGTATTGGTGCTGGCAGTGTTCGGGCGACGAACTTTGGGCGTGTGCCTCTTGTCATTTGGGGCGGTATTTTTACCGTCGCCTTTTGGTCGGTTTCGTACTTCCTATGGCACGTGTTTGAGTCTGGTTGGTTTTCGCCTGCGGGTTGGTTCTCAAGCACTTTGTTGTCGTTCCCGAATGTTGTGCTTGCTGTGGTTGTCACCAAAGGTGCCACGCAGCCGATGCTGAAGCATTTCGTGCCGCCAACAAAATACGGCCATGAGAAGCTTCTGGGAGCGACTTGCGAAATTTGCACCATGGAGGCAACAGAGGAATTCGGACAGGCGAAATTCCGTACCAACGCAGCACCACTGTTGCTGAACGTACGAACAGATGGTCCTCACATTCCCAAGGGAACTGAGGTCCGGATTATTGGTTTTGATCGAGACAAACGAATCTATAGGGTCACGCATCTTCAACAGGAGACTACATCGTGATAACGGCTACTCACTTGCACTCTGTTCTGCTCGCAGCGGGTCTGGACCCCACTGGGGGCTTCGCGCTCTTTTGCTACGCGTTAATCGCTGCAGTTGTGCTTTCTTTGGCGTTCTTCAAGAAGTACTACATTGTCGTGGGGCCTGATAAGGCTATCGTCAAATCAGGTATGGGCGGTCTGGATGTGACCACGGCAGGCGGTAAATTCATCATCCCCCTGTTTCATCGTTATGAATTCATGGATTTGACTCTGAAGAGTTTTGAAATCCATCGTGAGAAAAGTGAAGGACTTATTTGTCAGGACAATATCCGAGCTGACATCAAAGTGGCCTTCTTCATTCGTGTGGACAACACGCAGGAAGAGATGAAAGAGGTAGCCCAGTCGATCGGAGCCCGTCGTTGTAGTGAAATTGATACGTTGCGTGAATTGTTTGACGCGAAGTTCAGTGAAGCACTCAAGACGGTTGGTAAACAGTTTGATTTCGTCGATCTCTATGATCAGCGTGACAAATTCAAGGACGAGATTCTGAAGGTCATCGGAACGGACCTGAATGGATACCGCCTGGATGATGCGGCGATTGACTATCTGGAGCAGACCGAGCTGAACATGCTCAGTCCAACAAATATTCTTGATGCTGAGGGTATCAAGAAAATCACTGAACTGACCGCCAATGAAAAGGTCAAGGAAAACCAGTTCACTCGAGACAAAGAGAAAACCCTCAAAAAACAGGATGTTGAGGCACAGGAAACCATTCTCGCTCTTGAGCGCCAGCGAGTCGAAGCGGTCGAAAAGCAGCAACGCGAAATTGCTGAGATCACTGCACGCGAGCAGGCTTCTGCCAAGAAGGTTCAGGAAGAGCAGCGTCTCGAATCTGAGCGTGCCAGAATCATCACCGAGGAAGAAATTGGTATCGCCGAAGAGAACAAGCAGCGACAGGTTCTGGTGGCTCAAAGAAATAAAGAGAAGACCGACGCAGTGGAGTTGGAGCGTGTCAGTCGAGATCGCGATCTGGAAAAGACCGAGCGTCTGCGAGTTGTTGGGGTGGCCGACGTCGAAAAGGAAAAGGCCATCGAAACCGAGAAACGGAACATTCAGGAAGTGATTCGCGAACGCGTTGCCGTTGAACGTTCGGTTGTCGAAGAGCAGGAACGAATCAAGGATACGGAGGAGTTCGCATCTGCTGAGCGAATGAAAAAAGTCCAGATCACAGCTGCCGAAATGAAGGCTGAGGAACAGTTGATTCAGCAGACAAAACAGGCGCAAGCCGAGAAGGATTCCAGTTCGCTGTTGGCTGATAAGGTGCGTATCGAAGCTGAAGCAAAGCGGGACGCGGCGGAGAAAGAAACGGCAGCTACGAAAATGCTGGCTGAAGCGGATGCTGCTGCATCGGCCGCTGCTGGTCTTGCGGAGGCGACCGTTCAGGAAGCGAAAGCCGCCAGCCTTGAGAAAGAGGGTTCTGCCGAGGCAAGCGTTCTTGAAAAGAAAGCTGTGGCCGAGGCCAAAGGCATTGAAGCGAAAGCCGAAGCTGTTGAGAAACAGGGATTGGCCGAAGCCAATGTGTCACGCGAGAAGTATCACAGCGAGGCTACCGGTATCACCGAAAAAGCCGAAGCCATGAAGCAGCTTGACAATGTGGGTAAAGACCACGAGGAGTTCAAACTTGAGTTGGACAAGGAGAAGCAAGTCGAGATTGCGGCCATCGATGCTCAGCGAGGAATCGCAGAAAGTCAGGCTGGAGTCGTTGCCGATGCTCTTCGCTCAGCAAGAATCGATATCGTCGGTGGCGATGGAGAATTCTTCGAGCAGATCACTTCTGCTGTCAAAGGCGGCAAGGCAATCGACCGCTTCGTCTACAACAGCAAGGTTGCCACTGACATCAAAGACACGTTCTTCGATGGCAATGCTGAGTACTTCCAGAATCAGTTGTCCGACCTCGTCAAACAGTTCAATTTGGACACTGACGGCGTGAAAGACCTGTCAATCGCGGCACTGATTGCGAAAATGATGGGCTTGGCCACGACCGATGATGTCAGGTCACAGTTGACTGGTTTGCTGAGTATGGCTGGCACAGCCAATGTCGCGGACCAGAAAGCTGGGCGGTTGCTTGAACAGAGCAAGTCCGCCGGGACAAATGGCCGCAACGGCTAGGACCAAAATGTAGGATTTCACCGCTTCCCTGGCATCATGATTGTGTTCATGGTGCCAGGGAGTGGCTTTGAACACAGCATTTGGAAAACTTCCTGGAACCCAATTTTCTAGCGGTTTCAGTGGTGACCATTCATGGGCAACCATTCATGACAGAAACTCAACTCGCTGCCGGAACCTACGAGGTCCTTCGCAATCGTTTGCGAGATGCATCGGCTGATTTACGCACCCGTTTGGCCAAGTTGAACGAGTTGCGAGCCGAAGTATTCGGGAATATCGAAACCGTTCTGATTTCAACCGAACGGGTGACAACAGAGCACAACTGCACCCCACGCGATCTGGTCGCCGTCGGTGACCAGTTCATTTTTGGCTACAACGTCCAATTCGGATTGAAGTCTGAAATCGTTCTGGCTGATGTCTTTTCTGCTTACCAATTCCGTGACCATACTTTCCACGCCCAAAATCTGGACCTGATTGGTGATGAACGATTTGTAAGTGATTTCAACGAGCTGTATCGCTTTTATAAAGACACGCATTTTGCCCGTTTCTTCCGAATTGGGCCGATGTTGCATATGGTGTTTAAGGTTGGAAAAACATCAAGAGACATCAAGTCCTTTAAATGGCGTGTTGGTGAAGACAGACTTGAGTACATCGACAATCGCAGTGAACATGAAGTCAAGGATCCACCCCAGCATGAGTTTCGCTGGGCGAGGACGACACGTGATCAGCATCATTATGGAAGCCATCCCCACATTTCAATCGATGACCTTGTCTTTGTTGAAACCGTTGGCGGTGACCTGACGATTAAAGTTGAAAATAATACGGACAGTGGTGAGGGGATCTATGCCGAGCCGGTAGACAACCCCGATCAGACACTTGATGATGCTGAAATCCACTATGCCGTTGTGGGTAATCTGGTGTTGTTGAAAATTCGCCCTTATCAGGAATCCCAAGACCGGTTCTTCGTGTTCAATGGCAAGATTCAACAGGCGGTGCGTCTGGATGAAATCGAACATTCCTGCGTGATGTTGCCCGGGGATCATGGACTGATCTTTCCCGGCGGATATTATCTCCAGACAGGTGAGTACAAGAGGTTCGATCATGGTTTGCGCGGGATGCGATACCAACGGACAGTCGCGGCAGCCAATGGTGAGGACTTTCTTTACCTGTTTTATAATCCCGAGTCAGGTACCTACATTCAGCTGCGTTACAACCTGATCAGCCAAACTGTTGAAACACCTTTGGTGTGTCATGGACAAAGCATCTTTGAAGGCGGCGAAATGGTCTGCTTTCAGTCACAGGATGAGCCTCAGAAACATCATGCCATCCAGATCTGGCAGACACCATTCACCGGTGAAGTGATCGCGCCCGAGGGGCAGGCCGATTCATTGCTCTTCAAAGTGGGGAACAAGGAAATTGTCCGTGGGATGGCGGAATGCAGCGAAGTGATCCATTTGATTGACAAGGATGACAGCTATGAGGGGCTGTACGTTGATCTGGGAAAGAAAACATCAGATGTCCTGGATGGCTATTTCTGGATCGACAAAAGTGATGCGGAGCAATTGGCAGAGCCACTTCGGAAAATCCGTGCAGCTGCCAATGCTGCCGTGGAAGAATACGAAAAAGTGGTGCGTGTTCGACGTGACACTAATTCACGTACCAAGGAAGTGCAGCAGAACGTTTTGGAATTGGTCAAGTCGATCGAACGGGGGCGTTTCGAGAATATCGATGACTTCGTTGGAACACTGGCGTCTCTCCGAGAGCAGCGTGGCCACTCGTTGGGTTTGAAGGAGCTTCGGTATGTGGACGAAGCTGTCGTCGAGGAACTCGGGAAAACGACAGCCGACTGGGCGGAACGGATCAGCCGTCGATGTGTTGACTTCCTGCTCACTCCTGGGGCATTGGATCCCTATGTGGCTCGTGTCGAGGGCGCCGGGCAACAGGTTGAATCGATCGCCACAGTGGCAGAAGCCAAGAAACTGGAAGAGGAAATCGATGCATCGGGAACGCAGCTGGAGCTGCTGACCGAAACCGTCAGTAATTTGCGGATCGAGGACACAACCAAACGAACAGAAATTATCGATGCGATTGGCAATGTGTTTGCTTCATTGAATCGTGTCCGCAGTTCGTTGAAAGCACGCGTCAGTGAACTTGTCAGCGTTGAAGGAAAAGCAGAGTTTGCGTCCCAGTTGAAACTGCTGGAACAAACTACCTCGGGCTATCTCGATGTCTGTGATTCACCACAAAGATGCGATGAATATCTCACGAAGGTGATGGTTCAGTTGGAGGAACTGGAGGGCCGTTTCGCCGAGTTTGACGAGTTCGTGGTCCAGTTGGCTCAGCGTCGGGAAGATGTGTACGCGGCTTTTGAATCTCGAAAGGTTTCGCTGGTCGAGAAACGCAACCGACGCGCAGAGTCGCTGGCTGCTGCCGCTGGACGCATCCTGAAAGGAATCGATTCCCGCGTCAATAAGATGGAATCGACCGACGAAATCGCCGCTTATTTTGCTGGCGATCTGATGGTCGAAAAGGTTCGTGACATCATTGAAAAATTGGGGGACCTTGAGGACGCCATTCGGGTTGAGGATCTGCAAAGCCGGTTGAAGATCATTCGTGAAGATGCGGTGCGGCAATTGAAAGATCGTCAGGATCTGTACGAAGATGGTGGAGACATCATTCGCCTCGGTAGCCAGCGATTTGCAGTCAATACACAGCCGCTCGATCTGACTACCGTGCTTCGCGAGGGTGAGATGTGCCTGCATCTGACCGGAACCCAGTTCTTTGAAACCCTCCGTGATGAAGCGCTGGTGGGTTCGAAAGATTTATGGAGTCAGGAACTGGTCAGCGAAAACTCGGCTGTTTACCGCGCTGAATATCTGGCGACCCAACTTTTCGATGAATTGAAACAGAGCGGCGACCCCGTTGACGCATCCAGTATCGACATTGGCTGGGTTCAAAAGCAGACGGGCAGCCGATTCGACGAAGGCTATGCCAAAGGCGTGCATGATCATGATGCTGCGAGCATTGTCTCATGTCTGTTGGAAATGGATGCTTCGATTGGTCTGCTACGACATGCACCCAGTATTCGCATCGCTTCCCTGTTATGGTTTCAGAAACTGCTTGATGCAAAAACACGAAAGGTCATGACTGATTGGATCGGGGGATTTGCAAAATTGGCACAGGCTTACCCAGGAGCCCGGCCGGCGGTTGAGTTCCGCCAGCGGTTGACTGAATTGTGCGCCGAGCAACAGGAACTTTGGGGGCCCCTGTTTCCGAGAGACATTACCTCTCAAGCCATTTCCCTGTATCTGTTTGATGAATTGACTCACGCGCCCAAAAAGGTGGTTGTGAGTGAGCAGGCAGTTGTGTTGTACGAACAGTTTGTCGCCGCAGTGCCTGATACAGACCGTGTCAAGTTGTTGTCGACGGTGCTCAAGGCCGAGAATGATCCCGTCCGAGCCTTCATTCTGGCCCGCAACTGGGGTGATGCTTTCCTGAAGACTCATGAAAAAGCTGATGATGTGGATCCCGCATCCGGTTATCGTGACGAACTGGCATGGCTTGTCCTTCAAGGTGGCCCCGGGACCATGAAACTGGTCGAAGCGCAGGTCGCCACTGAGTTAGAGGGGATGGCTGGCAATCATGGCCGCATTCGTCAAGGTCGTATGACGTTGCATTATCACGAGATGCTTGGCCGTGTGCGCGGTTACAGTCTCGATGTGGTGCCGCGGTTCCGCGACTTGCATGAGACTAAGACGCGAGTGGTGGATCAATCACGTGAAGACATGCGACTTGAGGAGTTCAAGCCGCGTGTGTTGACGAGTTTTGTTCGTAACCGACTGCTTGATGAAGTTTACCTGCCCTTGATTGGGGACAACCTCGCTAAACAGATGGGGGCGGCCGGTGAAGACAAGCGAACCGACCGGATGGGTCTGCTGCTGCTTATCTCGCCACCTGGCTACGGTAAAACCACGCTGATGGAATATGTTGCCAACCGCCTGGGCATTGTGTTCATGAAGATCAATGGGCCTGCGATTGGTCATGGAGTGACATCGCTCGACCCTGCTGAAGCACCCAATGCGGCAGCTCGTGAAGAAATTGAACGTCTCAATCTGGCCCTTGAAATGGGCGACAATGTGATGTTGTATTTGGACGATATCCAACACACAAACCCGGAATTGCTGCAGAAATTCATTTCATTGTGTGATGCCACCAGAAAGATTGAAGGTGTCCGGAACGGTCGAACAAGAACATACGATTTGCGTGGACGGCGTGTTGCTGTGGTGATGGCGGGGAATCCCTATACCGAAAGTGGTGACCGGTTCCAGGTTCCCGATATGCTTTCGAATCGTGCGGACGTCTACAACCTTGGTGAGATCATTGGAGATTCGGCAGAGGCGTTTGAGATAAGTTATCTCGAGAACTGCTTGACCAGTAATCGCACGCTTGCACCACTGGGGACTGCACCGCCAGAAGATGCGCGGGCGGTGATTTTGGCTGCTGAACGTGATTCGCTCGAAGGTATCGAATTGCAAAGCAATATCTCGATGGATCAAGTTCGCGAGATGTATGAGGTCATGCGGAAATTGCTCCGGGTTCGTGACGTTGTGTTGCGTGTCAATCGGGCTTACATCCGTAGTGCAGCACAGGCTGATTCCTACCGCACTGAGCCTCCCTTCAAGTTGCAGGGCAGCTATCGAAATATGAATCGTATGGCGGAGCGAGTGGCTGCGGTGATGAACGATGCTGAGTTGCAGTCCCTGATTGTGAGTAATTACGAACAGGACGCGCAGACCCTCACAACCGACAACGAAGCCAATGTTCTGAAGTTCAAGGAATTGATGGGTATCCTCAGTCCCGAGGAAAAGGAACGTTGGGATGGAATCAAGTATGCGTTCGTTGAAAGTGTTCGTATGTCCGGCATGGACAGCGAGGATCAAGCGGGGCAATTGATGCGACAATTGGCCTCCATGCGTGATGGCCTGGAGTCGATCCGGCAAGTCATCTCACGCGCAATCGCGACGTCGGATGATGGGGCCGAAGAACGAATGGATGCCCGCATGGATGCAATTCGACAAAGCCTCTCAACGACCGGCACTCAATTGGCCGAAAAACTTCAGTCAACCAGTGAACGTCTTGAGGAAATCAGTGAACAGCGCGCTCTTGCCCCGCCCGAGCAAAAGGTACTGGTGCAGCACAAGGTGCCTCGGGTCCTGGCCGATCTGGTCAAAGGACAGTTCCACTTGATGCAGGAATGGCTGCGACCGCTGCTTGAAGAATCGCTTGACAATGGACGCGACCTGGGTGAACTCAAGACACAGTTGGAAGCGATGCTCGAGAATTATCAACGCGTGGAAGAATCGTTTGAGTCAGGAAGCGGTGGCAAACAGGAATGATCTCGGCCCCTCCGCCAGTCGGCATGTGTGCAGCAGCATGTGTGCAGCAGCATGTGTGCAGCGGCATGTGTGCAGCAGCATGTGTGCAGCGCGACCTTGCTCGCTGATGCCGATGTGATCTGTAGCCGAAGGTGCTGGCGTACCATGTCTACTCGGGTTGCTGATGTTACTGCCCTTTGCCCCTTTGCCATTGCCGGGACCGGCAAGAGGTCGCGTTGGAGTCATGGTGATCTCTCGGTGTGCGAATCGAAGCCAGTTTTTGGTGGCGGTTCGGTGGTTTGCTTTAAGCATTCCCATCACGCAGGTGCGATCGCCGGCGATCTGCTGAAACCGGCCTGTGTTAAGGTGTCCGTCTCGCCCACACCTTGTTCGCGAATGCGGGGTTGTGCATTTTCAAGAGCTGTTTGATTTGCAGAAGGTCGTCATTGTTGGTGACTTGACGACTGGTCATACACGCGACGCTGCACATCACCGGCGGCACCAAGCTGCGGCAAGATTTGCCCATGGCAAAGTCATGAAGTCGCTCGTCCGACTCGCGCAGAGATCTCACGGTAGATCGGTTCAGGCAGTGCGCCCATTCGGCAGGCCGTTACATTTTCTGCCAAATGCTGGTGGTTACAGGTGCCCACAATGGTCGTGCCGCAATGGGGGTGTGATAGTGTGTAGCGAAGGATCAATTCTGCACGAGAC
>PKCN01000188.1 GCA_002862205.1 Planctomycetaceae bacterium | reverse complement strand
CTCGCTGGCTGTTGGCTCGCTGGCTGTTGGCTCGCTGAGATGCCACACAGCAGATCCTGATCCCAGCAGCTTCTGGGCAATTTCCGCTGCCACACGCTTGATCGATTCTGGCGTTTCAAGTTGGCTTGACTCGACACCGACACGCAAACTCTTGAGTATTTGCATCTGGAACCCAGGATCGTCCTGATATCGAGCCCCGACAATGTCAACGATACGATCAATCGAAACTGCATCGGAATGTGTGGCTACAAACTCAAGATATCGATTCAAACTCGATGGAACCTGTTCAACCAGGGAATCGAGATTGTCCAAGATGAATTTTGCGGAAGCAGGCGTTTTGACGGCAAGACAAATCTCGGCGAACGCCGGAATGGACGTCGGCTCCAACCACTTGCTCGCGTTGCCCAACCTGCCAGGACTCCACTTACCCTGCTGCCGCAGAGCTATTTTCAGCGCATGAACCAGAAACCGATCCTTGGTCCTGATTGTTTCATTGAGCTGCTGGATCAGTTCAAACGTGACGTCAACCGCCACATGTTTCGCCGCCGCCAACGCTGCAAATCGTCGCACAAGTGGTGATGATGCAGCCAGCCCCAGTCGCAACATGCGGCGTAGATCATCAGCCTTCATGTCGCTGCTTTCCTCATTCGCAATCATCTGGAAAAGATGACAATTCATTTTCTCGGATTCATGAAGTTGCAAAGTGAGGCGATGGCTCAAATCCATTCTCCCCATGCTTCTCAGCACATTGGTAGCGCCCATGACTGCGTTTGCATTTTCATCGCGACCCTTTTGAAGAAGTTGCTGCAAGGCAAGAACAAGCGATTGATCCCCCTCGCCGTTCCGGTCAAGTGTTTCACGAATCCGCTTTTCAATGACACGAGACTGAGTGCGATTGGCAAGATTCAATTGCTGCAACTGACTGACAATGTCCCGCGACATGCTGCCTTGGTCCTGTGTCGTGCTGACTGTTGATCGTGTCATCAGCGATGCATCGCGGCGACCTTGATGTCCAGTGAACACAACCTTCCAAATTCGTCCACGGTATCGATCACGTCCTGGGTGATCGAGATCTACTTCATAGTGGCCAATGATTCGATTGTAGAAATCTGCAATGTAGAGCGCACCATCGGGTCCAAATTGCAAATGCACCGGCCGAAACCACGGATCACTGGGGATCAGAAAGTCCGACTCCTCTCGGGCTCGCATGCTGGACCCCTGATGGAGCAGATGGTTGCGATTGATGCGACCAGTCACCACATTTCCACCAAAGGTGCTGCGTTGATAGACGGGTGGAAAGTGGGAGTATTCACCTAAGGCGATTCCGCCAATCCCGGTTGAATTGTGCAGATGGTCCATCACTTCCGGTATGTAACCCAGCCCATCGTGTGGCTTTCCAAAACTGTCATGGTGTCCGCCAGGGAGCACAAGGTTGATCGGTTTGGTATGACAATCGGCGGTAAAAACATCCCCATTCGAATCGATCGTCAGGCCGAACGGATTGACCTGCCCGCGCGAAACCAATTCGATCCGGGAGCCATCGGGTTTGAACCTGAACACATTGCCCGAGTCCATTTTGATCGTGTGTCCATCTTTCCCCGATACTTCGGACTGATTTGAAAATCCATGACAGGCATAAATCCAGCCGTCATTTCCCAATTCAAAACTGTTACACATCCCATGTGTGTCGTTGGTTGTGTCGAACGGTCCGTAGAGAATCTCTCTTTTGTCTGCCTGATCATCACCGTCGGTGTCACGCAGATACAAGATATTGGGAACACTGAAACAGATGACCCCGTCGCCGTAGGGAAGCAACCCCATCGGAATATTCAATCCATCTGCAAATGTTTTGACGACTTCTGCGCGGCCGTCGCCATCCTCATCTTCGAGTATTTTGATCGCATCCCGCGGCGACGTCCCTGGCTTTGCGGCAAAGGGATATTCTCGGGAACTACTCACCCACAGCCGACCCTGGTCATCAAACGCCAGATTCATCGGCTTTGCAATGTCCGGCTCAGATGCAACCAACTGAATTTCAAAGCCCTGCGGAAGCGTGAAGGTCTTCGCCTGCTGATCAGGACTCAGTGGTTCGGTTGTCCGAACGTTCTCCCTGAACAGCTCAGTGCCTGCAACAAGAGATCGGTGATCCCATGGCAGCGAAGGCTCCTGATCACTCTGCAGGAACAGGAAAGAACCGAGTTTATTTCCCACCACAACATCGGTTTTTCCGTCCAAGTTGACATCAGCTACCGTCACCTGAGTTCCCACTCCCGATCTTGTGTCAATCAGATGCGGCTGAAAAACAACCCTCCCTTTGCTGCGAATCGTTTTGAGCCAGAACAGAAGTGGCAATTGCTCAGCACCCGGATCCTTTCCTCCGTGAGCCCAATACCGTTTGCCAGTGACGATATCCTTGATGCCATCACCATCGATATCCACCAGCCCCGCAGCATGCATCTGCGAAACGGCGAGTCCGTATGGGTTATCGGCGGGTTGATCCGACATGATCACATGGGGCACAAACTCACTTTTGCCTCCATGCTTCTGTTGCTCAAACCAGTTCATCCCGAAACCGTGCGCGTTCTGTGAACAGACGACATCGTTATCGCCATCACCATCAAAATCGTAGGCAAAGACCTGAGCACCGCCACTCTGGGCAAAACGATGCGGATGAAATTTAAAAAGTTCACCCTCTGCCTGTTGCTGCCACCATCCGTTGGTTTCCAACAAATCGGCTTTTCCATCACCATCAACGTCACCAACACCCATCCCATGCGTAAAACGCCCGTAATTCAAATTGGGCGTGATTGGAGTGAATGAAAATTCCACTTGATCCCCCTCCACACGGTGCTTGACGTAGCCAAACGCACCACGGTGAATGCAAACAAGTTCTGGAGCATTATCCCCATCAATGTCAACGAACTCGGGAGACTCGTTGCTGATGTCATCATGAACTTGATGTTCATGCCAGTGGTCCGCCGCTTCCAACTCGTTGCCTGGATGCCGAAACCAGAACGCAGGCTCACCAGGCATCCCAACGGTTAAAATATCGATAAAACCGTCGTCATTAAAATCGTGCGTCCACGTGAAAAAGTGCCTGGAGTATCCCCGGATCGCCAACGCGTCTCCTGGCATATAACGCTGACGGGTTCGAAACTCGGGGCCACGATACCAAAAGGGCCCTGAGATGATGTCGCTGTGACCATCTCGATCAAGATCGGCTACTGCGATCCCCTCGGAATGAAACTCCTCGGTCAACGTCAACTTTTCAAATGCAATCTCCCCGCCAAGTACGAAGTCCCCAGCGGAGAGACATAGCAAGGCAAGCAGCAAGAGTATTTTCATACGTGACTTTGTTTGCGGGGCGTGGTTTGCGTGACTTTGTTTGCGGGGCGTGGTTTGCGGGGCGTGGTTGTGGCTACCCGTTTTCCATCCATGCCTGTGTTGGCTTCATTCTAATCAATCGACACAGCTTTCGGCGTCCCGCAAATGCTATACAAACATCATCGAATGCATCGGCAATCACGCGCCACCCACGTTATATTGGCGAACATCTCCGGTAACCCAACACTGAAAGAATCCCATGCTTGATCGCCAAACCCGAATGCTTGCTTTCATGATTTGCTTGACATCTCCAGCCCTGGCGATGGCTGACGAGACAATTGCACCATTGAACGGCAAGGACCTTACGGGCTGGACCACCAAAGATCCGAAAAACCGCAGCCACTGGAAAGTCGGCAAAGCAGGCTTGAACAACGAGGACCAGCGAAAAATCGTTGCCAGCGATGGGGGGCGGGCTTTGATCAATACGGCGGCAAAAGGCGTGGACATTTACACGCTGCAAAAATTCACCGACGTGCGGATCGAATTGGAGGTGATGGTTCCCAAAGGTTCCAATTCCGGTATTTATGTCATGGGCGAATACGAAGTGCAGGTGTTTGACAGTTTTGGAAAAAAGAATCTAGGCGGTGGCGACATGGGCGCGATTTACGGAGCAGCTCCACCACGAACCAATGCCCAGACCGAGCCCGGCACATGGAATAAGTACGTGATTGATTTTCGTGCACCACAGTTTGACAAGCAAGGAAACCGAACCAAAAAAGCAAAGTTCCTCAAGGTCGAATTGAATGGAAAAATACTCCACGAAAACGTTGAGATGAACGGCCCCACACCATCAGGAGTCAGTGGCACAGAGAGCCCCGCCGGTGGGCCACTGATGTTTCAAGGTGACCATGGACCCGTTGCATTTCGCAACATCACAGTCCATGTTCTCAAACGCCCTTAGCTGGCAGACCCAGACTGCATCCCTCACAGACACCATGTTTCGGAATGGGTAAAATCCAGAACATCCCCCTGATGGTGCAGAGGGTCGTTTCGCTCTGCGATTAACAACCGATGAGGTCCCGGCAGACTCGCTGCAATTCCCTGATATTCGATCAGGTGGTGCTAGAGTCCTTCACGCCGCGTCCAATTTTCTTCGACGGGTGAGGCGGTTACGCCGGGTTCACGTTGAATTCCGGTGATCACGTTCGCTTGGACCGCCCCTGATTTACCAATCCTCGCGCTCTCGCGGATCACAAAATCATAATTCACTGTCGAAGTGGATCCACTCTCAAACACATTGTTGAATTGAATGGTGCCAACACCGTCAGGACCGACGGAATAGGTCCCCGTTGAAACAAGATAAATCAACTTCCGGCCACCACCCTCTGATTCTGTGTTGATCGAAACGAATCGCTCCACGCCGCCTCTGCCATCAAAAGTTGTCACTCCAATGGAACGTGAGAAAAATCCGCCGGCGCGACCTGACGAGGCAAACGATCCACGCAGCGCCCTCTCAGAGAACCCGCCAGCGTAACGCCCCCGTGCGCTAACCGTATTGGCATCACCTGGAATCACCACTGAAACAGCGGCTCCGACCATGGCGGCAGTCAAGAAAAAAATCATGGATAAAGAAAGACGCTTCATCATTATCTCCCCGTTTTGTTTCCAGCTGCTCAAGCAGCCTTCTCGCAGGCGATGAAGAAGCCATTCCAACCTGGAATGGGTAACCACCGCGGATGGACGGCGGATTCTAGTTCCTGTGCCCGGCAAAAAGAAAATAAAAAATCGACATTCGGGTGCCAAAATCATCAATTCAGTCTGAATCCATTCAAAAGCCACCCAAGACTGCCCGATCCTTCCTTGCCATTGCCTTTTGCCTCGTGTTTCCAAACCTCAGATCGCTTGTGGCGACTGGCAGCGGGAGGAGCAGGCAACCGCGAACGAACACATTGCTAGCACCTGGCGTCGGCCTGAACCAGAATTCCCAGATTTCAGAGAGGCCTTGCGATCCGCAAACGACCTTGCCAACCAATGAGCAAGCTCACTAGAGTCGCATGAAACATGCGGGTTCGGAAAGTAAATCGATGATCATCATTGCGCGAAACTATGGCCAGTTGGGGAACCGCCTCTTTCTTTATGGGCAATTCCTGGCTGCCGCAAAAGAATACGGTGTCGAGCTGGCGAATCCCAGCTTTGCAGAATATGCCGATCTGTTCCCCGCCACGGCGTCAAGCTTCTGGTGTCGTTATCCCATGGCTGCCCAAGGGTCTTCCTCACGCCCTCGATTTTGGCAGCGTCGTGCCCTTTCGAAAACGGTCTATTTGGGGACCAAGGCGTTATCATTGGCAGGCCTGAGGAATTACCCATTTCATGTGATCCAGATCCGGGGCGAAGAAACGTACGATTTGGGCAGCGAGCAATTTGCGGCTACAGTTCGCAGCAACCGTCACATCCTTGCTTCTGGCTGGCTTTTCCGCAGTGAGCGTCTTTTTCAAAAACATGCCTCCGCCGTGCGTGAACATTTCAGTTTGCCAGAAACCAACCGCAGTTCGGTAGATCGACTGATTGGTAAATTACGCAATGATTCAGACGTGGTTGTTGGCATCCATATCAGACATGGCGATTACGCAACCTTCATGGACGGACGTTACTTTTACTCGCTTGAGCAATACGCAGCGATGATGCATCGAATCGTCGACCAACTTCCCGGCCAACGCGTCAAATTTCTTGTCTGTAGCAATGCCGACTGGGTGCCCAAAGTTTTTGATGGACTTGATGTCACGCCAGGCACCGGGCACATCACAGAAGACATGTACGCGTTAGCCGAAACCGATCTCATGTTTGGTCCGCCAAGCACGTATACCGGATGGGCAGCCTTTTACGGGGATAAACCCGTTACATTCATGGAAACCGCAGACATAGAATTTGATGCCCACTTGCTGCGAAACCGTCCAGTTTCATCCGCAGCATGAACCACGGCTTGCCTGATCTGCCGCTGCAACTTCTGCCGCTGCAACCTACTCAGCCGGGCAGCAATGATCTTCGATGTCTCCCCGACCGATCCAACTCTGATCGTCTTCCTTCGGGGCAGTGACTGGAAACCTGTCGCCGATAAAGACCAATTCTTCACTCCATGATCATACGATCAGAGTATGATGTGGCGCAAAACCAGTGCGTCGAAAAATGTCACGCACCCAAAAATCCCAGTACACTTCCGCCATCACCAACTTTTTCTTTACCGCCCTATGTGCGGCAATGTTTCCCCGACGAAGCCATCATGACCACACGCAAGATCATTTTATCTCTGTCCATTTTGACAACCAATCTGCTTTGCACGACAACTTCACTTCCTCACTGCTGGGGACAACAGGCAACGCCTCCGCCGCCGGCACAACTCGCGGACTTGAGTGGTCTGGCATGGTTGAGCGGCGACAATTTCATCGGGGTCCATGATGCCAAAACAGACGAGGCCGAGATGATGATTCCTCGAATCTCAGACCTTCAGCTACCAAAAGATCTCACGGGGATCACCGCGACGAGCCGTCGGCTCACGTTTAACGGAGTGACTCCGAATGATCTGGAAAGTATCGCCAAAATCCCGGGCTCAACGGAGTACCTGCTGGTCGAAAGTGGTGACAGCATGCAGGACCCATCAGTGCAGCGGATTTTCAAAGCGATTCCGCAGCGGGGTCAGTTGCAAATCATCAGCCAAACGCAGTGGCCCGTCAAAATCACGAACGTTGAAGGCACTGCTGTCGCCAAACTGGGCGACACCTACGTATTTGTCTTTGCCGAACGCTCAGATAACAAACCAGACACACAATTGTCATGGATCACCTTTGATCCTGAAACGATGAATTTTGCCAAGCAAGTCAATCGGATCCACTTCAAGTCGCCTGACCCGGAACGATTCAATCGCGTGATCGTTGGCCTCGACATCGACAGCGAAGGGACCATCTACAGCGTGTCAGCCTTCGACGCTGAATCAGCTGGTTTGCCAAATCCGGATAACGGTCCCTATGCTGCGGGGGTCTACGAAATTGGCAAGATCAGTCTGGAGGACAACACACCGTCCCTCGAACTTTACTCAAAGCCCGTCGAACATGCATTGGTCGATGGTTTCAAGATTGAATCCATTGCAGTGCGCAAGCGAGAAGGCAGCGACAAAGCTGAAATCTTTATCGGAACTGACGATGAAAATTACGGCGGAACACTGCGACAGCTACCCTAGCAAATTCAGGAAAATTTTCTGGTAGATGATCGAACCAAGAGCGACGGGAACTTGGAGGGTCTTTATCTTCATCGCTTCATCGACGACTAAGTCATTGGTTCGGCGACATCAGAGCCAGTATTCCACCTTCGTCTAAATCTCTGCAACGCGAGCAAGAGAAGGCTACCCACGAATCCAACGCACACACTGATGGACAAAACAACCACGACTAAATCATCCCAAATAGATTTTTGAACGATTGTCCAGCCACAGGCATAGCCCGCCCACAGAGAAAAATTTTCCAGCTGAAAATACAGGTGGGCCAACTTGGGGGTCATTTTACGATTCGCAAAAACAAGCAGTAGTGCAGACAAAAAGAGGACAGCGGTCGAAACCAGGGCCTCGTAGTGCACGGGGCCAACAATGAGTGGCCTGCAAATACGAGAAACCAACCCTACGCCGGTTCCCCCGATAGCACAGGTTACAGGCAGAACGATCATCCAGCCGGAATATCGACTTTGATCACGATAGTAATCAGCCGATGACATCGAATCCAACACCGCAGGGGACTGGTAGGGATTGTCGCCCGAATTCCCGATTGCAGCAGGACCCATACCCGGGTCCTCACGCTGCCTCCGAAGCTGCAACAAGACCACAACACCTGCTGCTGCCATGGCAAACAGACCGAGGCAAACAGGAAGCAGGTAGCTGGTATCGGAATTCATCAAACATCAATCCCAAATTTCAATTTAGCGGCATGCGCGACGACGGTGTCACACACACTGCTGGATTAACAAAACCTGAAAACGCCAGTACGTTGCAAAAGTTCACGATCAAAGCTGCGACTTCAAAACTCATGATTACTGCCGTCCCAGATGCTCATCGAAGAAAACATCAGCAGTATCAGCCATTTGATCAAACCACTTTTGTTGACTGAGAAATGGATGTGGTGCACCCTCGACAACCGTCACCCCAGTCACCACCCCCAGTTTGCTTGCCTGCTGCCGGAACTCAACTGCACGCGTACTGGCGTCATCGTTTTCGCCGCTCATGAACCAGCAGGGTGGATCCAGTGAATCAAGATGCACCAGGGGTGAAGCAAGCCGATAGATTTCCGGTTGTTCCGCTTGGGTTCCACTGAGAAACAGCCTCCATATACGGCCTCGATCTTCAGTTGCCGAAAGGTTGCGATTTCGCTCAGACATCAGGTCCGTTTGAGCTCCCATGGGCACAGCAGCCTGAATCAGGCTACTGAATGCGGCATTTCCTCCTGTACCTTCGAGTTCCTCCACCCCCCCAGAAGTTGCCAATAAGGCAGCCAAATGCCCGCCTGCCGATAGACCGATCGCACCCATCTGATCAGGATTGATCCCATACTGTATTGCATTGGCACGAAGAAATCGCACAGCGGCTTTACAATCCTGAATCTGTGCAGGAAATGGGGCCTCTCCACTTAGCCGATACGAAATGGTTGCTGCAACGTAACCACGGGCTGCAATCGCCTGCGCCACCTGTGCGTGGTGAACGCGACTGCCCTTGGCCCAGCCACCACCATGAATACAAACGACCGCTGGCAGTTTGCCCCATTCACCACGTGGTCGGTAGACATCCATTTCGAGAGTGCGTTCACCATAATGTGCGTACGTCACGTCCAGCTTTGAATCCAAACCGGCCAATACTTCCGGAGCAATGACTGTTCGCCCGCTCGCATTCTCAGGGGGATAAAACTCTCCAGCATTGCGAGCGTCCCGTCGCATCTCATCTTGAAACATGATTGCCATACCACGCATCTTTCGCAGCACATCCCGGTTTCTCAACAAGTTTGATTCCCCTGGGTCCTTTGCCAGATCATAAAGCTGAAGACGCGGATTCAATTGCAGCTTGAAGTTTTTCCAACGCACAGCAGCAAGTGCACCATGACTGCCGTGATAAAAGAACGCATCGTTGTATTCATTTCGTTTGACGATGGAGGCCCATTCTCTGGGGGGATCCCAACGACGCCTCAAAGGAACGGTCGCATTGAGTGACTTTTTCATTCCAGGCGCTGGGACGAACTTGGACTCCCCCTTGAGCAAGGGTGCGATGTCGCGTCCATCAATCACTCTACCCTATGGCACCTCAATTCCCGCCAAGGTTGCCAGGGTTGGATACCAATCCATTGCCCTCACGACAGCTGATGACTGCTCGCCTGCCTGCAGCCCCAAGCCTGGCCCCCAAGCAATGGCTGGTACCCGCAGTCCCCCTTCGTAAGTAGAAAGTTTGCCACCACGAATTTTCTGTTGTGGTGTACGCCCTGGGCCTCGGCCGTTATCCGACGCATAAACTACAACGGTATTGTCTTCAATTTCCAAACGCTTCAAGGCATCAAACAAACGCCCCACACTGTGGTCGAGTTCTTGAATCGCATCACCATATTCACCCCACTTCGAGCTTCCCTGAAAAGCTTCGCTGACACCCAATGGCACATGCAGCATCGTGTGTGGCAAATACAGAAAAAACGGCTCACTCTGATTCTCTTCCATGAAGCTGATTGCTTCATCGGTATAAACCTTGGTCAGTTCAGTTGGATCAGCTGGTCGCTTCACCACCTCTCCGTTTCGTAACAGAGGAACTCCACCCTCTTCTTCGAAGTACACAATTTCCACGGGATCAAGGTTGTGCAACAGACCGAAGTAATGATCAAAGCCTTGATTGTGGGGCAGAAATGGTTCCTGAAAACCGAGATGCCACTTTCCGATGCATGCTGTTGCGTAACCATGATTTTTGAACAGCTCACCCAGTGTCAATTCACTGGGGTGAATTCCGGATAAAGAATCTGCGCGATGAACCCACGTCTGATTCCCAACTCGACGGGGATAGCACCCTGTCAACAGCCCCGCGCGTGATGGACTGCAAATGGGTGCTGCTGCATAGTAATCCGTAAAGCGAGTGCCCTGTTCAGCCATGGCATCGATCCGCGGCGTTTTGACTTCAGTAGCACCATAGCACCCAAGGTCGTAATACCCCTGATCATCTACAAACACGAAGATAACATTGGGCGGTTGCGTTTCAGCCGCACTGAGTTCACCGACCCAGCTTTGCAAGGCACAGACAAGCACCGCGAATGCGTGAACCCACAAACGCTGCGATCCATTCCCTCTTTCCCACATCCTCATCAACCTTGCAATCCGATAGTTCATTACCTCTCCGTTATTCTGTTCCGGATTTTTCTGTTCCGGATTTTTCTGTTCCGGATTTTTCTGTTCCGGATTTTTCTGTTCCGGATTTTTCTGTTCCGGATTTTTCTGTTCCGGATCGTCACCGATGTTCGCGGCACAAGCAAGGAATCCTAATCGTTGCATTGACGTGCGTTCTGACAAGCAAAACCCAGTCTCCATACCCCAGTCTCAGCATGATTCCATGATCGCATTTTAGCAGCGCACGCAAATCAGTTTTCCGCTATCGAAGTCATTTTTTCACTGCACTTCATTACCCGGCATTTCGCAAATACCCGGCATTTCGCATTTCAATCGATCACCAGCGACGTTTTCATTCATTTCCCCTAACGCACAGGTCATGTGAAGTTTCTCGGGTTGGTCCCATCGCCATTCATCAAGTGATCTACAGAAGACCAATACCGGGCTACAGGACTCAATATTCGTCTTCAATCACCTGACAATCAGGTAAAACGGCAGCTAACAACCGCTGTTCATGGTAAAAACTTTTTTCACAAACTACTTGATCCACGTTCCCGCATTGAGGGTGGATTACGTTATCTTTGATCGTCTCGTATTTCGTTCCCGCCCAGCAGCGGGAAAGTTGTGGATGAGGAAGATGAGGAGGCAGCACGACAATGGCAGACGACTCACATCATCTACCAAAAAAGCTTGATGAGCTTCGGGAAATTGATTCAATTTCCGACAAATTCGAAGCAGCCATCAGGACGCAACAAAAGCCGTCAATCGAGCTATATCTGAAAGAAGCTCCCAGTCAAATCGAGGCAGCATTATTCGTTGAGTTACTGTCGTTGGAACTGGCTTATCGTCGCGGCGCAGGTTTGCCGATCGATCGTCAGCACTACCTCAATCGATTTGAGCAACACCGCGAAGCCATACAAAGAGCCTTGCCTGCTGAACCAATCACTCATATCCAACAGCCAGACGATACGCTTGTCGCAGACACACAGCCACTGCTTGCTCCCAGTGTGAGCGGGAAACGAATTGGCGATTATCAGATTCAGGAAGAGATTGCTCGGGGTGGGATGGGAGTGGTCTACAAGGCCAAGCAGATACGACTCAATCGCACGATCGCCCTAAAAATGATCCTCAAGGGCCAATTTGCATCCAAACTTGAAGTCACCCGTTTTTACACCGAGGCAAAGGCCATCGCCGCTTTGGAGCATCCTGGAATCATCTCGATCTATGATGTCGATTGTCTGGACGACAACCATTTCTACACGATGAATTTTGTGAATGGTCAATCCCTCGCCAAGTACTTCAATAATCGAGCATCGCAGGAACAGGAAGCGATCCGAATCGTTCGTGACATTGCCAATGCCATGTCGCACGCCCACTCCAAGGGAGTGATCCACCGCGATCTTAAATTGGAAAATGTGCTCATCGACACCCAGGATGACATTCACATCATTGATTTCGGACTGTGCAAATCGGATCACGCAGGCACTGGCGATACGGTCACAGGACAGCTGCTTGGCACTCCTATCTACATGTCGCCCGAGCAGGCTCGTGGAAGTCGTCGCGATGTCGGCGTAGCGACTGACATTTATGCGATGGGAATGATACTTTACCGATTGGGCACGGCTCGCTTCCCATTTGAATCACAGTACATTTATGAACTCCTGCAGCAGATCGAATCCAAGGATCCACCTTCTCCCAAACTGTTTAACTCCTCCCTGAGTTCCGAGTTTGAACGAATCTGCCTTCGTTGTCTGCAAAAGAAAGCGGCAGATCGTTACCCGACAGCTGAGGCACTCGCGCAAGACCTGGCTCAATACCTGATTCAATACCCGATCTCGCCTCCCCAGCAACCATGGTCGCGTCCCCCCGTCACTCAACAGAACGCAACAGTCCTCAGACGTCCTCTTCGTACGCTACTATTCCTTAGCCTGCTCGCCCTGATCACCGGTCTGGGTGCCAGCGTAGCCGCAGTTGCCTGGAAAGCATGGGCAGGCACTTCCAAAACGGCAAACCAGCAAATTCAAACAGACGAGCAGTTTGGTTTTCTTCATGAACCGTTCCTCAATGGGCAAGACACGTCGCTGAATATCGAGGTGGATCAGGAAAACCAGTTCGCTGACATTGCGGTGGGAAACAAGCACCCCACGGTGATAGAAATCGAACTCTCCCTTGAATGTTCACAATTCAATTTTTACGTGCCTCCCGGAAGCCCGCCAGCACCCAGCATCGAAACCATTGCCAGCGATCCTAACATCGTTACCAGAAGACAACTGCAGAAAGACATCAGGCCCCACTTTGAATACAAAGTGTCGCTACAGATTTCTGATCAATCAGGCAAGTCATTGGCAACGATTGAATCCGACATCAAATGGAATAGCGCGGCCAATGCCTATCAGCAAGAAAACATCTGGAACGAGGAAACACGCAGTGTAACCACGCGGTTCCGTCGCTGCCTGACAATCATCAATACACCCGAAGGCAAATCAAAAACAATCAATGCAACGATTCACGTCGATGGGGACGCCCTATTTGACTCCCAGGTTCTATCTTGCAAATTGAAACTTCGGTCGTCCTCCGGCGTTGAATGACCGAATGAATCGACCAGTTCGCTGGCACCAATTCGTTGCGACCAGTTCTCTGGGATTTCTTTCAGACCAACGATCGGAAGCCGCGACTGATGATGGCATTGCCTGTCAACGAATAGGCAGCGACCACAGGGGCGGGGAAACGATGAAACCCCACCAGAAGCAGAATGCCGCCTCGTAGACATTTGCCTGATGATCTAGCCCGCTACGACGACAACTTGTCTCAGCGAGTTTCACAGACAGCAACGAAGTAATCTGGAAGCCAGAACAGGTATGAATGAGTTGAAGACCTGACCACCGCAGACGGTTTGTTTCACACCCCCAAAGGCTGGAAACCCGGTACCATTCACGACACCACCAGCTGAATAGACTTGCGGCGAATGCAGCAATTTTGCAACAAGTCAGGGTGTCAGAGGCTGCTGATCGCACGACACGTCCGACACCCTGCCTCACCGATCCGGTTCGACTCCCCCATTTCCACAGGTAGCTCCACTCATGGAGACTGCGAAAAATCTCTTTCAGGGATTTTCAAATCTGTTGCGCAAGGTGCAGCCAGTGCTGTGCGTTGTAATTTTGACGGAGATAGCTTCCGGCCAGGAACTCATGCTGCCTCCGGAAAAGACAGCCAACGGCACACCGCTGAAAGCGGTCTCGACTGCGAATATGAATTCAAATGTGAATCC
>PKCN01000258.1 GCA_002862205.1 Planctomycetaceae bacterium | reverse complement strand
ATGACGAGCGGCATGATGACGAGCGGCATGATGACGAGCGGCATGATGACGAGCGGCATGATGACGAGCGGCATGATGACGAGCGGCATGATGATGGAGCGGCTTGGGCGCCTTTGCGTCTCCCCATCTTCAGGGCATTTTGGATCGCTTCCCTGATCTCGAATTTGGGTACCTGGGTTCATGAAATCGGGGCAGGCTGGTTGATGACCAGTCTGGACCCTGACCCGCAAATGGTGTCAGCCGTCCGGATTGCGATGTCAGGCCCCATGATCTTTCTGGCAATCCCGGCAGGCGTACTTGCAGATCGAATGGATCGACGACAGCTATTGATCGTTACTCAGTTGTTGATGTTCTCGTTTGCGTCGTTGCTGGCTTTGTTGACGTGGCAGCAACTCATTACATCATGGTCCCTGTTGGCGTTAACCTTTGCGATTGGGTTAGGTCTGGTCATGCACATCCTGACTTGGCAAGCAACGATCCCAGTATTGGTTCCTTCCACACAGATTGCCCGCGCTATTGCTTTGGGGAGCATCAGTTTCAACTTGGCACGCGCTGCAGGGCCTGCTCTAGGAGGTGTGCTCATCGCGACTGCCGGAGTCTGGGTTGCATTCGCTGTCAATGCGTTGTCCTTCGCTGGGGTGCTGGTCGTGCTGCTGCTTTGGAAACGTGAGAAGACTGAATCAAATCGGGGTCTGTCGTATCAAGCTGCATTGAAAGAAGGATTCGTATATGTGATTCAGGAACGTACCATGCGCAATGTGCTGGTAGGCGTCATGTTGTTTCTGATGCCTGCGACTGCGCTTTGGTCATTGTTGCCACTGGTTGCTCGGCAACAGTTGGCATGGGGAGCTGAGGGGTATGGATTGTTGGTCACCAGCATTGGAGTGGGGGCCGTGGTTGCAGCAAGATTGCTGCATGCACTGCACCGCAGATACCTGATGGACCGGACCCTGGCAGCGAGTATGGTCTGTTTCGCGGTGGGTCTGTTCATGCTTGGACATGCCGAGGGCGACACCTGGCTGCATGATACGCTTGCACTTTTCGCCTGTTTTGTCATGGGAGCTGCGTGGATGATTTGTTTGACCACCCTCAATGCAACCGCTCAGATGACCTTGGCAGATCATCTTCGCGCCCGTGGGATGGGCGCCTACATGACCATGATGGCCTTGGCGATGGCGGTAGGATCATTGATCTGGGGGCAGGTCGCCAGTCAAATCGGCTTGGCGTGGACCCAGTGGATCGCAGCAGCCAGTTTGGTCGTGACAGCCGCTTTCAGCTTTCTGTTCCCCGTTGACTTCCCCGTTGACTTCCCCGTCGACAGGAACGTTGAAGAAGGAACGTTGAAGAAGGAACGCTGAGACGAGGACGCTGAAGAGAGGACGCTGAAGAAGGTGCCCGATGGAGTCGATGGGAAAGAAATCTCTGGCTGGGTCACAGTGGGGCAGCAATGGCCGTTGATCTGCCCCTGCAAAATGGTCGGATCACCGCCCCCCCCAAAAAAATGACGATGGAGATTGAGAATGATCCGATTTTTACGTCCTTTCTGACTTTGCGGCAGCTGGAAATTGTTGGCCAGTGCTACTGATGAGGCGGGTTTTCCGCTCCCATGCATGGAGGATTTAGCACCCCTGATACACAATCAGAGCTTCTTGTAATAGGATTTTGCGGTTCTGCACTTGAACTTGGCGGATAACAAGTGACTTTAAAGGATCGATCTACTTATGTTAAAGAAATTTTCTCCTCGGCTTGCTTTTACTTTCGTCTCGCTGTTTTTGCTCGGAGGTTTGTCTTGTACGCAAGCCTCCGCTGCCGAAACTGAGGCAGTCATTGACACTGGTGATACTGCGTGGGTGCTCGCGTCGACTGCCCTTGTCCTGTTCATGACGATACCGGCTTTGGCGCTTTTTTATGCCGGGCTGGTACGCAAAAAAAATGTCTTGTCAGTTTTGATGCAGTGTCTGGCTTTGACCGCTTTGATGTCGATCATCTGGGTGGTCTGCGGTTACACACTCGCATTCGGAACACCGGAAAGCGCATCGCTCAATCGCTACATTGGTGATTGGGATGCGGTCATGATGAGAGGTATTGATAGTGCTTCGGTCTACGTCACCAGTGCTGATGGTGAACCGCAAAGCGGAATCCCCACAATTCTGTTCGCAGCGTTTCAAATGACCTTTGCGATTATCACTCCGGCATTGATGATCGGCGCATTCGTTGAACGCATGAAGTTTTCTGCAGTGCTCCTTTTTTCCAGCATCTGGCTCCTGGTGGTGTACGTGCCGATCTGTCACATGACGTGGGGTGGAGGTGCTTATTCGGATATGGGAGTGATGGACTTTGCAGGAGGAATCGTCGTTCACGTGACCGCTGGCTTGGGGGCCTTGGTGGCATGCATCATGGTGGGACCACGCTCAGGTTATCCCCGGGAACTGGAACCACCCCACAACATGACCATGACCGTCACCGGAACTGGAATGCTCTGGGTTGGCTGGTTTGGATTCAATGCAGGCAGTGCTTTGGGGGCCAATGGTGACGCGGCGATGGCTCTGTTCGTCACTCACCTCTCCGCTGCAACAGCAACCTTGGTTTGGCTTGGAATTGAATGGGTGCAATTAGGGAAACCAAGTGTACTTGGCGCTGCCACCGGATCTATTGCAGGACTTGCCGCGATCACGCCAGCATCAGGTTATGTTGGACCTGTGGGGGCGTTGGCCATTGGGGCAGCGTCAGCTGTTCTGTGCTATGTCTTTGCAACCAAACTCAAGCAACGCTTGGGTTATGATGATTCGCTTGATGTGTTTGGCGTTCATGGTGTTGGTGGTTTTCTTGGTACCATTCTGTGTGGCGTTTTCGCTGCGGAAATGTTCGGCGGAAATCAGGCAGGTAACGAAAGCTACAGCATTTTGGGCAGTGTATGGACCCAATTTGTAGGCGCCTCGTCGGCGGCGATTTATACGATCATCGCCACCATCGTGATCCTCAAACTCACTCAGTTATTGGTTGGGCTTCGAGTTGATGCCACGACTGAAACCCGTGGTCTGGATTTGACAGAGCATGAGGAGAGAGGTTACATCCTGCATTGATCCAATGACCAGTGGGAGTGATACCTTCTTGGTCTGATCGGATTGGCATCTGGCACCCGAAGCTGCGCTTCGGGTTGTCAGGAAGAGGATTTTCCACTTGAGACTTGAGACTTGAGACTTGAGACTTGCAGACGCAGCAGCGTGCCAGCGGCAGCAATGCGGAAAATCGAGTGCCGTTGATTTCTGCCCTGCCCTGCATCACGAACATTTTCGAAGCAGGGAATCAGGGCAGCTCTTGCCAAGTTCACCGCTCGAAATCAGGTAGATAACCGGTTTTATCAAAGGACAGCGGCCGTCACGTTGATCGTGACAGCCGCTTGCCGTTTCGGGTTTCCATGCAAAACGCATGGACCGATGAAAGTGAAAACTGGAGTAAAACCTAGGCCAGCATGTAACCTTCTTCACCATGAGCGGTGATGTCGAGTCCACGTTGCTCTTCTTCGGCGGGCACACGCAAACCAATCGTCACGTCGAGCAATTTAAGTAGTACCAGACTGCCGATCCCTGCGAAGGCGACGGTGATCAGCACAGCAGCGATCTGGCCAATCACAAGTGAGGGATTGCCACCTGATTCAATCAAGCCAATCGGGACACCTTCGCTTACGTCCCAGCAGACACGGCTCGCAAAAACACCCGTCAGAATGGCACCAAGGCCACCCCCAATCCCGTGAACACCGAAGGCATCAAGGGCATCGTCATAACCAAGCTTGTGCTTTAGCCACGAGCAGGCAAAGTAGCAGACCAAGCCTGCGGTGGCTCCCATGATCAGGGCCGGCATCAGGTTCACGAATCCAGCTGCTGGGGTGATGCAGACCAAGCCAGCGACTGCACCACTGCTGGCACCAAGTACCGTTGGTTTGCCAAGAATGAGCCATTCGGCCAACGCCCAAGTCACAGCCCCTGCTGCAGCTGCAAAGTGCGTCGTTGCGAAGGCACTGCTTGTCAAACCATCGGACAGTAGTTCGCTTCCTGCATTGAAGCCGAACCACCCCACCCACAGCATTGCTGCTCCCAACGCTGTGTAGGTCAGGTTGTGAGGCTGGATGGGTTCTTTCAGGTATCCCATCCGTGGACCAATCAGAATGGCAGCGACCAGCGCTGAAATCCCGCTGCTGATATGGACGACGGTCCCGCCCGCAAAGTCGAGAGCACCTCCCAGAATTGAGGTGTCGTTGTAAGACAGCGGGCCACCATCCCAAACCCAATGGCATAGTGGACAATAGATCAAAGTGCCCCAGGCGATCGAGAAAATCACCATCGAAGCAAATTTCATGCGTTCAGCAAAGGCACCGCATATCAGTGCTGGGGTAATGATAAAGAACATGCCCTGAAACAACATATGCGTCATTCGGGCCATATCGCCTTCCATCGGTGTGACAGGTTCCCGGAGAGTCGGGCTCCACTCGCGTTGCACACCATTCATGAGCACATAGTCACCGTTTCCGATCCATCCTCCGTCGCCGCCAAACGCCAGAGAGTATCCGTATGTGGCCCAGATGACGGTCATCAGTCCCATCAGGAAAATGCAATGCATCATCACGCTCAGGACGTTCTTGCGACGTACCAAGCCACCATAGAACAGGGCTAACCCGGGAGCGGTCATGAAAAGAACCAAAGCACAACACACCAGCATCCATGCGTTATGGGCTGCGTACGAGCTGTTTGCAATTTCACCATCGGTCAGGCTACCCTCCGTGAGCCCATCAGCTTTGACGGCTGCAGCAGTCTCGGAAAGCTCCTCCTTCATCTCCTCGGTGATGTTGCTGCTGGAGGAAACCGTACCTCCAACGCTGTCGATAATGGCATCGGATTGAGAGGTGCCCGGATCTTGAGCAAAGAGCGGTGTTTCGGGCAAACACACCGTTATCAGGGCGAGCGCCCCTAGAAAAAACCATAGACGTTTCAAGCCACACACAATGACCACCTTTACTTGTTGAAGCGCGCAAAAACATCCCCGCCTCCTCGCACTAAGTGCTTCCCGTCGATTGCTGCCGCCTATGGTTCCTGCCTGTAAATATGGAACACAGCAATCGTGATCTGGAGCGGGCGGAATAAAACCTGTTGGTAGGGACTGTTGCCAGCCGCCCACAGGATAGACCCCGAAGCCTCACCTTCCTAGATGCCTCGCTCTGCATCTCGCACCATGTGAGGCATGGGAAGTCTGTTGGCGGCGACTTCAACTCCCCGGTTTCCAAGGGATAACCCAGAAAACGAAGCATTCAACAGCTTGGAACCACGTCAAGCACGAAAAACGTCCGCGATCCTCGTGGACCGCGGACGTTCATTAAATCGAGCGCTCTTGGTAACTCAAACAGATTCTCGTCGATCAGTCGAGCTTGTAGGCGTGAGCACCATGCTCGGAAAGGTCCAGACCCTGCTCTTCCTCTTCCGGGGTAACCCGGATACCAATCGTGACTTTCAGGATCAGAAAGAGCACGAAAGAAAAAAGGAAGGCAAAAGCTCCGATTGAGAAGGTACCCACCGCTTGAATCCAAATTTTGTGCTCCGGATTGAACG
Source organism: Planctomycetaceae bacterium (assembly GCA_002862205.1). GTDB lineage: Bacteria > Planctomycetota > Planctomycetia > Pirellulales > Pirellulaceae > Rubripirellula. The sequence goes on along the minus strand of PKCN01000258.1, from coordinate 8,628 downwards.
AGAAAATGCCAACCGCGATCGTGCCCCAAATGCCACAAACACCGTGCACCGAAATGGCTCCTACCGGATCATCCATGCGGATTTTGTCAAAGGCGAGAATCGCAACCACTACGATCAGACCAGAGATTCCGCCAATCAAAATCGAGTTGAACTCGGTCACGGTATCAGCACCTGCGGTGATTCCAACCAGACCTGCGAGGATGCCGTTCAGGGCCATCGATACATCAGGTTTCTTCAGCAATAGCCAGGATGCGACAATCGAAGTCACTGCCCCTGCACAGGCGGCCAGACTAGTCGTCACGAAGACAAAAGAAACTGCTTTTGGGTCAGCTGCCAGCGCCGAACCACCATTGAATCCAAACCAGCCCAGCCACAGCAGAAACACGCCAATCGCAGCGAGAGGCATGCTATGGCCGACAATCGGTTTGATTCCATCGGGTGTGTACTTGCCCAAGCGGGGGCCGAGCAGCATGACACACGCCAAAGCAGAAAAACCACCAAAGGCATGAACAACGCTGGAGCCAGCAAAGTCATAAAAGCCCATCCCCTTAAGCCAGCCACCGCCCCACATCCAACTGCCTGTGATCGGGTAAGCAAAACCTACCAGCAGCATTGCGAACAGCATGAATGTCGGAAGCTTCACACGCTCGGCAACTGCACCCGAGACGATCGTGGCACCGGTCGCAGCGAACATGGCCTGGAAAATGAAATCACCCCACCATGTGTAGCCCACGTTGTACTCAGCTGTCGTCATTGCCGTATCGTTGAGCGATTGTCCAAACCAGCCGCCCATCGCGAAGATACCATTGAAATCACCCGGATACATCGCATTGAATCCCCACATGGCGTAGAGCAAAATGCCGGTGCACACGATCCACACATTCTTGAAAATGATGTTGACTGCATTCTTTTTCTGCGTCAAACCACTTTCCAGCGTCGTGAATCCCAAGTGCATGATGAACACGAGGGCGGCTGAAATGCAGATCCAGAGATTGTTGACCGTGAAGGTCGCGTACCCGTCCGAGGCGATGTAGTCCGCTGATGAGTAAGCGCTAGGTGGGTCAGCAGCTTCCGCTGGGTCTGCCGGGTTGGAAGTCGCCTCCATCGCAGCAGCAGCTTCTTCAGCAGGCGGTGTTTTGCCTGAGGTTGGGGGGGCGTTGGCGGCAGCCGATGGTGCTGCGGCAGCTGCCGGTGTCTCGACCGGTGCATCGGAACTGGCGTCCTGAGCCTGAGTGGCAAAGGTCAGGGCAAGCAGTATGCATACCGCTCCCCCAGTAGAAATTAGGCGATTAAAACGAGTCACAACTCTCTCCTGATGGGAAGTAAATCCAATCTGCCCACGATGTGGAGATAGCCACCCTTCAAAAGAGGGGCGTCTCGCGTCTTGCTTGGCCGCCTTGCTCACACGAAGTGAGCACCAATCAATGACACAAAAGCGAGCAGAAAAACAACTCGCAGCACGGCGCTGCCTGGGTTGCTGACACGATAGAGAGCTTCGTGAATGATTGCCAGCATTGTCATCACAAGCTTTTTGGGTTGCTTGTCAATCGCACTCTAGTGACAGCCAAGGGAGTCAAATCGACCCTAGAGTCAGAGAGGGATGCAAAGCTCAACGGGGCATCCGGCGTGCGTGATGCAACCGGGGCTGGCTTTCTGCGTTCGTGTTCATCCGCAAATTCCCCTCAGATCAAGGTGGGGCGGGATTTGAGCGTCCTGGCCTGATCGCCACGTGAAGGCATTGCGGTGATGGCTGGTGCCGGTATCTCCCTGGGATCAAAGCCAGCGTGCAGTGTTTTGTTGCCGTTGAGCCCTGTTGCCGTTGAGCCCTGTTGCCGTTGAGTTGATCGGATGAATCAGCCCTGTTCGTTGTCACTAAGCACGGCCATGAACGCTTTCTGGCTGATCTCGACATTGCCGATTGCCTTCATGCGTTTCTTTCCTTCTTTCTGCTTTTGCAGCAGTTTGCGTTTCCGCGTGATGTCACCACCATAACACTTGGCGGTTACATTTTTGCGCATTGCAGGTACCGTTTCGCGGGCGATCACGCGACTGCCGATCGCCGCTTGGACGGCAACTTCGAACATATGTCGTTCGATCTCAGCCTTCAGCTTTTTGGCAACCGCTCGCCCACGCCGATCGGCATCGGCCCGGTTGCAAACCACGCTCAGGGCATCGACACGTTTGCCATTGACCATGATGTCCAGTCGGCACAGGTCGGCTGGTTCGTACCCGACCATCTCATAGTCAAGTGTTCCATAGCCGCGGGTGCAGCTCTTGATCTTGTCATGCAGATCGTACACGACTTCGGCCAGCGGAATGTCATAGGTGATCATTGCTCGTTGGGCACCCAGGTATTCCTGTGATTGTTGGATGCCACGACGTTCCTGACACAACTTCATCACAGCGCCAATGAAATCGGTGGGTACGATCACACTGCAACGTACGATGGGCTGACGGAACTCTTCCACGTCACCCGGGTCGGGTACATCCTGAGGCTTGTGAATGGTAATGGTTTCGCCCCGTTTGTTGACAATTTCATAAGTCACGTTGGGAGCGGTCTGCACCAGATCGATGTCGGCTTCATTCTCCAGCCGTTGTTGGATGATCTCCATGTGCAGCAGACCAAGAAAGCCGCAGCGAAAACCAAAGCCGAGTGCGTCACTGGTTTCAGGTTCAAACTCAAAGCTGGGATCGTTGACTGCCAGTCGCTCCAGGGCATCTCGTAACTCGCTGAAATCCTGGCCGTCGCTGGGAAATAATCCGCAGTACACCATTCGCTTGGGGCGAGCGTAGCCGGGCAGTGGATCGGCGGGGGCCTTGCTGGCGGTACTCACCGTATCGCCGATGTGGACATCTCCCAGACTCTTGATATTGCAGATCAAGTATCCAACCTGTCCCGCTTTCAGTGAATCGCACGCTTCACGGTGGGGAACAAAACGTCCCAATTCGACAACTTCGTGCTGAGTTCCGGCTCGCAGAAATTGAATCTTTTGGCCTTTGGCGACAGTTCCCTGCATGATCCGAACATAGGTAATGGCTCCACGGTAATCGTCGTAGTTCGAGTCAAATACCATGGCTTGCAGAACGCCATCGGGGTCACCGGTTGGTGGTGGAATGTGCTCAAGGATCGCATCGACCAGCGAGTCGACTCCCTCACCGGTTTTGGCGCTGACACGCACGCATTGGTCAGGGTCGGTGCCAAGTGAGTTCATCATCTCTTCGGCAACTTCATCCGGCCGTGCATGCTTCAGGTCAATCTTGTTAATGACGGGAATGATCTTCAGTTCATGTTCCATCGCTGCATAAGCGTTGGCAACGGTTTGTGCTTCCACACCCTGGAAAGCATCAACCAGCAACAACACTCCTTCGCAACATGCAAGAGAACGAGAAACTTCGTACTGAAAGTCAACATGTCCTGGGGTGTCGATCAGATTCAGTTCGTAGGTTTTGCCGCCGCGTTTGAAATTCATGGCAACGGCACGTGCCTTGATTGTGATCCCACGTTGCCGTTCCAGTTCCAGATCATCCAGTAACTGCTCTTTCATCTCCCGGCGAGTCACGGTTCCAGTGTGTTCCAGCAACCGGTCGGCCAGAGTACTTTTGCCATGATCGATGTGTGCGATGATACAGAAGTTGCGAATGTTATCTGACATGAATTGCTTTACAGATGCAGTTGATTGAATGCAATGTTTGGTGCGGGTAGAGGAGCAACATGATCGTCAATCGCTCAACCTGATTGATCTTCTTTCATGGCGAAGCCGGCTACACCCAGATAGCCGGCATCGGCTCCCAGTGAGGCAAACTTGATGCTGGTTCCATTAAAGACATTCTCAAAGGTACGGTCGCGAAAGTCATCGACGATGCCCTGCAGAAAACGCTTGCCAATGGGGCAGTCGCCTCCTCCAAAGTTCATGGCGCCGCCCAGAACGACAGAGCCTGGATCAAGGGTATGAACCAGAGTTGTGACACCGATGCCTAGCCATCGAGCGGTCTCGTCGACGATTTCCAGAGCCAATGAGTCTCCTTGAACCGCAGCCAGGTAGACTTTCTTGGCAGTCAACTCGGTGTCCTGTCCACCCAGCAGTCCGCTCAGGCTGCTGGCTTGACCTTCCGTTAACCGTTGGCGCGTTCGTTGCACCACGCCACTGGCCGATGCGTAAGCTTCAAGCTGTCCGCGACCTCCGCCCCAGACACAGAGTTGGGCCTGGGGAGAAGAATCCACGACGATGTGTCCGCACTCGCTGCCAAAACTGTTGACCCCGTTGACCAGCTCACCATCGACAATGATCCCGCCCCCAACGCCGGTTCCCAGCGTCAGCAAGACCATGGAACCATCATCGCGCCCGCTGCCCAGCCAGAATTCACCATAAGCCGCCGCGTTGGCATCATTCAAAAACGAGACGGGGCGTTCCAAAAGGTGCGAAATGACATCGCGGATCGGGAAATTCCACCAACTGGGCAGCTGGGGCGGTTGCACCAGAAGTCCACCCGGTAAATCCATCGGCCCAGGCGCTCCCAGACCGATACGGGCGACCTGATTGGCAACCCCCAGTCGCTGCTCGTTGGATCGGACGATTTCAACCATGCGTTGCACAGCGGAATCGGGGCCCTCACTTTCACGAGTGGCTATCCGCTGGTACACAAGCGTTTGACCGTTGGAGTCAACCAGGCCGATCTTGATACCAGTTCCGCCTACATCAATCCCCCAGTAAAAAGGGGCTTTGGCGAGATTTGCTTCGGTGATGACGGGAGTAGAGGCCATGAGTTGGCTGGGATCGAGTGCCTTGGATCTGCTTTGAATGCCGCGGGCTCATGCTGATTGGCAACGTCGACGAATCCCGCACAACCTGCTGGTTTGGGTGTCAGGAGGTCGAAAAAGGACGGTGATGCCAGTTGGCGGCTCGGGATTCTCTGGCCGATCAGGTAAAATGGGGTTCAAGTCGGGTTTGACGCCTGAATTGCCGCCCTCGTCTCAATCAGGGTTACCAGCCAAAAACAATGGCTCGGGTCTCGGATGGAATCGGGTGGTGCCTGCGAGAGGCAGCCAAGCGGGGTCGTCAGGGAATTCGAAGCACCGGAGTATAGGAGCGGGCAGGAATTGTCACAACGAGCATTTTCCAATAGCCATGCCTCCTCTCAGCGGTCCCAGTCAGATTCTGACGAGCGGACTGGAGTTGCTCCGACGGCAGACTCCGATCACGAAAACCCCAAACGCGTGGTTTTTCTTACCGCCGGCGCTGCCGGAATGTACTGTGGCAGCTGCATGCATGACAACGCGCTCGCTCGCGAGTTGCGCACTCAGGGTGTCGATTGCCTGCTGCAGCCCGTTTATACCCCCATTCGTACCGATGCCATGAGCGTGGCTGACACGCATGTGTTTTTCGGTGGGATTCACATCTATTTGCTCCAGCGAATGCCATGGCTCAAGCATCTGCCGGCGTCAATTCGTCGCACGCTCGACTGGTCACCCTTGATCAGGCTGGCGACGCGACGTTCGCACGCGACCAATGCAAACCAATTGGGGCAACTGGCGATCTCAATGCTGCGGGGGGCGGATGGAAGACAAGCTCAGGAGGTGGCCCGATTGACCGACTGGCTCGCAGATCAGGTTCAGCCAGATGCTCTTGTTTTGAGCAACATTCTGATCGGTGGCGCTCTGCCGGGTATCCGCAGGCGTCTTCCGAACACGCGTTTGGTGGTTGTGCTGCAAGGCGATGATATTTTTCTTGATCATCTTCCGGACCAGGTGCGACACGACGCCATTGGGTTGTGCCAGGATCTGGTGCCATCCGTAGATCGATTTATCGTCAATAGTCAGTTCTACGCGAATAAAATGGGAGAGATGCTGGCTATCCCGCCAGAACGTTTTGACATTGCACCGCTGTCGATTGATGTCACTCCGTTTGCAATAGCGAACGATGCTGAGATTCAGGATGCGACCGCTGCACACCTTCCTCAATCTTTGGCCTTTGACCGCGCGGACACAGACAATAGCTTTCGACTCGGGTACATGGCTCGAATTGCACCTGAGAAAGGCTTTCATCAACTCGTTGATTCCTTCATCAGGCTTGCCTCGAAAGCGGAACACCGTGACCTGACATTGCATGCTTCTGGCTGGTTGGGAGAATCCAATCAGAAGTACTTTCAGGCTCAACAACAGAAACTGGAAGCGGCACGGTTGACGGACCGATTTACCTATCACGGTAGCCCCGACTTGAATCAGAAAGTCCGGTTCTTGAAATCGCTTGATCTGTTTTCGGTGCCAACCGAGTACGAGGATCCCAAAGGGCTATTCGTACTGGAAGCACTTGCTGCAGGGGTCCCTGTAATCCAGCCCGATCATGGTGCGTTTGGTGAGTTGCTTGGGTCCACTGGGGGCGGGGTGCTGACCAAGCCCGGCTGTCTTGATGGTCTTTGCGCAGCGATTGAAGAATTGAAACAGGACGATCAGAGGCGTTTCGATCTAGGGATTTCGGGGCAACAGCAGGTCATCCAAAGGCACGCAGTGGGACAAGCTGTCGAGCAACTCAAGGCCATCTTGTTTGATCATTGATCGAAAACTGCGTATGGGTGAGTTGACTTTGGCTCACCGACCATACAGAGGCCCTTTTTGTTGTCGGCGTTGGATTTATCGTCGACAGCGGAAAACACGAATTTCATCATTCATGGTTTGTGATCAAGGGCAGACGGATTGACGATTCCCCTCGAACCTTCGCGGGTCAGCGTCAACTCGCGAATGATTGACTTTCCCGCAACAAACTGGTTGGGCACGAAGCTGTTTTCATCCAGTGGCACTTCAATGCGGACAGTGATACTGCGGGTCTTCGAAACAATTTGACGTGGTTTTACCTGAATGTTGAATTCGGTGATGCCGAGAGTGTTCATGACTTGACGTGCCTCGTTGATTGCATCGCGACTGGTGCCGCCGGGAATGATGGCTTTGCGGCAGCCTTCGTAGACCGCGTTGCCTGTGGTGTGCTTGATCATTGCGACCCGGCAGAATTCAAAGGCAGCAAAAAAACACAGGAACAGCAGGGGCGCGACCACTGCAAATTCAAGCATGGTTGCACCTCGGCGAGGTTGTCGCTGTTTCTGGCTTTGGGATGTCATGAAAGTGCGTTTGACGAGACAAACTCCCTTTTGCGAACAGGGCAGTGGCAGTTGTTACCGTTGTGATGTGTTGCCTTGCTGGCTATTGAGTCATGATGGTGCTGAGAGTAAGTGCGATCTCGCGGTAGATCTTTTTTAACTGAATTCCGTTGGTGGCATGGTAGTGGCGACCACCCCCAATCCGTGCGACCTTGTTCATGCGTCGCTGATCTGCGTTACGCCCAAATGTGATTGTGTGAATCATGATGCCTTCTGCATTGAGTTCGCGGGCAATCAGCTCTGGGTCAGGGCCACGATTGTGGCGGCCATCGGTCATCACAATCATGGTGCGTTCCACAAATTTGGCATTCCTGCCGCCTTCCATGATTCGATTGCCTGCTGCCATCCCGCGTGAGACGCTTGTCCAGCCACCCAGCTTCATAAGCTTAACCCCCCGGTTAATCTGGTAAAGATTTGCAGTCAAATCCACATCGGTAGATGCATATTCGCTGTAAGACGCAAGTCCAACGTACTCATCAACGGGTGTCCCATTCAAGGTTTCGGTGAATGTTTCGATGGCTGAAATCAAGTCCTTGAATTTCGAGCCCGACATCGAACCGCTGCGGTCAACGACAAGAACCACATCACGTTCAATGTAAGTCGCTGATGCACTCGATTCTGTTTCAAACAAGTCAACACCGGTCAGGCCACCAAAAAACAACGGAACGGCTCCGGAGAGTGACTGCTTGTCTCGCTTTCCTGTGACTCGGACAGTGTTATACGGCCGGCCACCGTTTTTGAATTCGAACTTGCCCGCCTTGCCCGGGTTTGCATTTCCAAATTGGAAGTTTCTTGCCGATAGTCTCAGGGGCTCACCGTTGACCGAATTCGCGGCGGCTATCTCACGTCCCCGTTTGATTGCCTGATTGCGATTCATGGTTTCTGCAAGGGTCGCAGCAGCAGCCTTGGATGCAGCATCAGTCGCAGTGCGAAGCTCTGTTCGTGTCAGGTGCATGTGGGCGATATCTACCGAGAATGCAACGGTAACCATGAAGCCGACCATCATCAGGGCAATCAGCACCATCATCGCGCCACTTCGAGGTGGGCGTTTTTGCCGTGGGCACGCACAAGATGGTGGTGCAACCGTTGCAACGCAGTGCAGGCGATGGGGAAACTTCAGTTTGGAGATATTTCTTTTCATGTTGCTCATTCTTTCACCATGACGACGCGAGCCACTAAAACGCGATTACTAATGAATTGGCCGGCGAGCAGGCTGTTTGCTGCAGTCGAGGCCCGAACCTCGAGGACAACATCCTCGCCTCTTTTTATCTGACTGGATTGGCCATTGGGGAATGCAATTTCATACTCTCTTACTTCACGGGACCGCAGGATGTTTTCAGCCTTTGCTGCACCTCGTGCATTGTCCGATCCCACTTTGATCGACTCTCTGATCCCCTCGTAAGCTGCAATGTTCAACGTTTGTTTCAGGAAAATGTAGTTCGTCGCTTCGATCGAACCAAAGACAAGCAGAATGATCAA